>JBELAT010000072.1:0-10433 GCA_049508565.1 Endomicrobiales bacterium | reverse complement strand
AACGAATCTGGTGTCACCAGTGAAAAGTGTGGGCATTCTCGATAATATTCCCCTGACCGCCAATATTTCCAACCATCATGTGTATCTCCCCGAAGAAGATGTGGGGTTTCGCACTGGAGAAAGTCTGTCAACGGGGAAATATTCCCAGCTGACGCTTCCCGATAATCGCGCTTGGAAAGATCAGATGTTGAAACGGGGGTGGTCAAGGACGTTTGTCGAGACACTAATAGCGGTAAAAGAATTCTTTTATTTGTACTTCCAGCCGACTGGTTTTGGTGAGAAGCATCTGTTCACCATTGTTGGCCCTTCCCACCATGCTGACGAGTCGTTCGGTTCAGCCAATACCGTTCGTCAATTAGCTCGTCTAAATGAGAGTGAGTTCTTTGCATATATGGCAACGAACTTTTTTGCCGATAGGATGACCCAGACGATGGGAGCCCAATTCGCTAATTTGCTTCAGCTGCAAGATATTGTAAGACCGGACTCGCTTTTTCTCGCTAAAATATGGAATATAGAAGACAAATTAGATGGTGTTATGCGGGAACTGGAATATCAGATAATTCGTTGGGAGGATCCTTCACTCAAAGGCGAAGCTGAGATTGAAATCCGAATCAAAATTGCAGAATTTAACATTGGAATTGCGAAGTATAATTCAACGGTTGCAGAGCTTATTGGCAATTATAACGATACTATACGGTATGCGATAGCAAAGATTGACAGAGTTTCGATGATAGCAACTGGTGTCGGTCTTCTGCAAAGCATCGTGATAATGGGTGTGATTAAAATATTGTTTACAACCAATTCGCCGCTCACGCACGGTATTTTGATTGCATCGTGGATCTCGGTAGTCCTTCTCCCGCTCATCATCAATGTGACCATGCATGTCCGCTGGAACTTAAATAATCCCGAACAGTTGACCACGACAGGTTCGCAAGAAAATGACTCCCCGGGTGAGAAGTTCAATACTCTCGCCGCACTGCTGTCGTCTGGCCAGACGGTTAACAATCCTGAATTAGATCATCACCTGCGCCAGATTATGATAGATACGCTTTCTAAGATCATTCCTTTAGAAATAGCTGATGCTCTTCCCATGGAAAAGAGACTGATCAGCCCTGTAAAGAAATGGGAAAGCCTAATAAACGACACCCCTGTTGTATTTATTAAAACACAGAGTGGAATTTTTGAATATGATGGTAAATATGCCGTTGCGGTGTATCATGCGGGAAAGGTATATATTGCGGTAAATAATAATTTCACACCTGAAGAGCATGCAGCTTTTGCTATAGACCCATTTGTGCTCAAGTATTTTGAGAAATACGGTGAAAAAACCACGGATGCACGCGTAAAAAATTATCTGTCTAAAAACTCTGAAGCCGCGAAAGACCGTGCTAAATCAATCCAGAGAAAGTTTAGTGCACATCTGTTTAAAGGTGATACAAATGCCGCTATAAGAAAACTTCGCGAAAAAACGAATACTGAATTAGTTGACGGTGCCGCACTTGCCTTCAATGTCGATCTATTAAGACAATATTATTCTTATGCTCATGGAGAATCTGGTGAAGAAGTAACTAAGTTCAGACGAAAAACGCAACAAACTTCCCTGAACCTTGCAACTCTACAGCAAGATTATATCGCCATTGACAATGATGGGCGTATTGTCGCGATAGGTTCCTACGCAGATATTTCGCGGGTGATCGGGGACAAAGAAAAAGCACTTGCGCCCCACGATAGAGAAAAAGCTCCTAAACCGGCAACCGTGCTAATGACCAAATACGGTTTGGACCGTTTGTACGAGTTTGATATTACGGGCTTAGGAAAAAGACAACAAGCGATGCTGACTAGATTAGAAGGGCAACTTAATGTCAGTACAAGATCTGATCCCCCCCTGTTGGTTGGTAAAGATCATGTTGATTATGTGAGACAAGAGCGGGCAAAAGGGACACCTCCGAAAAAGTATATGGGGAAGATAGGGCGGTGGGAGTCGCACCGATTTGTAGACGATGCTGATAATTTGAAAGAAGCGCATATTGAGGCTCAATTGCCGCGTTCACCGCTCAATGAAACGGTAGAAACCTTCGTATCATGGTCGGACCGAAGACTGGCGGAAATCGAAGTTCAAAAGCAATTGACCTTAAATCCACCTGTGATCAATCAACTAAATGAAGAGAAGCAGTTCATTGAGTCATTCATCGATAATAACCGGCTAACTCAAGATAACTTCTTAAGATTTAAAAAGGTATACGATGAGGAAATAGTTCCTCAATACCAGCAATTATATGAAAAAATGTCCGCGACAATCGACACAATAAAAAAACAGAGTAAGTCTCAGGCGTCGCTGTTTCGAATAATTTTAGGAGTATTAGTAATTACCATGACAACTGTTGACGTTTTCGTGCCATTTTTGTGGTTTAAAGCGGCAGATGCAGCGGTCGTGATTGTGCTTTTTGTTGTCATGCGCCAGATTATTTACATGTCTAATGCGAGATTACACAGAGACTGGAACTTGAACAACCCGAATGATCTTTTGACTGCAGGTCCACAAGACACTGGAGCCAGGATCACCAGCACATCTATGATCAAACCGACACTTAAAAGGACATTATCCTACCTGAACCCGCTCGCGAAAACAAGAATGGAAGAATTATCAGATCGCCTGGAAGAGAATGTCAACATAGTTCTAAAGTGGAGTAGAGAAGGTAGACCGGAAATGCATGGGATGTGGTCGCGTTCGATCTGGTGGCGACTTTCAAAAACGGTGGCAAGAGATTTGATAATCAATCCAAGCGAATTTGCGATTGCTCATCACGTCGAGAAGCTTCCCAAGCTCAAGGTGTCTGCGAAAAAGCTGCGAAGTACTGCGGCGGTTTTGCAATGGGAAACGGGGCACAGCGCCGAGGCAATCCTGGAATGGAGAAAAAACAGAATCATCGATATAGATGCTCAAATTGCCAGCATGGTCATCGATGACACCGACAACGATGACATGAGGTACGCAAACCCAGCATTAGTTGAGGTGTTAAACGATGAAAAAGAAGTGATAGAAAAGTGGAGTAGCGATGAGATGAGTAATACACCCGAAGAATTGGTGAAAACCTATAATGACAACATAGTTTCTGCCTACAATGAAGTGGTAAAAAAGTACAATGATGGCGTCGACAAGGCAGTCAACGAAATAAGCTACACGGCCGGTAAGAGAGCGTCGCGCCTCATGTTTGCCTGGGCCAGTATGGGTGCGATGTTGACGGGGGCCTCTATTGTTTCAATGACAGCGGCTGTATTTGTGCCGGCGCTCACGGTGCTTCATATATTTGTCTTGTTTTTCATTATATCAGTGGTGACATCAACTACAGTTTATTTCCAAGCTGAATACTGGGGCACCCGTTATCGTCTGATGAATCACAATTTAAATTATAGAGACGTTCTCCTCGGGCTTGCTATTCATGGTGTTGTTAGGCAGTTAAATTCTTTTGAGCAGTGGACACAAAATTATCCTCTGCTGCACGGCACATCGCTCATCCGTGTGACGCCGCAGCTTAACTATCAGGACATTGAAGAATTAAACGTTGTTCACAGAGAGACTGGAATCCCGGTAGTGATGGCAACGTACATAAAAACCACCAGAAATGTCGCACTAGGAAAAAGTGTCGAAGAAGGAGGGTTGTCACCCAATAACCGTTTTGTAGGCAGGGTTGCCGTGCCGCACGATAATACCGTTGTCATGATGGAGATTGGTCTAGAACAACATGGATATGTAACGGTCTTGATCTTATCGCCAGAGCGCCCCGAAGACATACTGGATTTTCCCGCTTTGATCAGGGAGTCAGTAATGCCGTTGTTGGATGACGAGTTATGGAATATCGGGCTGCCCGAAGTTGAGTCCGGTGTCAAGCCCTGCGTAGTCGAGATAGATGGTGCTATAGGCACGATAGCGTCTGAAGAAGCTGTCCGGTCGCTACCCTTTTATGTCGGTCCAAAAATCGCGGGACATGGAGAATTAGCATTAGCTGAGCTTGAAAAAGCTGTGTCATACACTGGTGTTCAGTTGGCTCTTGAACATGCGCGTGCAAACAGACAGGGGCTCGCGTTTACGCGGCAGACTCCGCTAATCCTGCGCTTCGATGCAAAGGATTTGACCGATCCTGAAGGCAAATACACTGGTCGAGATCAGGCTGAACAATTACGGGGGGTAGCAGATTATTTGGTTGCGAAGATGGGTGGTGGAAGTATACAGATAAACGGCCTCACTGATGAGCATGGCTCGATGGGCGGGCATACGTTAGAGACCGTCATAGACAGTCTCAGCAAAAGAAAGGAATTGAATTTGATTATTTCGGCAAATGTTGCCGGGAACACCCCCGGATTCGATATTACGCGGTTAGTTAAGAACGTCATGGCCATTATGAAATCAGAGGACAAGAAAGCGCTCCGGAGGTTGAACGTGGGCCTGACGATAGATCAAGAACACACCTCAACAGCGGATGCAGTCGAAATCCTCGAGCAGCTCGCAAGGACGATGTACTATAGTGGTGTAAAACCGTCAACTCTTGTCCTGGTGGACGGCAAATTCAAAGAGCTGACACCCGAATTAAAAGCAAAGATCAGAGAACTGCGCGACCGGTACGGCCTGGAAGGCTTCCAATCAGTAGGAGAAGGCAACGATGCTGATGTAGACACAATGGAATTGGAACTTCGCGGCAGGGACAACGCCGATGTGGCCAGACGCACGCAGGCATTGAGAGATCGATTGCACGGGTTGTACAGAATGGTCGTCCTTAACTTGAAGGGTAAGATGACCAGGCATGGTTCTGCCGGCGAGGGTGAGTTCAGTTTCGGGGCTTTGCTCGATGAATTAGGACGGTATATTACGCGCCAGCCGCTGACACGCGGTGACTGGGGGAACGTAGGTCGGGAAATGGCTCAGATGTCTCTCAATGCTATTAGAGGGATCGAATCGAACGACAGTATTAATGATGCGTTCTGGCATGACCTTATACCGGTGTTGCAGAAAGTTCTTGAGAAAGACGTTTTGGGATTAGATGCTCTTTACTCACAATCGAAGATATTGAAATCGTTTGCCCGAACAAATCCTACGGCAGAAAAAATAGCAGCGGATTTAGAGGTTTTCCTCAAAAGTCCATCTTCTTCTGGGTTCAAAGCTGAACATAAAATACTACTAATTCAGGTTATCAATATCGAGACCCTTATGCAAAGGGGAGACAAGAGTGGCATCAGAGAAGCAATGTTCAATGAGTTTATTGATGAGTTGTTAGGAGAAGCTCTATTGAGCCAGCTGCCGGGGATTGGAAAACCTAATGCACGTGGCGAGATGGTCGATAGGAAAAAGATGGACGAGAGTGGCGAGACAGACCGACTTAAGAAGATGCTTGTTGCATTCGCCCAGCCCCGGGAAGATGAGGAGCCTCTGGTGCAGTTTATGAAGTGGCGGATGGGCCTGCCTGTCGTTAGAGAAGGTGAGATATTGAAAGAAATTACAACAAAGAAAGTAAACGGTGCACGGAAAATAAGGGAACTCAGAGAGAGAATGGAAGCAGAAAGAATAAATGATATTAAGAAGAAGTTGATTGCGCAGTTAGGGGATCTTTCCGCGAAAGCAGAAGATCGCTACAGTGGCCGGTTCGCAGTCAGGTTTACTATCGAGGAACAGGCTGTCCTCCTGCGGTTATTGACGATGGCCCCTGATCTGGGAGTAGAGTTAACGACACGCCAGATAACGCTGAAAAAAAGGCTTGAAGCAGACAGTGTTCTCGTGGGATATTTTGGAGAGCCGCCTGATGTTACTCATGAGCAATTCAAAGAGGCTATCAGAAACCGGATAATAGCCAAGACCAATGCGATCGATAGCTCACCCGTGCAGATGGCTATTGCTCTCGGCGTAATTCCCGATTTACTTGTTGAAGACTTTAAGAAAGGACTCCTTGAGGAAGTAAAAGATGTGACAATGCCGATGACTATCGACACGTTCAGAGCACTGCTTGCCGCCGGATAATATGTCGTGAGCCTCATTTCAGTCCCTAGTCTTCATTCCCCTTTATGGAAGGGAAAAAATAAGGGCCTTAGTCTTATCAGCTTTTATCTCCGAATATAACTCGGAAAAGAATTTAGAGCAAAATTAATTTAAAAATGCTAAAATCCCTAATCGAAAAAATACATTTCTCAGTGCCTATCAAACTTTAAAAACACGATTCTGGCTCTGACGTTGTTGACTATGCTCCTCCCCATTTTACAAAAATGACATGTATGCAGTATTTAAAAGTTCCTTTTTGTCTTTTCATAGTGCTTGCTGTTTCTGCCACAGCTCGCGCAGATGATGTTACGGTTACCATCGATTACTCTTCCATTACCGTGATCAGCGCTTATGCTCCAGGAATATCTCAGGTGGATAACGAGTTGTGTTTCCCTTGGACAGGCTGTGACCTCTCTGCAGTAAACAACGTTAAATCTCTTATTGCCAATGGTATCACATTTGTTAACCAGCCTATCATGGCATGGGGTACTCCCGATCCATGGCCTAACCCTGCTCAGCTCGAACCGACGCTCTGGAGCGGAATGGACCACCAGATGCAAAATATTCTTGATACGGGAGCCACTCCGGTCATCAGTCTCTGTGAGGCTCCGTGGTGGATGAAAGGCCAGCTTAATGTAGATGGAACAACCAAGCCTCTCTTGCAAACAGATGAATGGAACTCCATCGCCTACAGTTCCCGCATTCTCGATAATAAAATGAATGATTGGCTTAAACTGGTGCAATGTGTTGCCGAACGCTATATGGTGGCACCGTATAATGTACGGTATTTCCAAGTCTGGAACGAGTTTAAAGGATACTACAATCCTTCTTGTAACCATTGGGACTACGATAGTAGTCCCGGAGATGCTTCGGGTCCCAATGCGAAACATGGTTATACGTATATGTACAACCTTGTCTATCAACGTTTGAAACAAACTGCGACAAACCTCGGCATCGATTCCACTTCCATAAACGTTGGTGGACCTTACATCGTTATGGACAGCGGCCAAAAGGCTTCTTGCATGAGCAACCCTTCTTCATTGACTGGGCCGTGGGGGGTAATGGACCAGAGGGTACTCGATGCTATTGGGTACTGGCTGCAGAATAAGGCTGGTGCAGAATTCATCTCAGTGGATGGTGCCAATGCTACCAAGTTTGGTGTTAATCCCACTGACGATTTTACCATGACCCAAAAGTTTTCTGCAACAAATGCATGGATTCGCCAGCAGCCAGGAGGGCACTCGCTACCCATTTGGTGGGCAGAATGGTATACCGCTCCTTCCCAGAATATAGAAACCGATTCGGTTGACAATGCCCTTGGCGCATATTCAGTAATGCAGCAAATAAATTCTGGTGCGTCAGTTACTCTGTTGTGGTCGGGAACTGCCAGTAAAGAGTGTAACCCGCCGCTATGGACTGACACTACGGCAGGCGGTGGTCAGCCGAAACCGTGGTATTATACTTATAAAAGCTTTCATGATTTTATCATTCCCGGCACGCCGCTTTTTGCAGTGCATTCTTCATCCAGTGCTGTTGCTGTGCTGGCCTCACCGCAGAAAATAATGGTTATTAACACAAGCTCGGTACCATTGTCTGTTAGTATTAACGGGTGTCCTTTCCATCTCGCCGACTACGAAGTTAAAATAATCGATCGACTGCCTCCTTTTGATTCGGACTGCCACTAACCAAAAATATGTATTGCAATTATATAACATGAAGAAAATTATATAAGAGGCTAACAAGCCACCCTCGGTTTTAAAGAATATTTAAAAAATTGATATTTTCTATACAGTCTTTAGAGGAAGCTAGGTGGGCAGAGAGGGGAGCTCCTGGTCCGACCTGTTGTTTTTTTCAGTTCAACACGCGTGGGCATAATCAGAATTGACATCCAACACATGAGTGTTGTACTAGTTTGTTATGTTGGTGGGAGGCGATGCCTGCGATAAATAAGAAACTATTAAATTATTTCAGGATACAGACATTCAACAAGTTATGAGTATCACGACAAATAATGTCTGTCTCATCGAGTGAATTGACATATATATTCTTTAAAGAGCTGTCGGCGGTGATCCGACACAACTCCCGGCTATCATCCCAAGGTAGCTCAACGAGGGGCATCCCTAGAAAAGAAAGATCTTTTGCCAGAGCATATATTATCCGCTCAAGCCCTTGGACGTGTCTCCCGCCAAAAATAATGGAATCAAATCCGTGCAGTTCAACGATGTAGTCTCCAATATATTTCAGGATCTGATTTTTGTACACATCGAACGCCAGCGTAACCTTGGTATCTTTCTCATACAGAGTTATCAAATCATCCAATGGCAAGTCAAAGCCGGTCATCCCATAGAATCCACTCTTGTTTTTGAGAATGTCATCAATTTTGTATGGTGAGAGGTTTTGCTCTTTCATCAGGTAAATAATAATACCTGGATCAATGTCGCCGCAGCTGCGCATGGACATGACCCCTTCAAGAGGCGTGTTGCCCAGACTTACCGCGACCGGAGAACCATCCCTAATGGCGCATACTGTTGTATGACGATCGAGAACGATCGAGATCACATTGTTACCCACGCCGGGTTGGTCGGCATGCCACTTATGATAGATACCATGAAACCCATGCTTGAGAATTTCAGCAGTTGAGCTGTAGTGCGTGGCAATGGGGTAACACTTTTCGCGCGCAGGAAGACCTGAAAAAAATGCAGTTTCGAAATAGGCGAATTGGGGAACACCTTTTAATGCATAAGAAAATAAGTTGATGATCGCACAAATGGTTGGAATATGTAGGGGAAACCGGCTAGAAAACTGTTCCAGCTGGCGTGAAAAACCGTCATTTATCCTAACTGGTGATTTGAATGAATCATCACCGAACGTAAGCCGGAAAGAAATGGCATCCAGTGTCTCGTCTCCCATAAGACGAGAGATGCATTCGCGCAAACTGTCTGATCCTTTTTGCGTCGAAAATGCGTGATCATATTTCCAGAGTATCGGCAGAGTTTTCCTCATGCCAAAACCCGTTAACGTAACACTCTGCTGACACGGTTCAGCAACGATGATCATTATGAACCTCCTCAAATGTCTCTCGAGCAATCATTATTTCTTCATTGGTTGGTATGGCAAGAATTCTTGTTTGCGATCCCTCTTTTGTCAGATCGGTGTTCCGGTAATCGGTTACATTATTTTTTGTCACATCCAGTCTTATTCCAAAGCAGTCTAACCCTTCACATATTCTCTCTCGCAACAAAGGCAATTCAATACCCAACGTGTCGGTAAAAACAAGAATGTCGGCCTTCTTAAGAAGCAGGGTATAGTAGCCGAGATATTTGCGAACTCTTCGCACATACATGGCAAAGACTATCTGTGCCTTTTTATCGTCATTGAGACGACTCACAACGTCACGCATGTCGGATGAACTGCTAAATACTCCCAAGATACCGCTTTTGTAATTGAGAACTTTTTCCATATCTTCAGCGGTAAAATGGTTTTTCTCCATAACCTGAAGTAAAACACCGATGTCCAGGTCTCCACAACGGGTGTTCATCATCAGGCCTTCAAGAGGAGTAAATCCCATTGAGTTGTTGATAGATTTGCCATTGCGCATGGCACAAACACTCGAACCGCCACTCCCAAGATGAAAACTGATTATTTTCTGTGTCACAGGATCCCTGTTAAGAAAACGGCAGGATTCCTCCATGATAAAACGGTGTGAAATCCCATGGAATCCGATCCTTCTAAGATGATATTTCTTAACAAGTTCCTCAGGCAGTGCATAGGACGAGAGTTCTTGAGGGATAGTCCGGTGAAAAACAGTATCGAAGACAGCATACTGCGGGATGTTTTGATATTCCCGACTGCACATTTCGATCAACTCAAGAGATATTGTATTGTGAATCGGAGCAAGACTGACGGCACTCTTTAGGCGATCAATAGTCTTTTCATCGAGAAACGTTGTCTTTGAGAACTGAGTGCCTGGATGGACATAACGATGCGCAAAGTATTTATATGCAAGCTCCGGATATAATTGCATATCGTGCGTCAATAGGGAAATGACGGCACGGAAAGCGGCTGAATGATCAGGTAGTGGCACGTTCAACGTATGCTTCTTACCATGGACACTATGTATTATTGCAGATTGTGTGGTCGTGCGAGTACCTACGCGAACAGCTTCGCCACTTGCATATTCTATTTCTTCGGGCATTCGTATTACACGGTATTTAAGCGACGAGCTTCCACAATTGATAACTAAAATAGTAGCTGCCGATCTAGATTTCATCGGAGGTCCATCCAAAAGTAGGGATCCCGATAGCTCGATGGATCATCATCGTCTGAGCATAGACCGCCCTTTTTATATTCTCAAATGCTAGAGGGGCAACCTGATTGCCGGGCACATGTTCTAGTTCGGGGCCGAACC
>JBELAT010000071.1:0-20480 GCA_049508565.1 Endomicrobiales bacterium | reverse complement strand
TGCCGCCTTCTGTAATAACGTCTGTTGAGGAGTCTCCATCGGTTTGCCTGATTCCATTGCCAACATCTCTCTCTGAGCGAGAATGGTGTTCGTATTGTTCTGTTGAACTTGATGCCAGGCCGAAAAAGGAGATTCCCCATGAGTCACCAGATGAGAGGTAGCAGATAGGTCGTTTACCAGGTTATTAAATGCGCCCAGCATACCGCCACGGAGCACAAACGTACCGATCCCGCTGTTCCAGTTAAAAAATACGTTCCCGCTATTGGCAATCGGGTGTTGGGCATTTGCCCCTTCAATAAGTAGTCCAATCTGTGAGAAAAAGTGTATATCGCTATGCCCCGTAATTTTGCCAAGGACAAAGTCAAAGACTCCCATATCTCCCAGTGCTACGGCAATTTCGGTAGCGATAAACCACATGGTGAACCAGCCGGTCATTACACCCTTCCAAAATGAGCGGTGAGTCATAACATCAGCCGGTGCTTGCGCTGTCGCGGTACGAACAGCGTCGCGAATCCCCGCAAGAGTAGCTTCGTCTCGCGTTGGGGGTCCCTGGGGCACTATCTCATTTAAGAGTTCCCGAATACGGTCTTTCTGGATATTCGATCCCGTAACGATTGCAGTATCGCTAAACATAAAGCCGAGAGACATGAAATTAAAGATCGTGTTTATCGGCTGACCTTTAATGGTGTCATTGTAATCCATGACAGCCGCCAAATAACTGACAATTGCTGTTTTAAGCAGCTCAAAATTAGCCGCATCATCGGGTTGCGGCTCGAAATTCTTCAGCGTTTCAAGCATGGATTGTAACTCTTGGGCGGAATATCCCCAGGGAATTTGCAAGACGGTCTCACCGGCGGCATTCTTGAGATTGATTTCAATACCAGCAGTCTCGTTGGAGGAATTTTTTAATTCGTTGACGGACAACCATTGTTGTGTTTCTTCTGACTGAATTTGGGCAGCAAAACTAAGTGCAAGCCGCGCACTTACCTTCTGATGGTACGTGGCATTCATCCTGCGGATAAACACAGTGGCAAATGGTCTAATCAACCCATGAAGAGTAACACTGCTTATCAACGCAACAAATACCGGCACGGTTTGTGTAACGGCGTGATGCGCAATCATTGCAAATAGGGGAGCCATTGGGAAAACGAGAGTGAGTATAATCCCGGGAATTATTATCCAAGCAAAAAGTCCAAAAATACTGCGTTTCCTATGGTCGGCCTGCGAATTATATTCGTTCTTATCTCCAGATTTACCGATAGATTTTTGCCAAGAACTGACCTTCCACACATACAGCAGCGCCAGCGGGATAATAAGAAGTGGATGTGTGGTGATAACGTTTAACACCGACCCGACAACGACAGTGCTCACGAGATACAGTTTGCCGCGATCTTTCATAAACCGCAGCAGCGGCGTGATAAATACTAACTCTGAAATGACCATTACCAGGTCTGTCGCATGGCGGAGAACAGGAACCGATCCCAGACTGGTACTCCCCTTAGTTGCCGATGCCGATAACAATGAGAACACAGCGGTCATTATAAATGAAGGAACATAGACAGCCCAGCCCACGATCCTCTTGATCCCCGTTTGAGATGGTGAAGAGGCTGATTGATTAACCTTACTCCAAAACCCTTCAAACGGATGGACTGACCGGGTTTGAGAACCTAATTCATCGATAACAGCGTGAATAATCTCCTGTTTGGTTAAATAGCTCGTTTTGCTTCTGTTAAGATAATAATATTGGAAGGTACTGCCATAGTATCTCAGGAAAAATCCGTTAAACAACTGTATGACCGTTCCTCCAATAAGCCCGATAATAAGCGTTGAAGCAAGACCCCGGAGACCATTTTTCTGTTCTTTAGCCTTACCGCGAACTGCAGCTATGACACCATGAGTCATCTCGCCCGGCTCGAACTTCGCCATGAAGCGTCCATACTTGCGATCGCTATAGGTGTTCCTGTTTTTTCGTTCAAGACTATTATATACCTGCGACCAATCCAGCTTTTCAAAAACTGCTTTCTCACGAGCAGTGAGAAGCGGCAAAACTTCAGCTCCAATGGCAGCGATTGCATCTTGCGGATTCTCGGCGGTTTCTTGGACCGTTTTCTCGGCAGCTTCCTTAACCTGACTTTCAGCTGTCTCAGGGGCAGATACCACATCCTGGTATTTCTGCCATGAGTTTTTCTGCCCGGTCGATAGTGCTCTGGGAAGAAGTGAGCCGAGGATCCATCCTATCGCCATCACCCCTAGCACAATGGGCATATGCATGAACAGCAGTCCTCCCGCAAACAGCACGGGTGCTGCGGCCACAACGTTGCCCACGAAGTTCGCGCGGTTGCCGGCAATTTTCTTTATAAGAGTCGCCACCAGTACACCAATGAGTCCTGCGGCCAGACCCAACACTAATGCATTGAACCCGACGAGTAGAGCGGCTGCTGTTCCGGCAATGAGAACAATCGCCGAAACAGCCATCACTGCCGGCAAGATACTTTTCTTCACGGCAATAACAGGTTCCGTTTTTGTATTGCCTATTGTCTCGGTTTCAGGAGCAACGCCATTACCGCCCTTGCCCGGAGTGACATGAAACTTTTTGCTACGGGCATAACTTAATTTCCATTTACCAATAAGTTGAGCAATACCCGATTTTTTTGCGATCGCAGGAACGGCAGTTTCGCCCTCAAGTACCGGCGTTCCATCATCCGACAGATGGAATGTCTGTTCTGTCCCTGCCGTTTTATTGATCAACGTATAATGAAATCCCGTCTCGTCCTTATGTAAATTATCAATAGTCAGGGAAGTGGGGACCGCCTCATTTGGAAAGATGTCAGGATACGCTTGATGAAGCTGTGTTTGATATCCCGCGGGGTTACTGGTTATTTTATCTAACATTCCCTGGATATCACTGGCAACACGGGATATATTTTCAGAATTTTTCCCCGCCTGGCTCACAATGTACTGTCCGATTACTTCCTGTATTCTCATATTATCCGGATTGAGCGACAACGCCAGTGCAGCAAGTGTCTGCGCAAGGAATTTCCCCTGCTTTTCTATCAGACTGGGATATACCGCTTCCGCGATGGCGTTTTCATGGGTAACGTTCGGGGTGACAATAATGTACGAGATTTTCTGTGCCTTGAGAAGTTCGGTATACCCTCTCGTATGAAAACCGCCCGTCACCGTTAAAAATATCCTGCCGGTATCAAGAGATGAGATTATCTTCTCACGTTCGGCAGCCGTTTCTACTTTTTCGACTGCTGGCGCTGCACTGGGCTGCTCACCAACGGTGTTACGCATAAAGATATGGTTACGCTCCTCATTAACCTGATAGAACGTCTTCATGCTGTTAAAATACGGAGCGAACGCTTCAAGCCGTTTGCCGTCAACATACTTGTCAAACAACAATTCAAAGCGGCTGTAGTTGGCTTGAAAATATTTGTAGTCGTCGAGCGTAATTTTATTTTTTAAAAAGTCACCGTAGAGCCGGAAGAAATTGCACAGGAAAATAACATCCCGTTCACTCTGGCTTTCAGCCAGGATATCTTTGAGGTCCCGGACAAGCATTGATTCTTCTTTAATGAGCGTCAGAGGATTAACACTTTGGGTCAGATTGACGTAATCGAAGAACTGCTGCAATTTCGGAAAGTTTACCGCCAGATTAAGGTTATATTCTCCGGCTATGCGGGAAAGATACAAATACATTTCATCTAAGCGAGTGAAGTTATCCGTTTTATCAGACAGATATTTAAACGCCGAATAGGGAAGCTGGCGTTTAAGTACCATAACAAATTCCTGCATCTCCCGTGAAATTTCACTGTAGTTAAACCCAGATTCTCCGTCAATCATCCGCTGGTACGCGGCAAGATTTTTAAAACTGCTAAAATTGATCTCATTTTTCTCGGCCATCTTTGACAGGAACCGATAATATTCACGAGGCGCTGTCCCGGCTTTTACAGAATCAGCGGTTTTTTGTTCAAGCCTTCTGTTGCCTCTGCTCAGGTATGCATCTTTTAATGAATTGAGATCTGATGAAACCCCGTCAATAAGAGTATCGATCTTTCTTTCGTTATCCATCATCTGCTGCAAACGCACCAGATTGGCTTTGTACAACGCGGGATCTTCTATACCGCGAATCAAATCTTTTTTGCCCGAAATAGCCGCATAGTACTCAGTACCGGTAAGTTTGCCGCTATTGATGAGAGAATCAAGCATATTCTGGCGAACCCGTTTGTCCGAAACCGCTCCCAGCCAGGATGTATCGACTTTTCCAATAGCACCTTCCAGATACACGTTGTTTATCCGGTACTTTGTATCGAATACTCCGAGAATCTTACTGATGTTCTTCTGAACTTCAGGGTTACAGTGCAGATCCTGAATATTTATAACCACGTCTTTACTGCCGAAATAACATCCCTCGGTGATACGGCCGATACTGGCTGGAATAAGCAGTCCTTCAAACATCTGGTGGAACTGCGCAATAGTCTGATGATCTTCAACTAGTGCCGACACCGACTGTCCTACGACTGAAGTTAACAAGAAGCAGCACAGAGTGATGATTGCCACCGGCCGGATGAGCCCGATGTGACGCAGTGTCCGGCGGGCAATGACTGTCGCCCGTCTTACAAGACGACTCGAATGGCGAGACACAGGGGAGTTATTCATAGCATTGCCGCTCTTTCTCCGAAGCAACAAAAAACCCGGGTCGCGTGCGCGAACCGGGCATAAAAATTCTTTATTGCTGCAATAGTAGCATGATCCTCAATACCGCTTCGTGGCAAAAGGAAAAAAAACAACAATAGGTTCACAATAAACCCGATGGGCGGATCTACCGGTGGCCCTTGCGTCGAACGGTTTAAATATCCCTGCTGGAACATGCAAACCGGTGACAGATGACTGGGTGCATCCGGAAAAGAAGCTGCACCACGGTTAAAAATCTGACGCGTCTCTCCCGATACGATTGAAAAACCCGCTGATGCTTCAGTACTGGTCCCTGATTGTTTTTTTGTGTGATGGTTTGCGTGAGGTTTCCCGGCAACATCACGCATCAACTGGTTGACAATAGTCATCGGGATAGTAGAAAAAGAAAAAAATTGCATGAGCAGAATCTGAGTTCCCACAACACGGGAAAGCTCATCATAGTCATGTGGCGTTATACTGTATCGTGGCGCCAGCCCATTAAAAACCATGCAGAATATTGCTGTCGCAGTGATTAACTTAACAGAAATGGTGAAAGCAGAGGATGATCCCGAAAAAGTTGATTTCATAACAGCACCTATTATACTCAAACACTTAGTACTACTATAAGGTAAAACCTATGCCCTGTCAAGGGTTTTTTGTTTTCAGGGTCTTTAACATGTCAAAGAGTTTTGTAAAATCTACCGGCTTGCGGAAAAACCCTTCAGCGCCGAGAGTTTTGACTCCATCACCTTCGTCATCGCTTGAGGAAATTATGATAACCGGTATTTTTTTCATTTCGGGATTGGCTTTAATGTCTTTAAGCAAGGTCAAACCATTTGCATCAGGAAGGTAAATATCAAGAGTGATTACGTCCGGACTTTTTTCTTTGAGCTGCTTGAGTGCATCCGCTCCTGTATACGCGACTCGTACCTGGTATCCCTCCTCCTGTAAACGATCTCCTAACAAACTGGCAATATTCTTCTCGTCTTCGACAATCAGAACAGCGGATTCCATACATTCCTCCCAACACTTCTCTGTCGCATTATCATAGTACCATAACCAACTGTAAAATGAGAGAAAAGAATGTGAAAATTTTGTGAAACAGGATTTCTCTTTGAGAACACCGTCGATCAAAGGATGTTAATAGGGCTGGATACTCACGAGTATTACCATAATTTCCCAGGCCTGCGGTGAGAGTCGATAACAATGCTAATAAATATGTGCACCTTCATCAACAGGTGCGGACATAAATCTGGCGGGCAATTTCTGCGTCCAGTGCAATTTGCGTTTCGTTAACGGTTATCACAAATGAGGGTGATTTCTGGTGGAGCCGTACCGGTGTGCCTGGTACGACGCCTAGTGAAAGAAGTTTGTGTATATAGGGATGACTGCTCGTTACCAGATACGCTACGATAGCCGATTCCCCTACCGGCAAGGTATCAAGCCGGGTAACAATAGGTTCAGCACTGGATTGTAAGCGTTTACAGCATTCGCCGGACGGAATCGGAGACCCGTGCGGGCAGACACGGGGATGGCCCAACAAGGTACAAATGGAGTCGGCAACGCCCGTCGAAATGATGTGTTCAATTTTGCAAGCGGTCGCATCAATATCCGCTCCCTTGACCAATAACACGTCAGCCAACAGACGCTCCGTTAAACGATGCCGGCGGGTAACATCGCGGCCAACCGCCTCTCCTTGCGGCATCAGACTAATGGAATTGCCGTCAACCATTATCAGTTTTTTATCCACCAACTCATCAAACACCGTTTCACTGACCCCGGATTTTAACCGTTCAACGATAGATTCACGCAGCTGATTTTTCTGGCTTTTTCCGTCAGAAAGTTGTTTTTTTTCAATGCAGTTCCAGATAACTCCAAGCGCTTCTTCTACGTCATAACATTCCTGAGCGTTCACGGGGACCTCCATGATACTTGTTTTTTATTAAATCTTTTCAGCCAGGGAATTTTACCGGCCCATCTGATCGTTAACTAACTACTGCTACCAATTAATAATGTTTTACCGCCTGGCTGTTCTGATCTTTCTGATGAAGCACGGCGTGACAATGCGTATATTACAGTTTGATTGCCCGGGCGATGACATTGACTATACCGGCAAACGTAATGGCATAGAGGGTAACACCGGCAAAAATCATCATCGCCAGTTTCCAGCCCTGTTCTTTTATGACCATAAAACACTGGGCAATACACGGAACAAAAAGCGTTATAGCGACAACACTGACAAGCACCTGAACGGGATCAAGCAGTCCTTGTTTTGCAAGGACATACAGACCAGCTGCGCCGTAGTCGCGCCGTAAAAAGCCGATGAGAAACGCCGCCGTTGTTACCGGCGGCAGCCCCAGAATCGATACAATGACCGGGCGTGCCATGTGCTCAATGATCGTGAGGATCCCCATTTTGTCGACAATAAACAATAGAACAGTTCCCAGCACGAACAAAGGTACCGCTTCCTTAAGATACCATACTAGTCTCATACCAACTTTGCGCAGGATATTAACGATTGATGGAATACGTACCGGCGGTATTTCAAATATAAATGGCGATTGTTCTCCGGGAACAAGCCTGCTTGACACAGAACCCACTAAAACGATCGAAATGGCGATTGAAGCAATCCAGATAACAGCAATTTTCCAGGAGACGCCGGACAAAAGCCCCAGGATAACGCCGATTTGTGCCGAACAGGGGATGGTAAGCGATAACAAAATGATGGTGATTATCCGCTCTTTTTTGGTTTCAAGGATCCGCGTGCTTAGTGCGGCCATAGTGCCGCAGCCAAGTCCCAGCACCATGGGTAGGACAGCTTTGCCGTTAAGCCCGAATATCCTAAATAAACGGTCCAACATAACCGATAGCCGCGGCAGATAGCCGGTGTCTTCAAGGACACTGAAGAAAAGAAAAAAAGCTGTCACAATCGGAAGAACGATAGCAAACGCGTACGAAATAGCCATGGAAATGACACCATATTTGCCGATAAGGAAATCTTTGACCAGCGGTGAGTCTGTCATGCGATCGATAAGATGCGCTGCCGCGGGTGTTACCCAGGCGCCAAACACGGTGTGCTCAAGAAAGCCGACAACGGTTCCCGCCGCGAAAACACCGACAAACTCGTAAAGAATGATGAGCACTCCGGCGACAAAGAGATATCCCCACAACGGATGCATCATGGCAGCACCGACTTTTTCCATCCACGATGATTCCCGGCGCGCCGATGATTTTAAGACCTGGGCAGTGATTTCCCGCGCTTTATGATGCCGTGCTTCAGTGGTTTCGGCAGAGAGGTGCGGTGATCCGGCAATCCGCTGCGCGGGGGTGTCTGATGCCGCGCGAATATGTCGTTTTAGTTCCGCAATGCCTTCTCCCAAGACTGCCGTTGACTCTACAACCGGGATGCCCAGCACTTTTTCAAGCTTTTCCCGGTCAATCTTCATGCCGCGCTGGAGAAGCTCATCAAACATGTTGAGATCCAATATCAACGGAATTCCCAGCGCCTGCAGTTCCAAGGTCAACAACAGTGTCCGGTACATATTTTTCGCGTCGGCCACCTGGACAATCACGTCAGGCTGTTCACGCTGTAAAATATCACGCGTTACCTGTTCATCTTCAGAAACAGGTTCCAGTGAATTGGTGCCGGGTGTATCGATCACCTGAAATTTCCGGCCGCCAAAAATCGCAACACCGCGGCTTATGTCCACCGTCGTACCGGGGTAATTCGACACCACCGCGTATGTACCGGTCAGACGGCTAAAGATCACCGACTTGCCGACATTAGGGTTGCCAACCAAAGCAATTATTTTATCCACGATTTTAGAGGATATTTTCTCAGGCGATATGACACGTTGGTGCCACTTCTTTGTTTTTTCATTATCGATTGGTTCATCAGTATGCCGTCTTCGCATTAGTGTAGTCATAAGGTTTACTTCGCAACACGAAAAATCAGATTCATCCAAACCTCGGCCCAAAAAAAGAGTTGCCCGACTCAACCTGTATGTGTCTTATCTTATAACGAGTATCTGGCGCAGTACAACAGCCCGATAATCGATTTTGAATCCCGTATCCTGCCCGTTTTTACCCAGGCCAGCGCTTTAGCCAGGGGAACGATTTTATGATCGATAAATTCGTCTTCATCCGGACATTTTTGCCGTTCTTTGAGCCCGTGAGCGGAAAAAATATGGATTACCTCATTTGAAAATGCTGTAGTCGGCCAAAAAGAAATCAGTTTTCGTATGCGGGATGCGGTATATCCCGTTTCTTCTTCCAACTCGCGCTTGACGCATACCGCTATTTTTTCTCCTTTGTCAAGTTTGCCCGCGGGAAGCTCCCAGGTAATTTCATGAACGGGATATCGATATTGCCTGACCAGAATAATATTTTTGTCATCTACAAAGGGGATCACGGCGACCGCACCCGGATGCTCCATGTATTCCCGTGTCGCTTTCTTTCCATCGGGCAAAATGATTTCATCTACGGAAAAATGGACAGCGTTGCCGGTATACACCCGGTTACGCGCGAATAGTTTTTCAAGCATTTTCATGGGTTTTCCTCACAATGGGATTCTCTTTACCAGACATTGTCCCCGGCACTGCTTTTTTGTGTGGTAATTAGATTATTATAGTATTTAAGACCGCATTTGACAACGATACTCCCATTTACTATAATCCTTCAAATTTAAAGGCCTTCAAAGGAGATTGTTATTATGACCAACGGAACCGAAAAAGATATCCAGCAGCTGCTTGTTTTAATTAAGCCAGACGGATTAAAAAAATCCTTGACCGGCAACATTTTAACCAAACTGTCCGAAGCAAAACTGTGTATTATTGCCGCCAAAGTCGTTCAGGTTGACCAGAAGCTGGCTTCAAACCATTATATACACTTAAAAGACAAACCTTTTTTTGCCGAACTAATCGAATACATCCAGGGCAAAATTCATGGAGAACCGTACAACCGGGTACTGGCGTTCGTCTACCAGGGCCAGGACGCTATTTCAAAGCTCCGCCGCATAGCTGGCGCAACGAACCCTGAAGAAGCCGATCCTATCTCCATCCGGGGTGCCTACGGCCGTATTACCACCAAGGGAGTATACGAAAACGTGATCCATTGTTCATCGGATCCGGCCGAAGCAGAACGGGAAATCAAACTGTGGTTCGCACCTGAGGAAATCATAGGAACGCCGTATGCGACAAAAAAAGTTGTTCTTGAAAAGGGAACTTATACGGATTGGAAAAACTGAAGAAAAAATTGCCGGCAACTACATTTTCAGTGATATAAACCCCGCTGCATATCCCAATGCTTTCTATCACCGGTCACATCCAACCGATGTGGCCCGTACAGAACATCTGACGTTCGTGTGCCTGCCCAACAAAGAAGATACCGGCCCCAACAACAACTGGATGGACCCGGTTGAAGCCAAAAACAAGATGAACGCCCTCTATGCAGGGTGCATGAAGGGCCGGACGATGTATGTGATTCCCTTTATGATGGGTCATCCCGACTCCCCCTATGCCAAAGCCTGTGCACAGATCTCTGATTCCGCATATGTCGCGATCAGCATGCGAATAATGACTCATGTCGGCAAAGAAACAATCGCCCGGATTGGGACCTCTGACACATTTTTTAAGGGCCTTCACTCTATCGGTGAGCTCGACCCGAACCGGCGCTGGATTATGCATTTTCCTCAAGACAACATGGTCATGAGTTTCGGTTCCGGGTACGGCGGCAACGCACTGCTTGGAAAAAAATGCTATTCACTGCGTACCGCGTCGTATCTCGGGTATACTGAGGGATGGCTGGCAGAACATATGATTGTCATCGGCGTTGAATCTCCCGATGGCAAGATTACCTACTTCCTTGGAGCATTCCCCTCTGCGTGCGGCAAGACTAATCTGGCCCTGCTTGATCCAACTCTTAAAGGATATAAAGTATGGACCCTCGGAGACGATATTGCATGGATTAATGTCGGCAAAGACGGGCGACTGTACGCGATCAACCCGGAAAAAGGCTTTTTTGGCGTTGCACCGGGAACTTCTGATAAGACAAACCCGGTCATGATGCAAACGCTCAAAAACGACAAGTTCTTCCCCACCCTCTTTACAAACACCGCCCTTGACACCGATACGCGTACCCCGTGGTGGGAAGGCTTGACGAGCACTCCGCCGGCACACCTCACCAGTTGGGAAGGAACACCATACGACCCCGCTTCCGGCAAACCAGCTGCGCACCCGAATTCGCGGTTTACGGTATCGATCAACAACTGCCCGACACTGTCAGATCAATATAATAACCCGCAGGGAGTACCGATCTCAGGCATCATTTTTGGCGGCCGGCGTAAAACAACGGTTCCCCTGGTGACCGAATGTTTTGACTGGGATCACGGCGTGTTTTCTGCATCCATCATGGGCTCAGAAACAACAGCAGCCGCAGCGCACCAGGCAGGGGTTGTCCGGCGCGACCCGATGGCCATGCTTCCTTTTGTCGGCTATAATATGGGTGATTATTTCAAACACTGGTTAAGTTTTAAAAAACGGGCAAAGAACCTGCCGAAAATATTCATGGTCAACTGGTTCAAAAAAGATGAGGATGGCAGCTTCTTGTGGCCTGGATACCGCGAGAATTCGCGCGTAATCAAATGGATGATCGACCGCGTCAATAATACCGTTTCAGCTCAGGAAACTCCTCTGGGCAATATACCGTTGCTTAAAGATCTGGACCTGTCAGGCATTACGCTGAGTGAGTCAGCCAAAAAGAAACTTTTCGAGATCAATCCCGAAGACTGGAAAAAAGAAATCTCTGACACAGAAGAATTTTATGCCAAATTCGGTACTCGCATCCCCGGAGAACTCTTTGCCCAACTTGCTTCGCTCAAGAAAAAGTTCGGCTAGTCCGGTTGAGTGCAGCGAAACCCGGGTGATTCTTCCGGTTACGCGAGTCATCAGGCTGCTTAAGGAACACCGTTAGCGTTTAGATTATTCTAAAAGCAACTACATTAAGGTATGGTGTAGTTGACATATGCGCAGAATTATAGTAATTTTTTGTTATGCCGGCGTAGCTCAGTTGGTAGAGCAACTGATTTGTAATCAGTTGGTCGGAGGTTCAAGTCCTCTCGCCGGCTACCTTGCACCGCCTCCTCTAACCTTGGAAGTCATCGCCTGTTCAACCTTCGCATACAGTATCTTCATCTCTCCGTCTTATATGCAGGGGCTTTTTTTTTATAACGTCGCATCGCAACTGTTTTCCGTACGGTGAAGTGACCGCGTAGTCCGACAAAGACAAATAGCTCTATTTAAAAAAGTATTGCAAAAATAAGGCTCTTTCATTATACTATGGCTACAATGATCAAGCTCGTGCTCGTGGCCGTTTCATTACTTCTTCTTCCCGTCGGTGCGCGTTCTACCGTGGCATCCCCTGTCATCATCGTCATGAAAAGCCGCGCTCTGCCTCAATATACCAGCGCATTAGAAAGTTTTAAAAAGACTCTCTCGGCACACGGGATTTCCGCTTCCTACTTCTATTATGATCTCGAAGGCAGCAAAGAAGAAGGCGTCCGCATTATTGACTCCATACGTCGTCTAAAACCAGCGCTGATTTTATCAATCGGCACGCTTGCCACTGAAACAGCCAAGGAACAAATCACTACGACACCGATAGTTTTCAACATGGTACTTAATCCGGTTGATACAAACCTTGTCAGATCTATGGTCTCATCAGGCAACAACCTAACGGGTGCTGCTCTTGACATTCCTGTCCGCAGTCAATTCCAATCCCTCCAAACTATTCTTCCACGCATCAAAAAAATGGGCGTGATCTACAATCCTCAGGAGACGGTAGCGATTATCGCTGAGGCCAGCAAAACAGCTCGCGAAATGGGTATAGAACTCATTGCCGTTCCGGTCACCCGGAGCAACGACATACCGCGAGCTCTTGAAGAGATAAAAGCGTTCAAAGTCGATTGCCTCTGGGCAGTATCTGACAGTACGGTATTTAACAGTTTGAAATCTGTTCAGTTTATCATCATGTTCTCCATTCATAACCGTCTTCCGTTTATCGGGCTGTCATCATCATTCGTGAAGTTCGGTGCGTTACTGGCGCTCACCGCTGACTCTGAGAGCAACGGCACCCAGTCGGGAGAGATCGCCCTGCATATACTCAAAGGAGAGAAACCCGCGAGTATCCCGATAGGCACCTCGCAAAAGATATCATTATCAATAAATACCCGTGTCGCCGCTCAGATTGGGATTGTTTTCCCCCCTGAAACTGTCGCGATGGCAAAAGAAGTGTACAAATGATACACAAGCTACGTATCGGATTACCCGTTAAATTCATTCTTCTGATATCAGTCATCATCATCTTAACATCGATGACGCTGACCTGGTATTTCATACGCATCCAGGAACAACAGATGCGCACGACACTTGAAAACCGGTGTAATTTCCTTGCGCAAAACCTGGCTTACAACAGCGTGTTTAGCGTCATGACGGGAAACAAACAGTTTTTGATGAAACTGATGTCAGGGCTGCTCACCGAACAGGATGTCGTTTACGGACTGGTGTATGATACCAAAGGCCGCATCCTTGCATCGGCAACCACCGGGGTGTTCTGGAAAAATGATTTTCGACACACCATTTCCTCCATGCCTGTTTCCGGGCATCTTTTTACTGAACAGAACGAACCTATATTTGAAGTGACTTTTCCTATTATAGCGCGACACATGGTCGGGATCCGCGAGGAAATTGGGTTTCTTGCGGATGTTCCTGCGGAATCACGCGATGACATCATCGGGGCCGCACGGGTAGCGATTTCGTTGTCCCGCATGTATCACGAATCGCGCCGATTGAAAAAAGTCGTCCTTGTCATTACCACGGGTGTCGTATTTTTCGGTATTATACTCGCCGGCTTTTTAATCCGGATAATTGTCAAACCGATCCAGCAGCTGGTCCTGGGCACAAAAAAAATCGCCGCCGGTAATCTCGACTACGCCGTTAATATCACCTCAGGCGATGAAATCGGCGACCTAGCCGTTTCGTTTAATCAGATGGCCCAGGACATCAAAACATACGTCAAAGAACTCAGCGACGAAAAAGAAAATCTTCTGCACTTAAAACTGGCACTTGAACAGCGAACCAATGAGCTGGAAGAGACCTTGTTAAAAATGCAGAATATTCAGGGTGAACTTCTTCGCTCAGAAAAATTTGCCACTATCGGAAAACTCGCGTCAAGTGTCGCACACGACCTTCGCAACCCTCTGGCGAGCCTCAAAAATATTGCCTATTACTTGAAGAAATCAAACTCGTGCGCTGACGAGAAAGCGAAATATATGCTTGAGTTATTGTCAATGGACGTCGTGCGGGCAAACAAAATCGTTACGGATCTTCTGGATTATTCCCGCGTCAAAAAACTGTACAAGGTACCGATCAATACTCTTGACTTCTTTTCAAAGCTAGTGGACTCTGTCTTGTTTTCTAACAAACATGTCAATATCATACGGCAATTCGATACTTTCGAGATCTCAATCGATCCCGATCGCATGACTCAGGTACTCATCAATCTCATAAACAATGCCGTTGACGCGATGGAAGAAAACGGCGTGATTACCATAGTAGTCAAAAAAAATGAACCACTGTTTACCATTGAGATTATCGATACCGGCTGCGGCATGGACGAGGAAACGGCGACTCATATTTTCGAGCCGTTGTTTACCACTAAATTAAAAGGATTGGGGCTGGGGCTGGCAATCGTAAAAGAAATTATAGATGCGCATATAGGAACTATATCTGTTCACAGCGAGATGGGAAAAGGCACTACCTTTGCCATCACACTTCCATTGAAATAATGGAAAGGTCATCTCATAAAGGATTACTATGAAACCAAGAAAATTAAAGATTTTGATCGCTGACCCCGAAGAAGGCATCCGTATCTCAATGGCGTGGATTCTCGAGCTGGAGGGATATATCGTGCGTACTGCACGTACCGGCTTTGAAGCAATTGATGATGTAAAAAAAGAATCATTCGATATTGCTTTCCTTGATATCCGCATGCCGGGCATCAACGGGGTTGAAACTTTTAAAGAAATTAAGAAACACAGTCCGGAAACCGTTGTCGTCATGATGTCCGCCTTTCCGGTCACCGACCTTATCAAAGAGGCCATTAATGAAGGTGCCTACGCCTGTCTGAGCAAACCCTTTGATATGGACAACATCATTTCAACCATTAAGGAAGTGGCTTCACGACCGTTTGTCATGGTTGTCGATGATGACACCAATCTGTGCGATCTGTTATATCACCGGTTCAAAGACAGCGGATTTAATGTCGTAACCAAAACCTCTGGGCTAGACGGTATTAAGGCCGCTCAACGACGCATCCCGGATGTATTGTTCCTTGATGTGGTGATGAACGGGCTCAACGGTATCGAAACACTCGAAAAAATCAATGAAATGTTTGGAGAGAACAAGCCGAAAACCATCATCATGAGTTCGTACGATTCTGCGGAGAATTTCAAAGCGGCAAAGGAATTGGGTGCCGTAGAATGTCTGCGCAAACCTCTCAACACTTCCCAAATTAAGGCGATGGTCAACAAACTGACACAATCTGTCGACGGAGGAAAGATATGTATCGTTGAAGGTAATCCGGAACTGTGCTCAACGCTGAGCGAAACGTTGACCAACAACGGGTATATTGTCGAGAAAGCTACATCGGCCGATGAAGCTATTGAAAAATTAAACCGTGAACCGTTTCGGGTTGTTATTATTGACTCCAACAAAGCTGACGGCAACGGCGTTGCTGTGTATGACCGCATAAAGCAGGTCAATCCTGAAATGGGTGTCATCTTTGTCAGCGGCAACAACTCAACCCAAACAATTTCTAACGCGACGAACAAAAATAATTATATGTATCTCATTAAGCCTTTTGAACCTGAGAATTTGCTCGAGATAATCACCACAATACAGCAGAAAAAAGTCAAAAAGTGACGACAACACTATCATGACAACACTGACACTTATCGTATTACTCTCTATCGTTGTAGCCGAGGCAGGATTCATCCTGTACCTTATCGCCCGGCACACCCGGAGCACGATTAAACAATCGAGTTGCACCGATGAAGCAATTAGTCGTTCAAAGATTGATGCCATCGGCATATTTTCTTCGATTGTTTCTCACGAACTAAAAAATCCGCTGGCAAGCCTCAAAAATATTGCCTATTTTTTCTCAAAAATGCCCGCTCTAGAAGACCCGCGTGCAAATCGAATGATGAGCATTATGGGCACTGAAGTCGAGCGAATCAATGACCAGATCGTGAACCTGCTTGACGTATCGCGAGTAAAACGCATTGATAAACAACTGTGCTCCATTGACACGTTGGTAGAGGATGCTTTCCAAAAAATAGCGTTACCGGACACGATTAAAGTGTCAAAAAATGTTGAGCAAATCACCCTATTGTTTGATTCTCAGAGATTTATTCAGATCATCACAGCACTCATCACCAACGCGCGTGACGCAATGCCTAAAGGCGGCACTATCGATTTCAGCCTCAAACGCAACGGCTCGAATGCGGATATCGTGTTTCATGATACCGGCATCGGGATGGACCCCGCAACCAGTGCGCGGGCGTTTGAGCCGTTGTTTACAACAAAAACAAAAGTGTTGGGCTTGGGTCTAACGATGGCACGAGAAATCCTTAACATCCATAATGGGCAAATCGAGCTGAGCAGCCAAAAGGACGTAGGAACTACGGTAAAAATAACTTTCCCCATTATTGTTGAAACAATAACAAAAACAGTCCATACAACCTGACACGTTCTACGTATCTTCAATCATTATCCGCTTGCCTTTTCTTAGTGGATGTTTTTCCTCGAGCAAAGCGAAGCAGCATCCCCTGCATAATCTGACGAGCTTACGCGCTCCTTGAGTAAGCCGGAAAAAACCCAGCCGACTGCTTAATAAAAAAAGAAAATTAAAGAGTTTTTACAGGAGGACTTCGTCGAGGGCAGCTCTGGCGATTTCAGCGGTAATATGCGAGGAATGTTTATCTAAACCCACCATGAGGCATACATCTGCAATATTATTGATGGTACGGCTGAGACCGTGAGAATTAATGAATATTTCGTGAACAGCTTCGGGTAAAAAAACGTCGCCGTCTTTATGGCCGCTCACTTTTAACCGGTGTTGCAAGTATGCCCCTACCTCGCCTTCGGACAACGCCTGCAGATGGTACTGAAAATTAATCCGCTGTTTGAACTGGGGAAGCTGGGCTATTTTTTCCCGCACCTCTGACTGTCCGAGCAATATCAGTGTCAAATCGTAGTTATTGTCAAAGGTGAAATTAAGCAACACACGTATTTCTTCAAAGACACGAATGTCGCTGATAAGATGTGTCTCGTCAAAAATAATGACCGTGTGTTTATTGATTTGCCGGTTACGTCGTAAAATTTCCGTAAACAAATGAAGTGCATCAATTTTGTTTTCGGGAACCTTTTCGATACTGCCACCCGGGACAATGAGAAGCTGCAACAAATAATGCAGCAGATCGTTTGCATTAAAAAAAGGATTGCCGGCATAAATGAAATGGTATTGTCCTGCTGATAATTTTTCGCGGAGCATATGTGCAAGCATAGTCTTGCCGGATCCATACTCTCCGGTGATAAGAGCAAGCTGTTTTTTCTGTGTGACCACATATTCAAGACGCGCGAGGGCTTCCTCGTGTTGTGAAGAGCAGTAGAAAAACCGCGGGGTTGGCTTATTTTCAAATGGCATATTTTCTAAATGCCAATAGTTAAGATACATGTGGGCGATCTCCTGTTCCTACCTGATCAAGCACTTATTTAGCCGGGGGATCAATGTGCAGGCTTGAAATCCTGCTTAACGACGACAATAAATCACCTATAAACCGAAAACCCACGACCATCAAATAGGTAAACAAAATAGAGAATATGGCACTGATGCATGCCAGGCATATGTTCTGCATAAGAAATATTACGAAAATGACGGGAGTAGTAATGACTCCCGTTACGCCAAAAAGCCACGACAAAAACCGCACGGCATTGGTGATCCGCTCTATGCCCCGGTACGGCGTTACAACGATTTTTTGACGCGGAGCGGCAAATTGCAACACTTTGCCGCACAACGAGCAGTACCACGACTGGAGAGGATTATCTGCACCGCATGAGTCACACACTTTTTTATTAAGTCGGGGATCTTCACGTCTACGAAAAATATATAGTTTTTCAATAATTCCAATAAAAAACCAGAGTATCGCACCGAGCAAACCGCCGGACAATCCTTCCGCGAGCCGGTGGCCAATCCAGCTTTGAGGCGCGAACTCGGCCATCGCTGAACCGTAAAAAGCAGATCCCAGGTAACCACCGAGGGCCCCCCCTACACATCCAAACGCAATACCAGCCAGTATTTTTTTTCTATCGCGCTCAATAACTCCGCTGGTAGCACCGATGAACGCTCCACCAATCGCCCAGGTGACAAGAACCGAGAGCGGGAAAAAACCTTCATAGCCCTGCAAAAAACTCGCCAGAGGAATATTGACTATCCCGCCCAGCGCCCCCCCAACGGTACCGAGAATACCGCCGCAAAACGCTTTATACCCGGACTCTTCGATAATGCCGCCGACGGTGCCGAGGAACACGCCGCAAATCATGCCGCTAAAGAGGTTGTTGACCATCATGCCCATATCCTGGCGAATCATTCTGCTGATAATAAACACAATAATCCAGCCGAAAAACCCGGAAGAAAAACCTGCCCAGCTACGGCGCCATATCCATGAAAAATCAAGCATAAGCTGAACAATCCATTCGCTTTTACGCGTAAGAAACATTCCGCACCTGCTGCAGAATTTCGATTCGTCCGGCATTAATCGCTCACAACTGGGACAAAACATAGTAAACTCCGTTTAATGTATTTGATAGTATTTTGTCATGATATGAGGCAAATGTCAAATCCTGCTTAAAACGAAAACGGCAGGTTAAGATTTTTTCTTGCTGTTTGCACAAAGACTCACCCCTCACGAGCTTTGAAAGCGACAGTGCGTGAGCCTCGCTCTTCTGACAGAACCATTCTTCTCACAAACAAGTAATGATCACTTTTCACACGATTGTCAGCGTCGACGCAAAAAGAGGGATCATTACCCGTATATGGCACAGACATGAAAGAACCATCAAAACTCCACTCAAACATCAGAAATATCATTAAATCCAAGAAACTGGTGTCACACTGATACAAACTGATGCAAACCGCTTTACTTTCCCTCCAGAGAAGAGTATAATTTAGTATATGATTAATACACCTGTACCACCGAACAACTTTTACGGCCTTGGCATCGCGCCCGGCCTGCTCGCTGCCGTTGAAAAACTGGGCTTTACTACGCCCACTCCCATTCAGCAGAAATCTATTCCTTTGCTTATAGAGGGTAAAGATATTGTCGGTATCGCTCAAACGGGTACCGGAAAAACCATCGCATTCGGCATTCCGCTCATCCAACGTCTTTCAGCAAAAAAAGGGCGGGGCCTTGTTCTCGCTCCAACGCGTGAGCTGGCCATACAAATCAATGAGACTTTAATTAAATTTACTCCTGCCTTCGGCATGCTTACCGCCGTCCTCATCGGCGGCGATTCCATGATGAACCAGGTTCAAGCCTTGCGCAGGAATCCACGCATCATTGTGGCAACACCGGGCCGGCTGATTGATCATATCAGCCAGCACCGTATCCATCTTGACGATGTTAACGTGCTTGTTCTCGATGAAGCCGACCGCATGCTTGATATGGGGTTCGCTCCGCAAATTGAGCGCATTCTCAAACAGATCCCCCGCGACCGCCAAACGATGCTTTTCTCGGCCACCATGCCCGCAAAAATTGTCGCCATTGCCGCAGAACATATGAAACTGCCGATCCGTGCCGAAATCGCGCCCCAGGGAACAATGGCGGAAGGCATTTCACAAGAGATTTTTGTCGTAAACAAAGATCTTAAAGCAAAACTTCTCTGTAAACTCCTTGAACAGTACCATGGACCCGTTCTTTTGTTTTCACGTACCAAACGGGGCGCTTCACGAGTCACTCGCGGAATACGGGCTATGGGCCATAACGCAGCGGAAATCCATGCTGACCGTTCTCTCAGTCAGCGCAAAGAAGCACTTGAAGGTTTTAAATCAGGCAAGTACCGGATACTCATAGCTACAGATATCGCTGCACGCGGTATTGACGTAACGGGAATTGAAGTGGTCATTAACTACGATCTTCCTGATGATCCGGAAAATTATGTTCACCGGATCGGTCGCACCGGCCGTGCTGGTCAACTGGGTCACGCCATCTCGCTGGCAACACCTGACCAGGGTGATGATGTGAGAAATATAGAAAAAATCATCCGGGCAACCATTCCGCTGAAGGATCATCCTGAAATTCCTTCGGAGAGATTCTCTGGCCATTCTGCTGCCCGCCCGTCAGGACATTTCCACCGAAGCCATGGTGGATCCTCTCATCGCGGCGGTAGCCGTTCGCGCAGTAACCGTTCTTATTAAAAAAGATGAAGTTCAACACCGTAGTCAGACTGCGGTGGTCTTTTCCCTCGTGCGTCCATAAAAAACAATCGCCAATCTAGTGAAACTCACTTCTGTCGTTTCTTTCCTGCGCAGGTTTTTCTTACAAATCATATCGATTCGATTGAGCTGATCGTCACTAAAGTAAAACGGGTGATTACTTATCGCGTTAACCGATAGGCTACCCATATTCCCACTATGCCGCCGGCACCGCTTGTAAATAACGATATAAAGGAAAATGACCCGGCACCAAAGAG
>JBELAT010000070.1:0-10597 GCA_049508565.1 Endomicrobiales bacterium | reverse complement strand
TGGGTGCGGTGCAGGCAACGGAGGACAGCCTCGTTGAGCTCCAAAAAAGTATAGGAGACAATTTATCTGATGCGGTCTCAATGATATTCGGGACCCATCTTCTGATGCTCAAAGACCCCCAACTGAGCGGTGAAATACTGAAACTCATTGATGCCGGAGAAAATCCGCCGCTCGCAGTCATTAAAGTCATTTCTCACTATGTTGATGTGCTGCTTGCCAGTAAAAATGAGTACATCAGGGAAAAAGTGTTCGATGTGGAAGATGTTGCAAACCGGCTGTTACGCAACCTCTTACAGGGTGATTCTATTCTCCCTGACATTAAAAATAAAATTGTGATAGCGCGGGAACTCCTGCTTTCAGATCTTGTACGGATATATTTTGAAAAAGCAGGTGGCGTCATTCTCCTGACAGGCGGGGTAACATCTCACCTTGCTATTTTAGCCAGAACACTCAAAATACCGGTCGTCATAACTACTGACACGCAACTCATCACCTTGCCACCATCAACAAAACTGTTGATGGACGCGGAAAATGGCACTATCTTTATCAATCCCTCCGCCGAAATAGTAGCCCAATACACCACTGCTAATAATGCACGACTCGCGATAAAACAGTCTTCCCCGATTTTACGTGAAACGACTTTCACAAAAGACAACGTGCGCGTTAAGCTCATGATAAACATTAATTTACTCAAAGATCTCACATCAGCGCAGCAACTTCCGTATGACGGCATCGGTCTTTACCGTACGGAGTTCCCGTTCCTAGTTCGAAGAGATTTTCCTGATGAGGAACAACAGTTTACTATCTATAAAAAACTCATCGAGGGTTCACAAGGAAAACCGGTTATATTTAGAACCCTGGACATCGGCGGAGACAAGGTTCTTTCATATTATAACGCTCCCCAGGAACACAATCCGTTTCTCGGGTTGCGTTCCATACGGTTTTCATTGAAAAATCAGGATATTTTCAAACAACAGATACGTGCTATTTTGCGCGCTGGCCATAACAGTCCCACTAAAATCATGTTCCCTATGATATCTTCGTTAGAAGAATTCACCCGTGCAAAGGACATCGTTGCCACCTGTTCACGTGAACTACACAAGGAAGGGACCCCCTATGCGATTAAACCTTCTATAGGCATGATGGTTGAAGTCCCGTCAGTCATTGAACTTATCGACACGTTTGCACAGACGGCTGATTTTTTCTCAATTGGAACAAACGATTTTATACAGTATATGCTTGCTGTCGACAGGACCAACGAACAACTCTCCGAAAATTATATACCTCACCACCCCGCAGTACTCCGGGGACTGGAAAAGATCATATCATCGTGCAACAAACACGGTAAAGAAGTGTCCGTATGCGGAGATATGGCCAATAAACCCGAATACCTCGCATTTTTATTAGGAGTGGGAATCCGTGAAATAAGCATTGAACCCGCTCATTTTCCGAAAATCCAGAACGAAATAGCTTGTATCGACACGGTCCAGGCAGGAGCGCTCGCGCATACCATATTGAAGTTTGGAACCATAGCAGAGATTGAAACAGCACTCTTTAGTAAATAATAAATAGTTGTAGAAAAATAGTGCTATTGGATGGGTTTTTCCAGGTTATCTAGGATTTGCGATTATAGAGATAGGCACCGCATGCTATAAGTCCTATACCTACACTGATAACCAGTACAACCAGGTACCCAGGAAGCAAATGCATTTCAATTATTACCTTTTCATTTTTCTCATCCTGTCAAAACGAGAAATAATTATGAACAACATACAACCACCGATGATCAATACACTATGTAATCGGGATACACAAGCATATTAAATGCTTCCGTATCAATAACCATACCTTGTGCCTCAATTGAGTCTACGTGGTTTACTTCCGGGAAATACACTTGTCTACTTTGAAAGCCTGTTATAGAGCCATGCCAGGAGCATTCCGCCAACTCCTGCATCGATAAAACCCCATATTCCGCCAATAATGCTCCCCATGACTGTTGGTTTATATCCAATGTACATCGTCGCTAAAACTTGTTCGATTCCGCTGCCCAAACCGTTTTCCATAGTTAAGAGACCCAGTAAAAACATAGATATTCCCCACATGATACCCATTGCTAATCCCAACGCCTTTACATCAAGCTTTAACATGTCGTCTCCTTTTGTGATATATCTGTGTAACACTCACTTGACATGTAGTTTTTGAAGAATGTTGTTTACCATTTTTACAATTCTGCTGTTTTGAGACAACTCTGTCTGGATCTCCCCGACTTCGCTGCCAGCATCGAAATTAATATACTGTGATTTCTTTATTTCAAAAACCTGCGATGGATACACGCTTCTGTGGCCCGTCATAAAATAGCTGATAACACATGAAATAGCGGCATATGGTCCAATCAGAGAGCCAAACAATTCTATGGCCATGATACTTGAGGCTATCGGTGTGTTGGTGGCACCCGCCAAAACGCTTACCAGGCCGATGGCGGCAAATGTAGCTGGATCAACATGCAAAAGGCTTGCCACAAGAGTTCCCGAGGCCGCCCCGGTAAACAGCACGGGCGTAATAATCCCTCCGCTGCCGCCAAACCCAAGCGTGACGCCGGTAAAAATGGCTTTGACAATAAACGAGTACCAGTGCGTTGTGTGGCCTTCCAAGGCGCTTTTAATGGTATCAAGGCCGAGACCGAGATAATCTTTAGAAAATATACATACAAGCAGGACAAGGATCAGCCCGCCGAGAATGGCTTTTAATGGTTTTCCTGTCTTGATTTTATCCGCCCATTGTTCTATCAACCGTACTATTTCAATAAATAGTATGGCACATATGCCAAACAATATTCCTGCTATGACAACATCGATAAAAAACATGTTGGTAAACACCGGGACAAATTTTGCGAAATGGTAGAAATAGTGAATCCCCAGATGTGATGTTACTTGAAAACTTACTATACCGGCAATAAATGATGGCAGCAACACATCATAGAGCAGCCTGCCCGCAAAAAGCACTTCCACCCCGAAAATTGCCCCCGCGATGGGTGTTCCAAAGACGGATGCAAAACCGGCGCTGATGCCGCAGATCACCAGTTTTTTTCTCTCATGATCATTCAACCTCAACAGATCGGCTACTAATGATGCGGTACCGGCACCTATCTGGGCAGACGGCCCTTCTTTGCCCGCTGATCCTCCCAGAGCGATGGTGATAACCGTCGCGACAAACTTCACCGGCACGACAACTGCTTTTATTCTTCCTGCATTTTTATGGACTGCTTCAATGACTTTTTCAGTGCCATGTCCCTTGGCATCGGGTGCGAGATAATTGACGAGTATCACACACAACAAAAATGCCACAGGCAACAATAAAAAGTAATAGGTATACTGAGCGGCACAGTGTATGCTCCAGTCAAGAGTTTTAAGAAAAAGTGCAGTAGAAATACCGACAAGTATACCCGTACCAGTCGCCAGGATAAGCCATTTGGCGATACTGATGAATATCATGATGCTTTCTGTAATATGTTTTTTCGGCATGGTAAATACCTTGTGTCCTTCCCTATCCCATCGTGGCACATGTTTTAATTCAAATAATAAATACTGGCACTCACCAGTGTCGCAAACCCTGCCCAGAGCGCATGCGGGATGAGCAGAAATGCGGCTGTTTTTGACAGATCATAAAATAGGTATATCGTCAGCATAATTAAACTAAGAAGTATGAGTATACCAATGAGTCCCGCTAATGGCGAACAGAGCACAAAAAAGGCTATGGGCCAGCATATGTGTGCTACCCACTGCACATCAAATACCAGCAGTGCTTTGCTTTTTTCGTAGGTCGTTTTATGCTCACTTATGATAAACAAGGATATTCCCATCAAAATAAACAGGACAATCCATGCAGATGAAAAGAACCACCGGGGCGGAATAAACCAGGGTTTTGCGAGCGTTTTATACCAGGTATTCAAAGAGAGTTTTGTATAAAACGAGCTTAAGAAACCGGCCGTCATACAAATTGTTATAAATATGATTAATTTCAGAATCTTTAGGCTACTTGCTTTCAACATACCGTATCACCAGTGTGCTCGCTCACTTTCTCATTGATTGCTCATGATGATCAAACCAAAAAAGTTTCTGCCTTACTTTTTCTTTTCAGCTGGCTTCTTAACGGGACGCATATGATTCATATACCGTACGATGCCGCGGGAAATCGCTTCCGCACAGGCGGTTTTGAATTGTTCTGTTTTAAGCAATGACTCTTCCCGGGGAACAATCATGTAGGCTGACTCCGTCAAGACAGTCGGCATCTGAAAGGTTCGGGTTATGACAAAATTGCCGTAGTGAATGCCGCCGTCATGCAGTTTGTAGGGCGCCGCGCTGTTGATTCCCATCACTTCGCCGTAGGCCGTGTGTATCTCTCTGGCGAGATCAAAACTTGCCGGATGATAATAATATATTTCGTACCCGTTTTTCTTAAATGGATTCTCGCCGTCACTGAGGGCATTGTTATGGACACTGACAAAGATATCGGCGTGTGACTGCCAGGCGATTTTCGGGCGGTCATAGAGCGCAACCGGCTCCACATCTTTCCTGGTCATCACCACGGTTGCACCCAGGCCGGTCAGTTTTTTATCAAGTATTTTGGCGATATCAATATTGACGTCACGTTCAAGCATCCCTGTCACCCCGATGGCTCCGGTATCAGGCGAATGCCCGGCATCGACAGCTATAGTAAGCCCGGCAAGCGGGAGGGTACTGCCGGCTACTACCGGCGGCGGGTTACGTACTTCTAACACAAGGTTTCCCCCCTCGTACCGGACGTCATAGCCCCACCATTTTATTGAAGGCGTGTAGGCTCGAACACGATACGTTTGAGCATCGTCCTGAAACCATTGTACTTGTTCAACAATGCCTGTTGATACGTACGTCATAAAATCGGTATTCGAATATGCTCCATACACTAACAGGTCAATATATTTCCCATCGATATCAGGCTGCACCTCGAAGGGGATGTGCCGGCCCAGAGGAATACGGATAGTTGTTGACCGTTCACCGCCAGTTATGACGATATCTTCCGCGATGGCGTGGCCCGGCGGGGTACCCGCGGGAAGCATCGCGACAGATGAACGACTTATCCATGCTTCTTTTGTTTTGGTTAACTGTACACGCAGTTCATCACCTTTACTGCCGGAGATACGCAAGAGTATGCCTTTGGGCAAAAAGAGGTAGTAGCCGGCCGTATCACATTTTGAGAGTTCGGGACCGGCATGAAGAATGGCATCATCCACCGTTGTTTCAGCTACCAGGGGCGTTGTAGCTGAAAGAAGCGAAATGGCGCCCTCAGCTATTTTGGTTTTTTTGATATTCTTCTTTGTATTGGTCAGCGTCACTCGTATTTTTGCTTTTTGCAGTTTAACTGAAGGGCTGACAACATACACACCTGTATAGAGTCCCTGTCCGGCAAGCGTTTCAACCAAAGGAAAATGTTTGTCGATCCCGTCGACCGTAAAATACGCTTTCATGCCCGGACTGCCTTTAGCCGTCACTGAGATTTCATCGCCGGGGACAACCATGTAATCGTTATTGGGTCGAACGTACTCTATAGTTAATGGCGAAACCGGTGATGGCCCGTCCGGTCCTTCAACCGTCACGGTACGGGTAACCGCATAAACAGAAGTAGCCATTATCAATTCCGCGTGAATCTTGCACGTCCCGGGAACAAGGTCAACCATCGTCAGGAACCCGCCGCCGGGATCAACGGGAACCAGGTGATTGTTAATGGTTAAGGTACCGCTTGTCGTTGCCATGCCATACACAAAGGTTGACGCCAGTTCGGGCAGATGGGCATTCTCGCACGGGTGCGCGATGTGGATGTAGGGAACAATGGGCATCGCACCCTTCTGAACCCCCGTCATCGACACATCGGTCATCGTTGAAACTGAGACTGGAACCTCGCACGCAAACGACGGCTTTGTGGTGCAATCAACCATCACATCAATGGCGTTGAGATCGCCGCACAGGAGAAAGCACGCAAGCGGTAATAAACGGATTATTATTTTCATCTCACTATTGACCTCAATTATTTTTCAAAAACCCTATCGTTACTTTTCGTGAAACTATGCAACAGAAAAGTAACAATAAGTTCAGATGCTTATGTGTTTTTACTTATTGAGGATGTTGCCCCATTGTCCCATCCTGTATTTCGCCGAGGCTGGCTTCAAGTTCCTTATCAACAATGCCTATTTCAATGCGTCTGTTCTGCATGCGGCCCGCATCCGTATCATTTGTCGCTATGGGATCGTTTTCCCCGCGTCCCACGGCTACCAGGCTATCAGCAGGTATTGATCCGGCCTCCTGTAGATATCGTACGACGGTCGTTGCCCTGAGGGTTGACAATTCCCAGTTGGTCGGGAACAGCTTTTGCCATTTCGATTTTATTGGCACATTATCCGTATGGCCGACAACACGTATCACGGTATCCGGCATAGTTTTAAGACTTTCAGCGAGTTTTTTAAGCACAATCTTACCGCTTTCTTTCAGCTTTGCGCTTCCTGAGTTAAAGAAGAGTTTTTCCGCAATTTCGACCTTCAGCATATTCTTGTACTGGGTGATAGTTAGCTGTCCCTGCTTTACTTCATCTTGAAGCTTGTCATTTAATGCATCACACCTGGTCTTGGACTGCTCAGCGCCCTTTTCCATTTTTGAGTGCAGGGACTGGTTTTCGGTTTTAAGAGCTGCATTTTCATTTTCAAGCTCGCTGAGCTTCGTTGATTTCTGTGAAAGGCTCGCACATCCCATTAACACCACCGCCAGCAGAAGCAAACTAACATCAAAAACAGATTTTCTCACGAAGACCTCCTGGTATGTTAAATTCAAAACAATGGTGAAGTTTAGATGGCATCTTCATACGTAAACTGTGTTAAGGAATGTTTACACTATATTCAGGGCTGTCATCCTTTGGTCTTTTCATAACACCTTTTATTGTGGCACAGCAGGGGTACTATGCGTCATTTTCACTCCCCGCACTTTCGTTTCTGCCCTTCTGTTTTTGTACCACGCTGCTTCATTATGTCCGGGATCGACAGGTTTCTCGCTTCCATAGGAAATTGTTGCGATGCGCTCTTTCGGCACACCTAATAACCCGTAATACTCCTTCACCGCTGACGCGCGGCGATCTCCTAACGTCAAATTGTACTCAGCGGTACCGCGCTCATCACAATTGCCTTCAACAAGTATGCTTGCTTCAGCATGCTCTTTTAAGAATTCTGCATTTGTTTGTAACGTTTTGCGTGCCTCAGGGAGCAATTCACTTTTGTCGTAATTAAAGTAGACCGCCATCAGTTCAGGCACAGTTTTCCAATCTGAATACCGGTCTGATTGTTCGGTTTCGGCCGGAGCGGCTTGAACGGGTGCAAACGGCGTAACAGGCCGCACTATCTGTCTCTTTGCACATCCCACCATTATCAGTCCCGGCAACAATAACAGCAACACCATGTGTTTCATACGACATTCCTCCTTATTAAGTTATGTTTCAATGATAAATGAATACTTATATCTCTTTATACAGGTGAATTTATTTCGACTGTTCGGTCGTATTATAGGTATATGAAAAAACCACTCCTTTAGCATCAAACTTTACTACCAGATCCTCTGCGCTCGGCTCACTAAACAAGCTGTAATGATATTTGCCGTATGTCCACATCTGTTTGCCGTCTTCTATCCCGGTTCTCCAGGGAGATCCGAACATAGTCAGTATGTCTTGTTGCGTAGTTTTGCCTATCTGAATCTTCTGAACCTCCGGAACAGCAAAATCATGCCCTATCGTTGCGCACCCGCTGAACACAAGCAGTGTTAATAATGATAAGCCGCATACCTGCCATCGCAGCCAGACTTTCCGGTCATTGAAAAATGGTGTGTTACGAACTCTCTTGAACATGTTCCCTCCTCAAGTGCTGTTAGTTTCGTGCGAGCATCTGGTAGCTGTTGTTTGCATTGTGGCCCGAAACAACAACGTACGCAGACTTTGGACAATCGATATTATATTCAAACCCTATTTTAGCGAGAGGCAGAACGTTTGTATGGAGCACTTTCCCTTTAAAATCAAGTTCCTGGATCGAAAAATATTTATCCGGGGATTCAATCCGTACGTGGCGATCGCCTTGTGTTACAACAAACATGTCCTTATCTTCAACCGTCGGTAAAAAATCCCGTATATCTTTAAATGTGTAACCCATGGATTTCAGACCGTTGATGACATCCTTTAAATACTCTAATTTGAGAAATGGATGAAAAAAGAAACTCGCATAGCCGTCCCGAACGGCCAGATTGAGTTTTGCTGCCTGCAAAATGTCTTCTGGGTCAGGTTTTTCTCCATGAATATACCCTAAGTTCTCGGGGATCATTTGCTCGCCGTAAATATCAGTCACCGGATAGGGAAAAAACTGGTCACTGCCGGCATATTCCATGGTATTTCTTCTGCCATAACTCACACTAAAATAGCGGCGTATGGCTCGAAAGGTGTTTTCAGATGCCACATAGTGAGGCGTTTCCCATACGAAAGGATAAATGCCGTTTAAAAAACATTCCTTAATAGCTTTGTCTATCCGGGCAGACGCATACTCAACGGAATCGCCCGCGACCGGCGTATCAGCAGCTATATCCCAGAACTCGTAATCTTCAGTACTCACCCCTTTATACTGGTGTGTATATCCATGCAGGACTATAGAGCCTCCCAGTTTCGGTAGTTCTTGCAGGACCCCGAGCAGTTCCGGACTTTGCGCAAGATGTACCTCCTCTTTTTTATCGGGATCAATATAAACGGGAACTACGGCAACGGAAAAAGGGACATGGACTAAATGAAGGTACTGTGCAGCTTTAAGCAGTGATTGCGGGTCACTTTCAGGGTTTATGTCTTCCAGTCGCACAAGCCCAACATGCTCTCTTTTATGATGTTCGCCTGTTATGTCATGGAGTATATCAGCAAAAACAAGGTATCTGTCTCTTTCAGACATATATGAAAAGGGTGAATCGGCGACATACCACAGTAAATGCGATTGGATTATATATGGGACTTTAGCACCTTCCCTGTTTATTGCATACGCTCTTACCTTTGCTATCCCGGGATTATCAATATCCACGATATTGATGTCACTGCCTCCCTTGGGGAATATGACCCCTTTATACAGGACACTATTAAACCCGGAATCCTCAATGTGCCGGTCAAAATGGAAACCGAACGATTCTTTCATGGCTTTCTGGTCAAGCTCACCCAGCTGAAGGTTTATCCAGCACAGAGCATGTTTGGATGTGAAAATATCCGTTTTAAAACTATCAGGCAAAGTATATTCAGCCTCATAATTAATATAAAACACCATATCGAACGAATCGAGCATACCGCGTTGGTATTGGGCTACGGGACAAAACCCGACACGCGTATCAAAATGGCCGAGCAGATTGGCAATGTACCGTGCTTCAGCTAATGCAGGGTATGTCGTATCACTGCCCTGGTCATACAATATCATGACGTTCTTAGTTGCGGCGTTAACCTGGAGCGCTAAAAGGGACAGAAGAAACAAACACATACCAAGTCTTATTTTCGGCATTATACTCATAGTTTTTCTACGATAACCGTACTATTCCCTTTATGAAAATTTCCCATAAGGTATTGAACTTCGTTATTGGCGCAACCGTGTAATTTGTTAGCGCATACTGAATTGCAGTGATTTGAATGAGCCCAAAGAAGGTTAGGCTTACCGAGTCTAAGTCAATTTTATTGCGAAGAAGATTTTCTTTTTGTGCTTTTAGCAGGATAATCTTAATCCGGCTTTTATATCTTTCTATGACGTCAAGAATGTTCTGACGCAGTTCCCTGTCATCAAAATGCACGGACGCTGCCGTAATGACAAAGAGTTCTGATTTGCGCTCTTCAGTATATTTCAAGTGAACAATCATTATATTTTTCAGTGTTTCTATCGGGTCATCGCCATCACGAATTGCGCAATCTATTGCTTTCATAAGATTGCTTTCAAAATCTTCCACCAACATCTGCAATATTGCACGCTTGCTCTTAAAGTGCCGGTAAATAGCACCTTCGGTTATTTTATTTTTTGCGGCAATATTTTTTATAGTAACGGCCTTAATCCCTTTATTGATGATCAATTCACGCGCTGACTGAACTATTTCATTCTTTCTGATAGTCGATGTGTACCGGGGCATGAATAATCACCTTTTTCATTAAGTAAGTAACTGCTTACTTACTTTATAATTTTGAATTATTTTTGTCAAGTTTTCATCTGTTTTGTTTTATGCCGCAGATTATGTACGAAATCTTACACACACACTGCCCATCGCTTGCAAAAACCATATATTCTTCTTTTTTTTAGAATTATGTTTTCCACACACCGACAAAAGCATGGATGTATCACTTCAAAAGAATCAACAAGAAAGAAACCTGTTTTTAGCTCCAAACGGGCAGCGTGGCGGCACCATAATATCCCTGTCAACTCATTTAAGAATGTTACCGAAGCATAAGCAGTGATTGTGTTAAGATTTTGACGTTTAGGTGTTGAAGTTAAGACACTATTGCGAAGCAAAAAGAGGGGGACTTGGGGGAAACT
>JBELAT010000007.1:0-29939 GCA_049508565.1 Endomicrobiales bacterium | reverse complement strand
GTGATATTGGACGTGTGCGGTGCCGGTGCGACGAAACTGCGCGACGACAAATGCGGTGAAATTATACGAGAAACGCATATAGATATTATTAAAGGCAATGCTTCTGAAATAGCCCGTATCGCCGGTCACAATGTCCGAACTAAGGGAGTGGATGCGTCGGAGGTAGCCGGGAATTTGATAGATATTGCTGGCGAACTGGCCCGGCAGAAAAAGTGTACGGTGGTCATCACCGGAAAAGAAGATATTGTGTCCGATGCCACTAAAGTTCTGATAATAAAAAACGGACACCCTCTGATGACGAGCGTGGTCGGTACGGGTTGTATGGCAACATCCGTTATCGGGACATTTGCGGCGGTTGAAAAAGATTATGCCCGCGCAGCGGCGGCAGGTCTTGCATGCTATGAAATTGCCGCCGAGCTGGCGGCCGAGCAAGCCGGCGGTCCGGGCAGTTTTAAAGAGTTATTATTTGATAAAATATACGCGCTTGACGCGTTGAGCGTTGATCGAATGCAGAAGATAGAGGAAAGCAGGAAATAAGAGCGTAAAACATAGATTTTGGATATGCCATAAGAGGTTTTCTTAATATAAAATAATATATGGATATAAAAGGGTACTATTTCATTACGGACACTGCGTTGACTAATGCAGGTAATACGGCAGACGTTGCAGCAGCAGTGAGAGCGGGCACGAAGGTTGTGCAATATCGGGTTAAGAATATTGCAACCCGATCGATGATTGAAGAAGCTCTGCGGCTTAAACGCACAGCAAAAGATGCTCTTTTTCTCGTCAATGACAGGGTTGATGTGGCTTTGGCAATTGATGCGGGAGGTGTTCATATTGGGCAGGATGATATGCCGTATGAATATGCCCGGCGACTGTTAGGGCCAGGCAAAATAATTGGGGTGACCGCCCGGAGTGTTGATCAGGCTCTTACCGCGCAAGCGCAGGGAGCGGATTATGTTGGTGTTTCTCCTATTTTTGCCACGTTGACCAAACATGATGCTGGGACGCCGGCAGGTGTCAGGCTGATAAAAGAAATAAAACGTGCAGTACATATTCCCGTTGTCGCAATTGGGGGGATTACGCTTGAAAACGCGCCTCAGGTAATTGCTGCTGGCGCTGATGCGCTGTGCGCGATCTCAGCAGTTGTGAAGTGTAACGATGTTGAACAATGTATCAGAGATTTTCAAAAACTATATTTTAAAGAGAAGGAAAGAACATAAACATATATGACTGAACTCACCGGACGAATTAGAGAGCTTATGAAAAGACGTAATGCTGTGATTCTGGTTCACAATTACCAGCCCGCTGAAGTGCAGGACATCGCTGATTTTCTGGGTGATTCGCTGGATCTTGCCCGCAAAGCAGCCGATACGACAGCGGATGTCATCGTTTTCTGCGGGGTGCATTTTATGGCAGAAACAGCGGCAATCCTTAATCCCGGCAAAACGGTGCTCGTCCCGGACGACACTGCCGGTTGCCCGATGGCCAATATGATCGATGCGCCACGGTTGCGTGCCCTGAAGGCCGAGCATCCCGGGGCGCCCGTTGTAGCCTACGTCAATACTACCGCTGAAGTGAAGGCTGAAACGGATGTCTGCTGCACGTCATCAAATGCGGTAAAAATTATCAATGCAATGCCGGATAAAGAGATCATATTTGTGCCGGACAAAAACCTTGGTGACTATGTAGCGCGTCAGACCGGAAAGAAACTTATTCTCTGGGAAGGGTTCTGCCCCACCCACATGAAGATCATGCCGGAAAATATTCTTTCGCAGAAAAAACTGCATCCACAGGCTGAGGTTCTAGTCCATCCTGAATGCCGGCCTGAAGTGGTCATGTTGGCGGATAAGGTCCTATCGACGACGGGGGTGTGTAATTATGTCCGGGAAAGCACGAGGGCAGAATTTATTATCGGTACCGAAATAGGTATTCTGCACCGGCTCGGCAAAGAAAATCCCGGGAAGGCATTTTATCCCGCTTCGACCGCGGCGGTGTGTCCTAATATGAAAAAGAACTCTCTTGAAAAGATATTGTGGGCACTAGAAGATATGCGCCCTGTTGTCACTGTTGAAGAACCAATTCGCATCAAGGCGAAACAGGCTATCGACAAAATGTTTGCTTTAAGTTGATGGTGGGAGCGATTGTTTTTATGAGATGAGTGAGGGAGGGACTGATGCAGGAGCTTGGAAAATTTCCTGTAATTGCCAGTTTTGTTGCCGGAAGTCTTACGTTTATCAGTCCATGCATCCTGCCAATGATTCCTGCCTATATTTCGTTTATCACCGGCCTGTCGATTGAAGAGCTGCAAGATAACAAACAACCGCTCAAAACAGTTTTTCTCAATTCCCTTTTTTTTGTGCTGGGGTTTTCGCTGGTATTTGTTTCATTGGGAGCGTCGGCCAGTTTTCTCGGCGGATTGATCGTGGAACATAGAGATCTGTTGCGCTGGGCGGGTGGCATTGTAGTCATTGTGTTTGGAATCCACCTGACCGGGTTGTACCGGATTCATTTTCTTTACCATCATAAAAAAATTGAGCTGGAACAATCGCGGCTCATATTTCTTGCGCCATTTTTGTTCGGGCTGGTATTTGCCATCGGATGGACACCGTGTGTGGGGCCGATATTGTCTTCGATCCTCATTCTTGCCTCAACACAGGGGACAGTGTCACGAGGGATACTGCTGTTGAGCGTATATTCGCTGGGCCTGGGCGTGCCCTTTATGATAACCGCCCTGTTCATTGAAGAAGCTCTTGTTTTGTTTGACCGGATCAAACGTGTCTACAATGTTATTGAACTTGCTTCCGGCTTTATTATGATTCTCGTTGGCCTGTTGATTATTACAGATGGTTTTCAACATATCTCAAAACGACTGATGATGTTCGTTGGAGATTAACATGAAAGAAGCACTTCTTTATAAAAAGCTTGATCACGATATCGTGCACTGTGCGCTCTGCGCCCATCGCTGTGTAATCGATCCCGGGCATGCCGGGCGATGTCTCGTTCGCCGTAATGACGACGGAATATTATATACCAGTGCCTACGGTTCTGTCGTTGCCGCTCACCTCGATCCTATCGAAAAAAAGCCGCTTTTCCATTTTCTGCCGGGTTCATACTCCTTTTCATTTGCCTCCATCGGGTGTAATTTCACCTGTTCCTTTTGCCAGAACTGGCAAATATCGCAGGTTAAAGAAGCGCAGCGTCTCGGTGCTCAAAGCCGGGAAATGTCGCCTGAGGATATTGTCGCACACGCTGTCGCGTCGGGTGCCAAAAGCATTTCCTATACCTATAGTGAACCAACCATTTTTATGGAATATGCTTTTGAAACGGCTCAACTGGCAAAAAAGGCGGGGCTGGCAAATGTGTTTGTCACTAACGGATATATGACCACAGAGGCGCTGGATCTCATTGCACCGTATCTGGATGCTGCCAATGTCGACCTTAAATTTTCTGATGATAAAAAGTATATCGCTAACTGTGGCGGACATCTTAAACCGGTCCTTGAGACTATACGGCGACTAAAAGAACGCAGCATCTGGGTTGAAGTGACAACCCTGATCATTGCGGGATTAAATGATGATGTGCCATCATTGATGACGATAGCCAGTTTTATTGCTGATGTCGGTAAAGACATTCCATGGCACGTATCGGCCTTTCATCCCGATTACAAGCTCATGGAGACGCCATCTACTTCACAAGAAACGCTCACCACAGCATATAATATCGGAAAAAAGGCGGATCTTTCCTATGTGTATATGGGCAATGTGTCCGTTGAAGAAAACACCCTGTGTCATAACTGTAAGACGTTGCTCATCCGGCGTCACGGTTTTTCAATAGAGGAAAACAATCTTAAAAAGGGTCATTGTCCCTCCTGCGCCACCAGTATTCCCGGCAGATTCCCATGATTCCCCGCAAGGAAACCATCAGTGTTTCCGGTATGCATTGCAGTGCCTGCGCACTGAACATCGAACGAGCACTCTCCTCACATCAGGGGATTGTGCGTGCTCTGGTCAGCTATGCGTCTGGCAAAGCGATCGTTGAATTTGATGAACAGGTAATAACCCTCGATAAAATTGAGCAGATCATCAGCGAGACCGGTTATGGCGTTGTGAAAGCAGAGGCAGTGGGACTCGCTCATGCCGAACACCAACAGCAACAAGATGAAATTGCCAATTTAAAGAAACGACTGTTGGTTGCCGGAGCCTGTATTGTGCCATTGATCTATATTGCGATGGGGCGCGGCACCGGTTTGTATGCTTTTGAGATGTCTCCGTCTATGATTGCTTTTATCGAGTTCCTGCTATGCACGTTCATCATGATAGCCGGAGCACTGTTTTTCAGGCGCGGCATCGGTGGTCCGTTGATGCATATCGGGTGGGACATGCATCATCTTCACGAGATATTTTCTGCCGTAACGATGGATACCCTTGTGGCTATCGGATCCGGTTCGGCATATGTATATAGTCTTTGGGAATCATTGTCCCTATGGTTTGGCGGGCAGCAGAGCGGTGAACGACTCTATTATGAGACCGCGGGTGTGTTGATCACCTTTATCCTTCTGGGAAACTGGCTTTCTGTCCGGGCAAAGCAAAAGACCTCTGAAGCGATTACCAAACTGATGACACTGGTGCCGCCGACAGCGCGGGTGATTCGCCAGGGCATAGAGCAGGAAATTCCGGTTTCCACAATCATTGCCGGCGATCGGATAGTGATTCGTCCGGGAGAACGTGTGCCGGTTGATGGCAGCATTGTCGAAGGAACCAGCAGTATAGACCAATCAATGGTTACTGGCGAGAGTGTACCTGTCGATAAAGGGCCTGGCCAATCTGTTATCGGCGGAACTATAAATACCAGCGGTTCGTTTGTGTTTACTGCTCAAAAAGTGGGTGCTGATACATTCCTGGCCCGGATGGTGCGTCTGGTAGAACAGGCGCAACAATCACGCGCCCCGGTACAGAATCTAACGGATACCATATCTCGCTATTTTGTGCCGTTTGTCATCGTGTTGGCGGTCATTTCAGCCGTCATCTGGCTTATGGTCGGTCAAAGTCACTCTTTTGCGCTTTCCATATTCATAGCAGTTATTATGATAGCCTGCCCCTGCGCGTTGGGGTTGGCGACGCCGACTGCAGTAATCGTCGGTACTGGCACTGCGGCTCGCCATGGAATCCTTGTCAAAGATTTTGCTGCACTTGAGAATCTTGCGAAGGCTGACACCTTTGTGTTTGACAAGACTGGTACCATAACAAGCGGCAAACCAGAGGTCACCTCAGTTATCGTTTCAGAGACCACCTCAGAACCAGAATTTCTGGCATGGGTGGCGGCTGTTGAAAATCTTTCCGAACACATGTTAGCTAAAACGATCGTGAAATATGCTGCGGGAAAAGGAGTTGCCGCCGGACCAGCCACCGGTTTTCATGCGGTTGAAGGTTTCGGTGTTGCCGCAATGGTGCAGGATGTCCGGATATTGGTCGGCAAGAAAGATTTTATGACCAATAACAACATATCCGTTGATCCCGTTATAGAACAGCGTGCCCGGAAACACGCAGTCGCGGGGAGCACACTTGTATGGGTAAGCTCCGGCGACACCATTGCCGGATTTATTGCTCTAGCCGATATCGTCAAACCCTCTGCGTCAGAGGCGATATCGTTTCTTAAAGGCCATCGTGCGCATGTTGTTATGCTGACGGGCGATTCGCTTATTGTGGCTCGTGCCGTCGGAGATCAGATAGGGATAGACACGGTACACGCTGAACTTTTGCCTACCGATAAAGCGAATATGATTGATGAGCTGAAAAATCAGGGAGCAGTTGTCTGCATGGTAGGCGATGGAATAAACGATGCGCTGGCTCTGGTATCGGCTCATGTCGGTGTTGCGATCGGTTCGGGAACGGACGTTTCTTTGGAGGCTGCTGACATCGTGCTGGTTCACAGCGATCTTGCGAGCATAATATCAGCAGTAAAGATCAGTGAACGTGTCATGCGCACTGTCAAGCAGAACCTGTTTTGGGCGTTTTGCTACAACGTTATAGGCATGGTGGTTGCAACCGGCGTATTGTATCGATCAACCGGCTTTTTACTCAATCCCATGATTGCAGGGGCTGCCATGGCGCTCAGTTCCCTTTCTGTAGTATCCAATTCTCTGCTGATCCGTCGTTTTAAACCGTAAAACTATCCTTTTTCTTCTTGCGGCTGACGATAGGTGACAAAGGGATTGACAGGTATGCCGTTAATTGGATAAGATTCATAATTGTAATGATTACAAAGAGAAATACCCATTGCGAACAGTTGTCAGACCAGCTTCAGTGGTATCATATCAAGCCGACCTACCAGCGGCTGAAGATCCTTGAATATCTGGCGGCCAAGCGGATTCATCCGACAGCGGGCCATATCTATCGGGATTTGGTTAAACATATACCGACAATGTCAAAAACGACTGTTTATAATACGCTGAAATCATTTGTGGGTAAAGGTATCGTTGCTCCGGTCATGATTGCCGGTACCGAAACGCGGTTTGAATATGCGCGCAAGCCGCATCCCCATTTTTTCTGCGAAAACTGCTGCAGTATAATGGATATTGATATAGACTGTCCCCCCGTGTTGAAAAAAACGGTGGCCGGACATACGATAAAAGAACAGCACAGTTATTTTAAAGGAATCTGCGCCAGTTGCAGAAAAAAGGAGAGTGAGTATGCAAAAGTATAAATGTACGGTATGTGGCTACGTCTATGACCCCGCGGTGGGTGATCCTGATCATGGAATAAATCCGGGGACAGCCTTCGATCAAATCCCGGCGGATTGGGTCTGTCCGGTCTGTGGCATAGGAAAAGACCAGTTTGAACCCGTCTAAAAAAAGCAAAGCGGTTTAGATTTTCTCATAAATTTATAAATGGGGTAACTATGGCATTTTATTCTGAAAAAGTTATGGATCATTTCCAGCACCCGCGCAATGTCGGGGAGATCGCCGATGCCGATGGCATAGGCAACGAAGGTAACCCGGTGTGCGGTGACATGATGACGTTTTACATCAAAGTAAAAGATAATCGTCTTGACGACGTAAAGTTTAAGACGTTTGGGTGTGGCGCTGCAATCGCGGTATCATCTATGGTTGCCGAGATGGCAAAAGGGAAAACGGTGGAGGAAGCGTTGCAGATAAATAAAAATTCCGTCGCCCAGGAGCTGGGTGGACTGCCCCCCAACAAGATGCACTGCTCAAATCTTGGTGCCGATGCCTTGCATAAAGCAATTGAAGATTACTTGGCCAAGAAAGATCATACATCGGCCGGTGCGCAACCGACATCACATGTGCCAAGCCATAAGCCGACCGATCCGCCGTGTTGTAACGCCGATTGCGGTATACCTGGCGCGCACGAGCACAAGGCTGGATGCTGCGGCGACTAAGAGGGCATATGACAACAACGAAAAAATCTTCATGCTGTTGTTCTAAACACGGTCACAAGAAGACGGATTGCCAGCCGTTTACCATTAAACTGCTGACGTGTTCTGCGTGCGGGTTGATGTACAACAAAATATTTAAAAACTGTCCTCAATGCAGTTGGGATACGGACAATAAAACGCCGAAAAAAGTGAAAGAAGATCGATAAACGGAGGGTTCAGGTATGGCTTCAACAAAAATTGCGGAAAATATTTATTGGGTGGGAGCGGTAGACTGGAACATGCGGACCTTCCATGGAAACACCTACACGACCCGCCGGGGAACAACGTATAATGCATTCCTGATAATGGATGAAAAAATAACCCTGGTGGATACGGTGCATGCCTCGTTTACCCAGGAGCTTATAGATAATATATCATCAATCATCGATCCGTCAAAGATCGACTACATTATCGCCAATCATGTTGAGCCTGACCATTCGGGTGCTCTTCCGGAGATATTGAAACGGTGTCCGAAAGCAAAAGTGTTTGGTACAGCCAAGTGCCGGGAAGGGCTGTCGCGATATTATTACATAGATATGGATTTTCAGGTCGTTAAAAGCGGCGACAGTCTCAAACTGGGCAAGCGGACGGTCCAGTTTTTAGAGGCCGCAATGATCCATTGGCCGGATAGCATGTTTACTTATATCGTTGAAGACCAGTTGCTGATGCCCAACGACGCGTTCGGCCAGCATTATGCGACCGCGTCGCGGTTCGATGACGAGGTTAGTCAGCCGGTTCTGATGGAGGAAGCCTCAAAATATTATGCTAATATCCTCTGGCCGTTCGGTGCGGTCATTGCTGCCAAAATGCAGGAGATGCAGAGACGCAATATGCCTGTCAAAATGATCGCACCCAGCCACGGAATCATCTGGCGCAACGACCCGATGAAGATAGTCAATCAGTATACTGCATGGGTCAAAGACACGATGAAAAACAAAGTGGTTATCTTTTATGAGACCATGTGGGGTTCAACGGAGAAGATGGCGCGCAAGATGCTGGAAGGCGTGCTCAGTGAGGGTGTTGAGACAATGCTCTTTGATATCGCCAAAGTTGATCGGACGGACCTGGTCAATGAGATGCTTGACGCCAAAGGGTATCTGATCGGATCGTCAACACATGACAATGACATGCTGCCGCTTATGGCGGGATTTTTAGAATTCTTTAAAGGATTAAAACCGAAAAAACGCTCCGCTGCCGTGTTCGGGTCGTACGGGTGGGGTGGCGGCGCTATTGCAAATATTGAGAAAGTTCTTGAGGCCGCCGGAGTGAAAATTGAACTTCCTTCACGGGGAGTCGTCTATGCAGCCAGTACTGAAGAACTCAAAGCATGTTATGATTTTGGAAAAGCTTTTGCTGTCAAGATTAAGAGTGCATAATGACTGGGGAGGCACGAAATGAATATGTATGGATGCAAAGTATGTGGTTATGTGGCCATTGATGGAGTTATTCCTGACACCTGTCCTGTGTGTCATGCTCCTAAAACAGCGTTCTCACAAAAGACGGATTTAAAATCTTCGAAGGATATTGCCGTTGCGGGGGAATCCGAGAAAAAACATATCCCTTTTTTTACTGTCGTCAAACAGTGTGGTCTTTTCCCGAACACCGGGTGCACTGACATTCACGTGAAAATCGGTGAGATTGCTCATCCTATGACAGCCGAGCACTACATTATGACCATTGATCTGTATATTGACCAAAAGTGGGTGTCTCGCAGTTCTCTGATGCCGGACAAGATTAATGCGGCCACTGCAGTGCATATTAAAATTCCGTCCGGGACGCTCACTGCGATCGAACACTGTAATCTGCACGGATGGTGGATGAATGAAGTAGCATTTTGACGTGTGCTTATAAGTTTAATTGAAAAGCAGCGTGCAAGAGTAGCCTTTGAATGTCTCAATAATTGCTGGTGGTAATGCATATTGTTTCAATGTATTTTGACGATAAAGTCTTTTAAAAAAGAAAACGCTGGCTCGAGCGTAAGGGCACGTGTGAGGTTGAGAAATAAATGCAAATTCTAAAAGGTACACCCATTGCATCCGGCATCGCCCACGGCATGGTCTGTTGTTATTTGACCATCAGTGAAGAGACGTTGCCTCACTATACTCTTTCTCCCGGCGATGTTCCACAGGAAATTGAACGTTTTCGGTCGGCTCTTAATCGGGCGCAGGAAGAGATGCGCCAGATGATCCGGGTAACGGAAGCTTCGAAAGATTCTAAGGCCGCTGATATATTCAACGCGCATCTTCTGATCCTAGGAGATGAAGGCTTGTCATCAAAGGTTATCGAGTTCATTACTACCAAGTTTGTCAATGCAGAGCATGCAGTCAATGATGCTTTTGAGGAACATATCAGCCGTTACGGTGCGCTTGAGGGACATTTTAAAGAGTTGACTCATGATTTTGTCGATACGCGCGACCGGATTCTCCAGGCGTTTGGACACGATGCCGGTCATTTTAAATGTGATATAGGTTCCCGTAATGCTGTTGTCATTGCGACAAAAAGGCTGACGCCTTCCATGGTGTTGACCATTCCACGGGGTCGCGTGCTAGCATTTGTTGCTGAGGAAGGCGGTATCACCAGCCACGCGACAATACTTGCCCGCTCCCATAATGTACCCATAGTCTTCGGTGTGCCGGTTGGTGCCGAACTTGATTGTGGCATGTCTGTTGTGGTAGACGGGTCGCGGGGTGAGGTCGTTATTGATCCTGACAAAAAAACAACAGATTATTATGATAAAAAAATAGATTCGGTAGCCAGAAAAAAGTCTGAGTGTTTGATAGCCGGAGACGCTGCAGCGGCTACCAAGAGCGGTAAGAGGATCACCCTTAAGATTAATTTGAGCACACCGGATGACCTGGCTCTGGCTCATGATCTTCCGCATGATGGGGTTGGTTTGCTCCGGACGGAATTTCTCTTTATGCAGAAAGACCGTGAACCCAATGAAGATGAGCAGGTGCGGACCTATCAGTCGATTCTCGATGCCTTCAAAAATAAACCCGTAACGGTACGCCTTTTGGATATCTCATCTGATAAGCTGCCGCCGTTTCTGCGTCTTCCCGAGGGAATTAATGCTGATATGGAGTTGCGCGGTGCCATGGCCGTAGAAGTCTTTCCGGACCTGTATATTACCCAGGTCAAAGCAATTCTTCGGGCAAATACGCATGGCAACGCGCGGTTGTTGTATCCGATGGTTTCCGATATCGGTGACTTGAAAACATTCCGAGCTATCGTGCGGCAGGCAAAAGCATTATTGTCTCATGAGAAGAAAACATTTAATTCCACTTTTACCGAAGGCATCATGGTTGAAACACCTGCTGCGGTGTTGATGATAGATCAGTTACTCAAAGTCGTCGATTTTATCAATATTGGTTCCAATGACCTTCTACAATATACTCTCGCTGCTTCGCGGGGCAACGCTTTAGCGGAAGCACGCTACCATATCCTGCATCCTGCAGTAGTCAAACTACTGCTGATGACTGCAGCCGCAGGCCGGCGCGCGAAAAAAGAAGTGTGTTTGTGCGGTGAGATTGCCTCCTTCGAGGAATTTTATCCCCTCCTGCTTGATGCAGGAATTTCGTCCTTTAGCGTATCGCCGGCGAAATTCGGAGATATTAAGTGTGATCTGATGCATCAGAACATTCCCCGGGGGAGAAAACTATTAACTGACTACTGCGCCGCGAAGTCAAAACATGATGCGGACAAATTCTTTACACAGTTTTTATAAAAAATCGTAAATAAACGAGGAGGCAATGTATGAAGTCACTCAAAGGTAGCAAGACGGAGAAAAATCTGTTGACAGCGTTCGCTGGAGAATCGCAGGCACGTAACCGGTACACGTATTTTACTTCGCAGGCGAAAAAAGAAGGCTACGAACAAATAGCAGGTATTTTTGCGGATACTGCCGACAATGAAAAAGAACATGCAAAGGTGTTCTTCACGTTTCTGGAAGGCGGGAATGTTGAAATAAGTGCATCCTACCCGGCTGGTAAGGTCGCAACGACGCTTGAAAATCTTAAAGCAGCAGCAGCGGGCGAAAATTATGAGTGGACAACGATGTATGCCGATTTCGCGAAGATCGCTGATGCTGAAGGATATCCTGAAGTCGCGGAAGCATTCCGGCAGATCTCTGTAGTTGAAAAAGGTCATGAGGCACGCTATCTCGCGCTGGCAAAAAATATTTCAGACAAAAAAGTATTTACCAAGGACAAGCCCGCCAGATGGCGCTGTCGCAACTGCGGTTATATTCTTGAAGGCGGCAGTGCTCCGGACAAATGCCCGGCCTGCCATCACCCACAGGCCTATTATGAGATTGCCGCAACAAACTATTAGTTGTACGGTCTCACAATGAGGCCGGGAGAAATGCGATATTTACTGTCTTTGACTTCATTTTCATTTTATTGACACATAAGGGTTTATTGTATACAATTTCGAAATGAACGAAAATGACGGTGTGATTCCATATTCTGGCACGGTGATCCGACCGCCAAGTGAAGCGGAAAGTCTCATTTTTCAGGTCACCCTGGGGTGTTCAGACAATGGGTGCGTGTTCTGTCCCGCGTATAAAGACAAGAAATTTTCAATAAAGGCTCTTTCAGTCATCGAAGCTGAGATGCGGCGAGCGTCAGAAGCCTTTCCCGACACTCGTAGAATTTTTCTTGCCGACGGTGATGCTCTGGCGGCGGGTCCGGAAGTTCTGCGTTCAGTCTGCGCAATTGCTAACCGTTATTTTCCGAAGTTGACGCGCATTGCAACATATGGTTCGGCCAAAAGCATCGAGTTGTTGAGCGTTGCCGATCTCCAAACGCTGCACTTGTGTAAGTTGTCGATGGTATATATTGGTTTTGAGACAGGTGATCCTTTAGTCTATGCATCGACGCGAAAATACGGATCGCCGCAAAAAAATATCGAAGCATGTCAAAAAGTTAAGGCGGCGGGGTTAACGGCTAATGTGACGGTAATTCTTGGTTTGGGTGGGAAAAAGTTTTCTCATGACCATGCTGTTAATACCGCACTTTTACTCAATGAGGCCCAGCCGGACCAGATCGCAGTGCTGACTTTAATGATTGCACATGGTACGCCTCTCGAGACGCAGGTACAGCGCGGCACGTTTTCACCGTTAAAGACGCTCGAATTTCTTGCAGAACTTAAATTGATGCTGGAAAACATTAAAGATTTCCGTTGTATTTTTTTGGCTGATCACGCGTCTAATTATCTCCCCGTCCGTGCGCGGTTTCCGCGTGGTCGTAACCAGTTAATATACGCAATAGGTTCCATCCTGTCCGCCGGTGACCCTCGATTGCTCGTATCCGAGTGCCGGCGCAGCCTGTGATTGACATAACCGGAGGCTTGATATGAAAATTATCATTGTCGGGGGAGTAGCTGGCGGCGCAGCAGCAGCGGCGCGGTTGCGGCGCTTGGATGAAAAAGCAGAGATTATTATGTTCGAACGCGGCCCGCACATATCATATGCGAACTGCGGGCTTCCGTATTTCATCAGCGGTGAAATTTCCGATCGCAACGAGCTGCTCATCCAGACTCCTGAATCATTTAAAGAGCGCTATAACGTTGATGTCCGTACCAACAGCGAAGTGATCCGCATCAATCCCTCAGAGAAAACGGTGCTGGTCGATAATTATACGACTCACGAAGAAACCCAATATACATACGATAAACTTATTGTTGCGCCCGGTGCGGAACCGCTGGTGCCGAAGATACTTGGTGTTGATAGTAACCGCATAAAAACCCTACGCACGCTTGAGGATGCTGATCATATCAAACAATGTCTGCTCACTACCGGGTATCGTAGGGTTGTGATAGTCGGGGGCGGGTATATCGGTCTTGAAATGGCTGAGGCTCTGCGCCGGTTGAACATACATGTCATTCTTATCGAGATGGCCCGCCAGATGGTTGCCCCGATTGATTTTGAAATGGCAGCTGAGGTGCATCATCATCTCAAAAGAAACGGCATAGAATTCTTTCTCGGAGCCGAAGTCACCGCATTCCGGGAAGAATCGGACGGATTGGTAATTTCTTTTAAGCATGGTGGAGAGGTTAAAGCCGATTTTGCTCTGCTATCCATCGGTATCCAACCGGAAATAAAACTGGCCAAAGAAGCCGGACTGCACATCGGCGAAACCGGCGGTATTGTGGTTAATGATTTCATGCAAACGTCTAACGAACATATTTATGCCGTCGGTGATGCCGTCGAGATACCTGATCCGATCTTGGGGATGAAACGACTGGTTGCTCTGGCGGGTCCCGCAGCTAAGCAAGCTCGCATAGCAGCCAATAACATTGTGCGGGGCAACCATGAGAAATATTGCGGCAGCGTTGGAACAGCTATAGCTAAAGTGTTCGATGTGTGTGTCGGGGTAACAGGGTACGCGAGCAAGTTCCTGAAAACGAAAGGCGTTTACTACGCTTCAGCTATTGTCCATACATCGTCCCATGCGGGTTATTACCCGGGTGCCAAACCAATGACGGTTAAAGTTATTTTTTGTCCGGACTCAGGGAAAATTTATGGCGCACAGGCTGTCGGTTCGGAGGGCGTCGATAAAGTTATTGAAGTGTTTTCTCTGGCTTGTCAGTACGGCCTCACGGTTAATCAGATAAAGAATATGGATCAGGCCTATGCTCCTCCCTTCTCGTCTGCAAAATCTCCGGCGAATATTGTCTGTTTTGTGGCAGACAATATGGTGCAAGGGACCTCTCGCAACAAATCGTGGCGCGACGTCGAATTGATCTATGATGATTCCATTATTCTCCTTGATGTTCGTAGTAAGGATGAAGTGTCGCGTGGCACCATGAAAAACAGCCTCCATATTCCTTTGCCTCAATTACGCAAACGCATAGGCGAGATTCCGCGGGGGAAAAAGATCTATGTGTATTGCGCTTCCGGTTTGCGGAGTTATCTGGCCACGCGTATTCTTGAGCAAAATGGTTTTGATGAAGTCTATAACCTCTCGGGCGGATACAGAACGTGGAATGCCGCCAGCCGCCAGTGGCGTGCGGTGGGTTCAAACGGTCACACGACTGTCGTCAAAGATGGAGATATCAGCAATGGTTAGCAAATGGGTGTCGATCTGTCTGATTACTGTCAATGTTGTGATACTGGGTATCGCAATCCCATGCATTGTTCATGCAGATGCTGATGTGGAGGAAAGCACCGAAGACCCGGTGTTCAAACGCATACCGGGATACCATATTATTGAATATGAGAACAACGATGATGCCGTTGATTACAATGCAGCCGCCGATAAAAAGGCAATCATTTCAGGCCATCGGACCTATTACAATTATGAGATCAATGAAGGCGGGACGGTGTCTGATGAGCGGGAGATCATGCAGTTCTATGCTAAAATCGTGCACCGCCTAGGCGGAGAAGCTTTATTTATGGGCGAAACTTCAGCCGGGTTTAATACGGCCACCTTCAAGATACCGCACAAGGCAAGTGAAACCTGGATTATAGTAACCCCGTTCGATGAAGGTGCCGGATATTTCTTATACGTCATTGAACATTCTCTTGTTAATGCAAGAGATCCGGTTATGCCACAGCCAGCGACTGCAAAGCTCAATTGATCATAAACAAACAGGCCAAATGCGATTTCATAGTAAAGGAAATAATTGAAAAACTTCCCGTATACTGATATTCTCGGCTGGTCAGTCTCCCGCTACGATAAATTTACTTCCTGCAAACGGCAGTACTATTACGACTATTATGGCAAACACGATGTTGAATATCCCCGGGCAAAGATAGTTCAGCTTAAGAGTATGACTACTCTTGCCCTTGAAGCCGGTAACATTGTGCATGATACTATTAAAACACTCCTGGAACGCCTGCTGAAGTCGGAAGAGCCCATCGATAAAAAGCGGTTTATAGATTACGCGCGCCGCAAAACTGACGAATATGTCGCCGCAAAAACCTTCGCAGAGGTGTACTACAAGGAACTATCTTCTGTTATTCCTGCTTCTGTTTTTGCATCGGTCGAAAAATGCCTGTGTGCATTTTTAGAAAGCCCGCGTTTCGAGTGGATTACCGATAAGGCTGTTCTTAACAAGTCAGGCTGGATTATCGAACCGGGTGGATACGGCGAAACACGCATAAACAATCTCAAGGCTTATTGTAAAGTAGATTTTTTATTTCCCGTTGCCGGACGTATCCATATTCTCGATTGGAAAACAGGAAAACCCGACGCAAAAAAACATAAAAAACAAATGGTCGGTTATTCGACGTGGGCTTCCTATCATTGTGCGGTCTCCTACGAAAATATCGAGCCTATAGTAGCCTACCTCAAACCACCGTATGCGGAATCTACAATTAGTGTCAACGAATTCGATGCCCAGGAGTTTATCTCCTGCGTTGAATCTGAAACAAGACAAATGTATGAATACTGTTCTGACATCGATCGCAACATCCCAAAACCAAAAGCTCTATTTGTGCAAACTGAGCGTTCGATCGTTTGCAAATACTGCAATTACCGTGAATTATGCGGACGATAGTAAGCAGCGCAAGGGTAGGGGCAATAAATAAGCTTTCTCGATACCGTCAAATCATTTTAACGGTTGACCAACAGAATTTTTGTAAAGTAGAATCACTAAAGTTATTCATAGCGCAGTGCTTCCATCGGAGAAAGCAGTGATGCTTTCCGGGCGGGCCAGAAGCCGAAGAGTATGCCGATGCCAGCTGAGAAAACAAACGAAAGTAGTATCGTCTGAAACGTAATAACCACTGTCCATCCTATTATTACGGAAATGATAAGAGAAGACACAACTCCCAGCAGTATACCGATACACCCTCCAATCACAGAGAGCAGTGATGATTCTATAAGGAATTGAATCAAAATGGCTCGCCGGGTTGCTCCCACAGCTTTGCGCAGGCCTATTTCTCGTGTTCTCTCAGTTACCGCGACGAGCATAATGTTCATAATACCAATTCCTCCCACCACCAGCGAAATCGCGGCTACAAATCCCAAAAGAGTCGAAAACGTGTTGGTTGTGTCTACCAGAGTAGCCTGAACATCGGCATTATTTCTTATGGTAAAATCATCTTCTTTGTAGGCCGGCAAACGATGCCGGTGACGCAGTAGATTGCCGATCTCTTCAATAGCTGGGGAGATGGATTGAGCGTCAGTGCACTCAATAGCCATTTCATGAAGATACTCAGTACCAAGTACTATCCTCATGGCTGTCCTGATCGGGATGACAACCATGTCATCTTGGTCGAAGGAGCCTTTCGTCGGAAGCAAACCGATTACATTGAAATTGATATGATTGACCTTCACTGACTTGCCGACAGGGTCTTCCTGGCCGAACAACAGACTGACTACCGAAGGGCCAAGTAATATGACCCTCGCTAATGATGCGTTCTCGTTTTCCGTGAAGAAACGCCCATAAGTGGGAGAAGCGTGACGAATTGATTCGTAATTGGTGGTAACACCCTGCAGTTCGGTGTTCACATTTTGATTCTTATAGACAATTTGAACGTTTCCTTCTGCTTCAGGGTAAATATCGGTAATACGAGGGCTTAGCATTTGTATAGCTTTTGCATCTTCAAGTGTTAACCGGCTATAACTGCCGGCAGCTCCGCGAACTCCGCGCATGCTGGGCGCTCCGGCAAACACCATGACAACATTAGAGCCCAAACTTGCAAGCCTTGACTCGACGGATTGTTGCGCCCCGTTACCAATAGCTAACATCGCAATGACCGCCGCAACTCCAATGAGGATGCCCAGCATCGATAGCCCGCTGCGAATCTTGTTTGCGACCATTGCCCGTAAGGCAGAGGCACTGTATTCCTTGAATTCAGCCCAGCTGAGCTCAGGAGGTTTCACATTTAAAGGGAGATGATCAGTAACTGCTGTCTGTCCCTTAGGAAGAGCCGATGCTTCCTCTGAATCACTTCTCTTGCAATCATCAGAAATGATACGTCCGTCTTTGATATGAATAATCCGTTTAGCGTGAGCCGCGATATCGGGTTCATGTGTTACCATAATGATGGTAATACCGCGCTCGTTGAGAAACCTTAACCGCTGGAGAATCTCTTCAGATTGGGATGTGTCAAGGTTTCCGGTGGGTTCATCTGCAAAGAGGATCTTAGGATAATTGACGAGAGCTCTCGCGACAGCCACTCTCTGTTGTTGTCCCCCCGAAAGTTGATTAGGGGTATGCAATACACGGCTTTCCATTGCCACTTCTTTGAGAAGTTCCCGGGCGCGTATTTGGCGATGGGAAGTACCTGCATAAAGCATGGGAAGTATAACGTTATCGAGCGAAGAGGTCCGGGGAAGAAGGTTGTACATCTGAAAAATAAATCCGATAGTTCTTGAGCGCAAGGCAGCGCATTGATCTTCAGAAAGATGCAAAACATCATGTCCCATGAGTTCATACGTTCCAGAAGATGGGCGGTCCAGAAGCCCCAGAATGTGCATTAAGGTAGATTTTCCAGAACCTGAAGGTCCCATGATGGCAATGAACTCGCCTTCATCTATCTCAAGTGAAATGTTTTTAAGAACGTCAAGTTCGGCGTTGCCCACTGTATAGGATCGGATTATTCCTTCAAGCTTAATTAACGGCATATTTTCCCTTCTTATGCTTCTTATTTATTTTGCTTATATGGCACTCAGAAACAACAAAAGGTATAATCTAATACTATAGCATTTCATTATTAACCTGTTTTTTCTCAATTTCATGCTGAGTCCAAGGAATATATGTTTTGGTTCGGGTGAAGAGGTGACCGACCGCGCAAGCTATTGTAATGCGTGAAATGGTTGAACCCAAACCAATAAGACAGGTTGCGGTTAAGTTGGAAAAATGGTATTAATACAACAATAGTATGACCCTAGTAAGAGGATCCTAAGCTATGAAAATCTCTACGATAACACCAAGTTCGCTGGTAACCAATAAGAACGAATTTAATAAAGGTATCCAGACACTTGAAAAACTTGGTTTTAAGATATCCAATAAAAAAATTCCTGCCAGGCTTCCTCTGCCCGTTGAAAAGGCGCGGCAGATACACAAGGCCTTTGCGGATACCAGTGTTGATGTGATACTTGCCCAACGTGGCGGCTATAGCTCGATGAAAACACTGCCTTACCTGGATTTTAACCTCATAAAGCGGTTTCCGAAGATTTTTGCCGGTTTTAGCGACTTGAGCACTATGCTCAATGCTGTTTATGAGAGAACGGGAATAATAACATTGCATGCGCCGATGGTGATTAATTTTGAGCATCCTTCGGAATTTACCGTCCAATCGTTTCTTAATGCGGTCAATGGATTTGCTCACAAAGAACTTTTTAAGGATGCACCTGTTGAAGTGTGTAGTCCGGGTGTGGCACGTGGGACGCTCAAGGGGGGGAATCTGGTCACATTAACCTCTCTTATCGGGACTGCGTGGGAAGTTAAAACTGCGGGATGCATTGTGTTTCTGGAAGATGTTGATGAAAAGCTTCACCAGATAGACAGATATCTGACGCAATGGATGCTCAAGGGAAAATTTAATACCATTAAGGGGCTGATTCTGGGCGATTTTAGAGGAGTTCCGAACAAGGATGTTTTCAAAATTATTCGCGACAGCATGAAAATTGATTTTCCAGTGGTGTATTGTCCCTGCATTGGACACGTAAAAAATAAGATCACGCTTCCGGTCGGGGCAACAGTAGAGTTGAATACAGAAAAGAAGTCGCTGACAGTGCTCACGAAGAAACAAATGAGGTTCCCAGGCTCATGAATATAATCTGGTTTGTGCTTATGTGTGTCAGTATTGTTTTTTCGATCATAAATGGGCGGCTCGATGATTTTACCAAGGCTATGTTCGACGCGAGCAAGCTGGCCGTTGAGACCTGTATGTATCTTCTGGGTATAGTTTCTCTGTGGCTGGGGCTGACGAAAATACTCGAGGATTCCGGGCTCATTTTTAAGCTTTCAAATTTATTTCGGCCGGTGATATCACGGCTTTTCAAAGGAATTCCTAAAGATCACCCTTCGATTACCTCAATAACCTTGAATATACTTGCCAATATTTTCGGTCTGGGAAATGCTGCCACTCCGCTGGGCATCAAAGCTATGAAGGATCTTCAAACATTAAATAATGATCCTGAAACAGTGACGTTCGAAATGATGTTGTTTATTATCATCAATACCTCAAGTGTTCAGCTTATCCCGTTTACTATTATCGGATTGCTTTCAAGTTACGGATCAAAGGCTCCGACCGCGATCGTTTTGCCGACCATTATTTGTACCGTGTTATCGACAATTGTTGCAGTCTCGACATTGTTCTTGTTTAGAGGACTTAGAAAATGGAAATAATAAACAATTTTTCAAAACTGATCATTCCTTTGTTTATCCTTTTTGCGGTCATTTACGGTATCATCAAGAAAGTCAGGTTGTACGACTCTTTCGTTACCGGTGCCAAAGACGGCATAGATGTTATCATCAGGATATTTCCGTACGTTCTTGCCATTTTCCTTGTCGTGAAGACGTTTCAGGCATCGGGTGCATACGATTCGTTGAAATTAGTTTTCTCGGGCATATCAACAGCATTTAAAATACCTCCCGACATATGGTCGCTGGCAATAATTAAGCCTCTTTCAGGCAGCGCTTCTATCGGTATATTTACCGATACCATCAAAACCACTGGACCAGATTCGCTCGCATCCCGTATCTCGGCAGTCATGTTGGGCAGCGCGGAAACGACATTCTATGTGGTAGCGGTGTATATGGGGGCGGTCAGCATCAAAAAAACAAAATATCTCATCCCTGTTTGTTTAGTTGCCGATATTTTCGGCATAATAGCATCGATCGTAATCGTTAAGATGATGTTTTAGAGTTATGTGCAGATTATTTGGTATTAAAAACTTCGATAGTTCATCCCACAAACGTATCCTTCAAGACTTTTTCGAGCTTGCGGAAAAAGGGAATGTTTTGCCCGGCGAACCACCGGGCCACGTGGATGGCTGGGGCATTGGATGGTACCAGGGTGGTACGGCGCATATAGAAAAAAGCGGATCATCGGCACTTAGTGAAGCAGAAAAGATTAACTCACTGGTACATTCGATCGGAAGCACCACGATATTGATAGCCCATCTGAGAAACTCTGCCTGGCATGATACTTCGACCTCACGGCACGCCCACCCATTTGGGTTGAATAATATTATATTTGCTCATAACGGTACAGTTATTGATTATCATCCTTTAAGAAATATGATCCCGCAGGAATTGCTACCTCCACTCGATTCATTAGATACCGAAGTGTTGTTTAGAGCAGTGATGAGCTCACCAGAGAGTGCATTGAAAGAAAAATTCATCGAAACAATCAAGAAAGTCAAGATGCTCAAATATTCTGCCTTGAACGTATTGATGTCAGATGGCAACTCGCTTTTCGGTTATAGGGATTACGCTCAAAATCCTGATTATTATACGCTCTACTCCACGAAAATCAATAATTCAACTATCATTTGCTCCGAAAAATTGCCTGCGTCAAATGAATGGGTTTCCCTCAACAACGAACAGCTGATTGTGGTTTAGCATTCATGTATCAAATCCCCTCTTTGCTAAAAAGGTAAAATCGTTCAATGAAAAATAAAATCATCGAAACATTATCAAAATATTGGGGATATACTAGTTTTAGACTGTTTCAAGAAGAAGCTATCCTTTCTATTCTCGACAAGCGGGATACCGTGACCATTCTGCCGACCGGCGGGGGAAAATCGGTTTGTTTCCAACTGCCTGCGTTAATGTCTGATGGAATGGCGGTGATCATTTCACCGCTAATTTCATTAATGAAAGACCAGGTTGATTATCTTAAGGATATGGGAATCGCTGCCGAATGCCTCAACTCGAGTCTAACGTCCAGTGCCCGGCACACAGTTCTAGACAAGATCAGAGCGGGTACGATAAAACTACTGTATATGTCGCCGGAACGGTTGATGCTCGACCATACGGTTGAACTTCTTAAAAACGTCAAACTCTCTTTCTTTGTCATCGATGAAGCGCATTGTATCAGCCACTGGGGACACAACTTCCGTGAAGAGTACCGCCAGCTGGGCCTTATCAAAAAGGAATTTAAAAACATCGGGGTCCACGCGTTTACCGCAACAGCTACTGTTGAAGTTCAGCGAGACATCGTTGAGCAGCTGCATCTAGTTGAGCCGCATATATATATCGGCAACATCGACCGGCCTAATTTAACCTACCGGGTAGTGCCCCGATCGGGTCATGTGCTGGGCCAGATAGTCGATGTGATCAACAAGCATCCGCGTGAGCCGGGGATTATTTATTGTCTGCGACGCGCAGACGTCGATGAAATTTCCAAAAAGCTGACTGCCCTGGGTATGCGGAATCTGCCGTACCATGCCGGCCTGCCGGATGAGGAGCGCAAAAAAAACCAGGACGAATTCTCGGCGGAAAATGTCGATATCATTGTGGCTACCATTGCGTTCGGCATGGGTGTCGATCGCTCGAACATACGGTATGTAGTACATGCCGCTATGCCGAAATCGATAGAACATTACCAGCAGGAAACCGGTCGTGCCGGACGCGACGGTCTTCCTGCGGATTGTTATCTGTTCTACTCCGGTGGTGATTACCGGATTTGGGAGTTCATGCTGCGCGATTCTGCCGATCGTGATGTTCTTCTGGTAAAACTGAGCGCCATGTACAATTTCTGTGTTCGTCCGGAGTGCCGGCACAGATATCTGGTCAGGTATTTTACTCAGCACTATGAAAAGAACAATTGCGAAGCCTGCGATTTTTGTCTCGGGGAAGTTGAGATGGTGGAAGAACCTCTTATTATTGGACAAAAGATCGTTTCCTGTGTCGCGCGAGTTCGGGAGTGTTTTGGTGCGGATCATATTGCAGATGTCCTTAAAGGCAATCGCACTGCAGCCATTGAGCGGTGGGGGCATTCAAACCTTTCAACCTTTTCGCTGATGAACACTGAAACAAAGATTTTCATACGCTTTATGATAGAACAACTTATCGGCCAGGGGTTTCTGCAGCGAACAGGTGAATTTATGACCATTATTATTACACCGATGGGACACCAGTTGTTGAAAGGTGATATAGCGCCTCAACTGGCGAAACCGGTCATAGCGGCTAAAAAGAAAGAGAGTGAGAAAAAGCGCATAGTCAGGCGTGCTCACGAGTGGCAGGGTGTTGATCAATCGTTGTTTGATATCTTACGCGCCAAACGTGCTGAGCTTGCACGGAAAAAAGGAGTTCCTGCCTATATTGTTTTTAGTGATAAGACCTTAAAAGACATGGCCCTGGCCAAACCGGTCACTCGAGAACAATTCGCCGAGATATTCGGTGTTGGTGCTGCCAAACAAAAAGACTATGGGGAAACTTTTATAAACGAGATTATACAATACAAGAAAGGAAACATATCTACCGCTTGAGAAGATCAATGGTGGTTGAGAACGTTATGCTTTCACCGTTACCCAGATTGTTCGGGTACGGGGCCCATCGAATTCAGCGAAGAAGATGCCCTGCCATGTGCCCAGCTGCAGTTTCCCATTTTCCACAATGACATTCTGAGAGAACCCTATAAGTGACGCTTTAATGTGAGCGGCGGAATTTCCTTCCGAGTGGCTGTACCCTGCTTCCCAGGGGACCATTTTTTCAAGCGCACCGACTATGTCATCGATTACATCCGGGTCGGCATGCTCATTAATAGTCACGCCGGCGGTAGTATGCGGAACAAAGATAGTACAGAGTCCATTTTTGACCCCTTCCCGGGAGACGATGTCTTGTATGTTCCGGGTGATCTCAACGAATTGCGTATGCTTCTGTGTTCTGAGATGTATGGTATTCATACTGTCATATAACCACTTTTTCTGTGTTCTGTCAATGGAGTTTTCCGTCAAAAACCTGATCATTTTTCGTTTGATTTTTCATCAACAAATAGGTAGTATTGATATGAGATGAAAAAAGCCCCGCGTGTTCGCGCTATCCGCACCAGCAACAGGTATTGTTATATGGCCCCTTCAACGATCCAGGGAAAAGGTCTCTTTGCCCGCGAACAGATTCCGGTAGGAAGCACTATCGTTGAATACGATGGGCCTCGCCTTTCACGATGTGAAGGGGAGAGACTGGCCTCTGAGGGTAATGCGTACGTGTTTGTGATCGACCGCAGGGAAAGTATAGACGGCAGTGTGGCATGGAACCTGGGTCGCTTTGCCAACCATTGCTGCGAGCCCAACGCCAAAACGGTGAAGATTGACGGGCGCATCTGGTTACGTTCAATTAAGCTAATAGAACGTGGTCAGGAGATTACCTACGATTACGGATATGCCTTTAAAGGACATGAAAACAATCCCTGTAGCTGTCGGGTGCCCACATGTCGCGGATATATAGTCCCCGAAAAATTTCGAAATCGATTACTGGTTGACTGATATGACATTACCGAAAAAAGAAAATCCTCTCATTGCTGTTGAAGCCTCAGCCGGTTCAGGAAAGACTTTTGAACTGGCAAAACGATTCATGACGTTGCTGCTCAACCCTGCCTATGTAACGGATCAACCGCCCTTGCGTGGCATACTTGCCCTGACATTTACGAAAAAAGCCACCATTGAAATGAAAGAGCGGATCATTGATTGCGTGCGGCGAATGGCGTTTGATGCGTATAAAACAGTCGAAGAATCTCAAGAGATGTATGCTGCCACCGGCCTCGACCGGACGACAGCTCAACAGCGTGCGCGGGACACAATGGATTTTCTGCTTGTTAACTACAGCTGGCTGCAGGTTAAGACTATCGACAGTTTCATCAACTCCCTTTTACAAAGCAGCGCTCTTCAGCTCGGACTTTCTTCTCGATTTGAAACGGAGCAAACGCATAAAACATTTCTCGCTCGAAGTGTGGATGTTTTAATTGAGGTTGCCGGTCATGACAAAGATCTTCGCAGCCTGTTTGTGGATTTCCTTGATAGACAGCTGGTCAACGACACCGGGTTGGGCTGGGACCCGCGCGCGGCAATCATCGAACAGATCAATGCCTTGCATGAGAAGACCAATTCAAGCGGACTGGATTATATTTCAGGCACTGATATCAGTGTTGAGCAATACCGCCGGTACCGTACTGAAGTTTACAGTACCCTGAAACGTCTCTCGGAGCATCTGCCGCCCGATGCGAAATATCTTCCGGCAGGACTGACTAAGCTGCTCGATGCTGGCGAGAAAAATTTGTCATTTCAATCGTTCGGCACGGCCAATTATTGGCGTAAAGAAATCATAGAAGTTAAGGCGAAAACGCTTCCGCCGTCGGCTGAAGCCGCAGCCGCATGGGATGCATTTCGTTTTGCCATTCGTGTATGGGCCGAAGCAGATGCATTTGGCTATTTCAATCAGTATATTGAGCTGTACCAACGGGCCGTCTGGGAACTGGGGTGCCTGGCACATCGCGAAGATGTGTTGTTTATGACTGAGTTTAATCGCCGGGCGCAAGCGATCTTGGGCACGGGGCGGGACGCTGTTCCGGAAGTTTACTACCGGCTTGCCACCCGTATTCGGCACTTATTGATAGATGAATTTCAAGATACCAACAACCTGCAGTGGAAGAATTTTAAACCGTTTGCAGAAGAAATGCTGTCCACGGAGGGTACCGTGTTCTATGTGGGCGATCGCAAACAGGCGATCTATGGATTCCGCGGAGGGGATTCAACTTTATTTGATACTGTCATCGATGATCTTAAACACCTGGTGGCCAACCCGTGTCGCTACACGCTCGATACCAACCATCGCAGCCGTTCGGCTGTCATCGATTTCAACAATGCTGTGTTTGCCTCGGACAATATTATCCGGTTCGTACAGTTGCTCATGGATAAAAACATTGCAATTCAATTGCCGTCGAATGCGCCCGAGGCGGTTGCTGCAGTGTTCAAAGAATCATTTCAGAAAACAAAATCAACTCGCCTAGGGGGACAGGTCGTTTGCCGGGTAGTTAAAGATGAGGATGTGATGAGCCGAGGGTTTAGACAGGGGGACATTGCCGTATTGGGGCGCAAAAAAGAACAGCTGGAACAATTTACTCAGTGGCTCATCGAAGAAGGATATTGTGTTCAGTCGGAACGCACGGCCAACCTGCGGGAGCACCCGCTGATCAAGCAGATCATAGCATTTCTTCAATTTCTGCACTCGCCGGTTGATAACACTGCTTTTGCAGCATTTATCAGCGGTGATTTGTTCATGGGGATAGCTCAGATTCCCCACGCCGAAATTGTTGATCTTTTGTTTAGTTCAAACTCACGAGTTTCCGGCCAAAAGGCGGGCTACCTGTATATTGCATTCCGTGACCGCTGGGAAAAGCAGTGGTCAACACTTATAGAACCATTCTTTACTACGGCAGGGTTTGTTCCGCTCTATGAATTGATTACACGGTTTTTTGGAACCTACGCTGTTCTCACCCGGTATCCGGGGCAGCGCTTGTTTGTTGAGAGATTCCTTACGTTGGTGCATGAGCACAGGGACGATCATGCTGTGCTCGATAGTTTCCTTGAATTTTTTATGGATGCTGACGATAAAGAGCTTTTTGTTGCCGCAGAAGATGAGGATGCTATTCGGTTGATGACAATTCACGGCGCTAAGGGGCTGCAGTTTCCTGTCGTGATTCTGCCGCAGCTGACGATGTCTATTAAGCACGATGATATATATTTTGTTCCTGATGCGAATGGTCTGCGTATTGTAAAACCTCTCACTCAACGAGACACGTTCTCTAGTGAGCTGGACGCTTTTGCACGCGATGAAATGCTTGAAACGTTGATGGCAGAGCTCAATGCGCTGTATGTCGCGCTGACTCGCGCAAGCGAGGAAATGTATATCTTTATGCCTCACGATGCCAATGGTAACAGCAAAAACCGGGCCCCGCTTTTATTTGATGATACTGATACTATCACGGGCCTCCCCGAGCGGTATTCATGCGCTGTGCGTGATAAAGAAGACGTTCAGAGAATAGATATCCCGGTGCGTGAGTATCGGGCCGAAGGATTGTTCGTTTCCGATGATCTGTTCCCGGCGCCGTCGCTTGAACGCCGTGAAGCCCGTCGTCGCGGAGTGCTCGTTCATGCGGCCCTCGCCCGGCTGGGTAACCTGTATGGCAAGCAGATTCATGCGGAGGTCTGTCGCGTGGTTGACGATCTCATGCGTGAAGAAGGAGAGGCGCCCGCCTGCGCCGATATCGAACGTATTGCTGCTCACCCGGCACTTGCACCGTTCTTTGCGCCCAAAGATGCCGCGGTCCTGTGCGAGCATGCAGTAGTTACCGGTGACGGGTCAACGCGCGTATTCGATCGGCTGGTGGAATTTCATAGCGAGGTCTGGATTATCGATTTTAAAAGCACAACTGATGCCCCGGAAGATCATCATGCTCAGGTTCTCGGTTATTTGCGAGCCGCCCGCGATCTGTATCCTCAAAAAACACGGCGTGGGTGGATTATTTATCTTGACTCCTGCACGCCAGTCGCTGTTAGTGAGCAATCATCATGACCCGTATCATAGCTCTCCCATTATCAGACAACCTAATAGAGTACGTAGCAAATCATGCTCTTACGAGCGGTTTTACTCTTGAACGCACCTGTTTTGTGTTCGGTGGCCGCCGCCCTGGATTATTTCTTAACCGTGAACTGGCGCACCGCCTGGGCGGGACTTTTCACGCTCCGGTCATACTAACCATTGAAGAATTCATGACAGACGTTGCGCGGCGTATACATCCGGTGCGGAGCGTAAGCGAGACAGATGCGGCGTATAAGTTATATACGCTGGTACAGCGGATCGCGCCGGGAATGCTTAAAGACCGAGAAAGTTTTGCGCGGTTCTATCCATGGGCAGTTGAATTGAGTGCTCTGATCACCCGGCTCGACCGTGAACAAATATCGGATGACCGGCTGCGCGCTGTGCAGAACAGCGCCGAGATTGGCTATGAGGTTCCGGCATCGGTCAACGCGCTCTTGCGATCAGTGGCTGAGCTGCGATCTGCGTTTCATAAAGATCTTGCGCAGTCGGGATTAACCAGTGCCGGCATGGACTGTCTCAGAGCCGCCGAAAACGCCGATGTTGTTGAATTGTCGCCGTATGACAGAGTCTATTTCTGCGGATTATTTTATCTGCACCAGACAGAACTCAAGGTTATCCGATCGCTGCTCACGAGGGATAAAGCGATCGCCATTTTTCACGGCAGTGCCGCTACGTGGTCTGTATTTAAAAACCTTGAAAATGAATTAGATGCGAAGATTCGTCCTATGGAACATCCGTTACCGGCGTTCTCGCTGTATGCGGGTGCTGATGCCCGCGAGCAGGCTGCCATTGCCCGATCAATACTCGAAACGGTTTCTGATCCCGGTCGCTCGGTTTTTGTTGTTCCCGATGGTACGGCACTCATTCCCGTTCTGGCTGAACTCGATACAGCGCTCAAAGATTTCAATGTTTCGCTCGGATATCCCGTTAAACAAAGTTCGTTATACGCATTGTTTGAATATCTTTTTGCGGCCCAGCTCTCACGGGCCGATGGCAGGTATTACGTAAAGGATTATCTCCGTGTAGTTGAGCATCCTCTGGTAAAAAACATGCGGTTTTCCGGAGACCCGGCACGAACCCGCATTACTATTCACAAAATTGAGGAAGGCCTTGTGGGATCGCTCAAGGACTGTGCCCTTGCCGGACGCGCCCGCATTACGCTCGATGAGATTGAGAACGATCCTGTTGTGCGCTCCTCTGCCGCATCTTTTTTCTCCGGCAGTAATAACGGGGCGGCGGTCACCTCTCTGTTGCGGGAAATGCATGATATATTTTTTCATCAGTGGGAAAAGGTTGTTAGTTGCGCAGATGCGGCCGCCGCGCTTGAGCGCACCATAGACGAACTCGCACGGCGCGGGTTTCTGGGCGCGCATCCACTCAACGCATCCGCCGGTGAACTTATACTTGATACCGCGCGTGAGTTATCCCATTCTCTGGCCCGTGCCGAGCGGCCCCGGCCTGAGGATCTCTTTGAATTCATGAGGACCAGGCTTGCCAGCGGGATGGTATCATTACCCGGTTCACCCTTACGCGGTATGCAGGTGCTTGGTCTTTTGGAATCGCGTAATCTGTCATTTGAGACCGTCGTGATGATGGATTTAAACGAATCAATCGTGCCGCAGGTGCCTCGCATCGAGGCGTTGATTCCGGCAAGTATTTTGGGAGAATTGGGTTTGCGTCCGCAATCAACGGAAGAAGAGATCCAATTGTACCATTTCCATGCCTTGCTTGCGCCGGCCCAGTTCGTTCATCTGATCTATGCCCGCAATGACGAACACGAACGAAGCCGGTTTCTGGAACGATTGATATGGGAAAAACAAAAAAAAGCTAACATGGTTATGCAGGTGCCAGTCTATAGTGTAAGACCATCAATTGGTTCGGCTGCCGTGAGTCCACACATCAAAAAAACCGTTGCGATGACACAGTATCTCAGAGAGAAGTTTATATATTCTGCTACCAGCGTAAACACCTATCTTCATTGTCCTCGGAGATTTTTTTTCCGGTATCTCTGCGGTCTTACAGAACTCGATGAGCCCGGCGGAGAACTGGCTGCTGTTGATATCGGAAAGTTTGTGCACGAGTTAATGGAAGAAGCCTGTCTGCCGCTGGTAGGGAAAAAACCGGTGATCGACGATCTGTTTCGAAAAGACTTCGACGCGTTGCTGCGCATGCGATTTGCGCGGGAGCTTGAGCCGCGCATGCCGATAAACGGATTTTTGCTCGAAGAGGTATTGTTGCAACGGCTTGAGCGCTTTCTTGAACGCGAAGAAGAACGGGTGGCAGATGTTGCCTGTCTGACAGCGGTTGAACGTGAGTGTCGAGGGGCGGTCTCTGCTGGCGGTCACTCATACAATTTTACTGCAAAGATCGACCGGGTTGAACAACTCATTGATGGTTCGGTACGTATAATCGATTTCAAAACGGGTGCTATTGATCCTGCAGGAATCCGTCCGGCAAAGTTGCGGGCAAAAAACGGAAATATCACGCGAGAAACGGTGCAAAACGCGGTAGGATCTTTTCAGCTGTATATTTATCGAGAACTCTTCGCTCGAGGTCTTGGCGGCGTTGCAGTGGATGCTCGCTTACTGTCCATTCGAGCCCGTGGACGTGGTGACGAGCAGGGAGTGGGACTTTTTGGAAAAAAGGCCGCAGATGAAGATCGGGCGCTGATACTTGATACCTGTCGAGAAGGGCTTGCCTTTGTGCTGAGCGAAATAACTGATCCTGCGATACCTTTTATCTCAGAACATGTAGACAGCCGTGCCTGCGCAGCTTGTCCTTTCTATTATACCTGTCGATAATTCCCATATCTGATGCAATACCTGAAGAAATCGCTTGATGATGTTGTCGGTACCTTTGGCGGGTATAACTGACAAAAATAAAAAGAGAGACAGACAATAAGTTGCCCGCCTCTCTTTTATTAATTAGTCGATGCTGAAAAAGCCTCTTTTTAGGCTACTGAAACTAATAGATTGAGCTCGTACCCATCTTGGACCCGAAAT
>JBELAT010000069.1:0-10770 GCA_049508565.1 Endomicrobiales bacterium | reverse complement strand
GCGGTAAACCCAGTCGGGTTGATGAACTCATCGCCTGTTCGCAAGCCTGAACCATGCCGTCGAGCTTCGCGCCGCCGCCGGTAATAATAATCCCGCCTGTAACAATAGAGTCGGACAGACCGGATTTACGCACCTCGTCATCGATCATCACAAATATTTGGTCTAACCGGGGCTGTATGATATCGATCAACTGCCGTCGGGCACATTCCCTGACTGTACGCCCGTCAACGCTGGTATATTCAAATTTTGAATCAGTTTTCAAGAGACTTGCCATTGCCAGGCCGTATTTTTCTTTGATATCCTGAGCGACAGCCTGTGATGTCCGCAGGTTATGTGAAATATCCCGGGTAATAAAATCAGATCCGACCTGAAGCTCTTTTGAAAACCGGATGCTTCCTTCAGTATAAATAGCGATGCCCGTCGTAAGTCCGCTGAAATCTATCAGCAGACATCCCAGCTCTTTTTCTTCCTGAGTAATGACGAGCCCGCCCACAGCCAGTAACCCGTAGATCGAATCAGAGACCTCAAAGCCCGCCTGGGCTGTGGCTTTATAAATATTGCTCAAATGGCTTGATGATGCTGTCAGGATATGCACATCAACTTCGAGAAAATTGCCTTCCATACCGACGGGATTGGGCACGCCGCGTTGATGGTTGAGCGAAAACTCCTGGGAAATGGTATGCAGAATCTCCCGGTCCGGCGACAGCCGGATAGTCTTTCCGTTTTCGATCGCGCCCGCCACGTCTTCTGCGGTGATCTCTTTGTCCGTCCGGGAAATATTGATCGCACCGTGGGCGTTCATAGACTCAATGTGGTTACCGCGCAACCCCAGATTTATTTGACGAACGGTCACCTTAAGACTGTCCTCGAGTTTCTCGATAACCTGCTGGATGGCGTATGCAGTCTCATGCAAATTAATGACCACTCCGCCTTTGACGCCCCGACACGGCAGGCGAGCACCGCCAAGTATTTCAAGGACTCCGGTTTCTGCCGACTGACGCCCGACAACACAACACACTTGATTGCTGCCGATGTCTACGCCGGTTATACAATCATCTTTTGACATATTTCCCTCTCACCGAAAACAAGTATTATGCAGCCTGCGGTTTCGCTGCCGGACTGGCGAGCCGTGGTTTGACCAATATTCTTCCATCATCGTAATAGGATACATTGACATATTCGAGTGCATGAAACCGCGTGGTTCCATCTGCAAAAACCTGACGAATGCGCCGGAGCTTGCCGGTAAATGTCACCGGATCCATTGGTCCCCATAGAATTTTTGTTCCCCCGGACAACCCCAGCACCAGGTCATTGGCCTCAAGCGATACCCACTGGATTTTAGGAGAAATATCCTGCGCTTCGCGGGCAAGAGCTTTAATAAACTGTATCATCTCGATACGCATATCCGGAGCCGCTGACGAAATTTCCGGCAACGGTACCTGATCAAGATGCCCTCGCAGAGGAAACACAATATTATCCTCATCAAGGCCCAGACGTTGTCCGTCGATCGTAGTGACAGCGAGAGGAACCCGTTCCGTCATGGTTACAATCACCGACTTCCATCGGCGAGATATATGAATCGTCTTAAGCTCGGGTTTGCATTGCCGTATATTATTTTCTGCAGCGCCGAGTTGGACGGCAAACAGGTTATCACCAACACGAAACGGCAGAAGTGCCCGAATCTCGCTTTGCGTGACATTTTTCCCGCCGCGCACAACTATAGACCGAATGACAAAACAATCAGAACAGAAAATAAAATGAGACACTGTACGGTATGTCCACCACCCGCCCAGACACAGCCCAGCTACAAGAACCATCACCATCGCGCGTTTGGCCCACTGGTGATTGCGTTCCTGTTTAAATTTCGATCGCAGGATAACGGTACGCGGATACCGAATAGAACGACGTTTTGGTTTATATTTCATTTCGAATAATCAATAACTTTAAGAACAAGATCAGAAAAACTGATACCGGCGGCCCGCGCCGCATCAGGATATAACGATGTTTCTGTCATTCCCGGCAGGGTATTGGCTTCAAGAATCCATGGACGGTGTTGCGCATCTACTATCATGTCAATTCGTGCCATCGCCCGGCATCCAAGAACCTGGAAAACAGAAAGCGCCAGCTTCTCAACACGATGGATGACCGGCTTGGGCAGCCGGGGCGGTATCAGATGTGTCGACTGTCCCGGCCGGTATTTAGAATCAAAATCGTAAAACTTTCCCTGAGGAACGATCTCGACAACAGGAAGTGCCCGGTCACCCAAAATGCCGACCGTGATCTCGGTACCAGCAATGTACTCTTCAATGAGAACACGGCTATCAAACCGAGACGCAAGCGCAATCGCTTTGTAAAGATCTTTTTTCGAGTCAACTATTGATACCCCAATGGCCGAACCTTGTGAAACCGGTTTAACGACAATCTTATGAGATCGAGATGGACGAAATAATGTTTTCAGAGGTTCATTGCGTGTTAATGATTGCCACCGGGGTGTCGGCAACTTTTCAGAATCAAGCATCCGTTTTGTTGCAATTTTATCCATCGCTACCGCGCTTGCCAGAACACCGCAACCGCAGTATGGTATACCCATCACCTCAAGCAACCCTTGCATCGTGCCATCTTCACCAAGCGGGCCGTGAAGGGTGATATATGCAAACGTGATGCGCTTCTTTCTGATGTGAAACGCAACATCAGGCCCCGCATCGATTCCCACTACATTCGCTCCGGCGTCACGCAAAGCCTTTAGTACGGCCTGGCCGGATTTCAGCGATATTGCACGCTCTGCCGACTGTCCTCCAAAAAGAACTCCAATCCGATTTTTTTTAAGCCAGTCGCGTATTTCCATTAATTGCCGTTCTCAACACAATTTCTGCCAGGCTTCTCTCAGCACGGAGAAATATACCTGAAGATTTACGTATGCTTTATGAAGCGCCCAACAAACATAGTTAAACTATTTGAATTTCTAATTGAAGCTCAATGCCGAACTGTTCTTTGACCTTTTGATGAGCAAGATGTATGAGATGCCTAACGTCACTGGCAGTGGCCGTGCCGGTATTAACAATAAAATTAGCGTGTTTCTCGGAAATGCACGCCCCGCCAAACATCAGACCTTTGAGACCGCAGGCATCTATTAACCGTCCCGCGCTGTCTCCGGCCGGATTTTTGAACACGCATCCGGCACTCCAGTCTCCAAGCGGTTGAGTTTTCTTGCGCCTCTCAACCATCGTACTAATTTCCTCGATAACACTATCATTTTTGGCAAGCTTTTTCAAGGAAAAATGCACTGAAACAACGATAAGATCAGAGAGATTCGAACTACGGTAGGAAAAATGCAAAAGATCGCGCCCCCGATACTCAATATCGCCCGTGACAGTCAGAACATCAACCCCCGCTACTGAGTCGCCGATCCATCCCGCCTGCGTGCCGGCATTGCCTACAACAGCACCACCTATTGTCCCGGGAATTCCGGTGCATCCCAGCAGTCCGTTAAAACCCCGGGCAGAAGCTTCGCGAGACAGTTGCCACAGAAATGCGCCTGCACCTGCCTGAACATTCCCACTACCAACAGTATCTTCTCGCCATACAATTTCAGTGAAACACTCATCAAGTTTGATCACTATCCCGGGAAATCCCTGATCATTAAACAGCATGTTCGATCCGCTGCCGATGACCAGCAGAGGAATGTTTTCAATGATGCTCAATTTCTTAAGGGCGCATAGTGCTTCCATCCGCGGGACAGTTGCGAAAAATGCCGCAGGTCCGCCGATATGGAACGTCGTATGGTTTTTTAGGGGTTCATTTACCGAGAGTGAAGGAACGATCTGCCTGATACGCTCAGCCAGTGTTATATTTTTTTTAATAATTCTTCTCCTGTTTTCCAGACATCTCCGGCACCAAGAGTTACCACCACATCGCCGGAACGCAACTGCCGCGCCAAAACACCGGCATCAGTGAAATATGAAACATTACTGCCGTTGCTTTTCATGCTTTCATATACCAGCTGACTACTCACGCCCGGTATCGGCTGTTCACCTGCGGGATAAATCGGCTGCAGCACTACCGTATCTGCGTCCGCAAATGCTGAACCGAATTGCTGATGCAGATGTGCCGTCCGAGAAAAACGGTGCGGCTGGAAAACAACCACGATCCGGCGCTGAGGCCAGCCGCTTTTGACCGCAGCAAGCGTTGCTCTTATTTCCGTCGGATGATGGCCGTAATCATCGATTACCGTGATCCCATTTTTTTCGCCTTTTACTTCAAGCCGGCGGCCAACACCTGCATAGCTATTAAGCGCCCGGGTGATGGATGAAAACGGAATGCTCAGCTCAAGTCCAACAGCAACAGCGGCCAGCGAGTTAAGAATGTTGTGCCGTCCCGGAACTTGAAGCACCACGTTACCGCGTTTTTTCCCCTGCACATACACCGTAAATTCTATACCGGCTTTCACCGGACGTATTGCGCGCGCTGTAATATCGGGTTTGCCGGAAAAACCGTAACTCAGGTACCGCCGCTTGATCTGCGGCAATATCTCACAGATATTTGCATCGTCAGAACAGACAATGGCACACCCGTAAAACGGCACACTGTTTATGTGCTGCACAAAAGCCTGTTTGATGTTATCGATATTGCCGTAATAATCCAGATGGTCGTTATCAATATTGGTAACGACTGTAATAGTCGGAGACAGTTTTAAGAATGATCCGTCGGACTCATCAGCCTCCGCCACCAGATAATCCCCTTTCCCGAGTTTCGCACCGCTTTTAATATTTTTCAAACGACCTCCGACAACGATAGTCGGATCAAGCCCGCCCCGCTCGAGTACCAGAGCTGAAAGCGACGTGGTTGTTGTTTTGCCGTGCGTACCCGCAATCGTCACCGCATATTTCAACCGGGCAATCTCAGCGAGCATTTCGATGCGCGGAATAACCGGTATTTTTTTTCTCTCCGCCTGGCGTACTTCGGGGTTACTTTTACTTACCGCTGTCGAAGTAACCACCACCTGAGCATGGCAAATATTTTTAGCGTGATGACCGATGTAAATAGTGGCCCCGCATACTTTTTTGAGATGATCGGTAATATCGGATTTTTTCAGATCGGACCCGGAAACCTTGTAGCCGAGATTGCAGAGCACTTCCGCGATTCCCGACATTCCCGAACCGCCGATTCCCACAAAATGAATATGCTGTATTTTTTTAAACATGAGTTTGCCTTTCGCCAGGTTAATAAAAGTTTCCAGCCGGTTGCAACATGTGATGAAACTATTTTTTTCTGGATTGATAGTGGGCGTTGACCGTTGTCGTTATGCCGCCGCGGACGCCGAACACCAGCTGGACGCTCAGAGAGCAGGGTTTGACTGCGGTGACCAGATCGTCGAGTATACGGTTTACCACACTCTCATGCACCATTCCGACCATGCGGAACGATTGCAAATAAAATTTCAAAGATTTGAGTTCAATGACCGTCTTGAGCGGTTCATATACAATGCTTACCAGCGCAACATCAGGCAACCCCGTCCACGGACAGAGACAGGTAAACTCCTGCGTCTCAATAGTAACAGTTATCTTTTTTCCTGCATACTCATACGGCATTGCTTCCAGCAATTGCGGGGAAACAACATCAAAAATCGGTTTCATTGGTGGCATTCCTCTTATCCTGTGTGTACGACACTAACGCAGATGAATCACTTTGAACATCTCATCGACGTCGTCGGCGTGTATAAAAAGTGTTTCATTCTCCCTGAAAACAGAGATACGACTCAATTGTGTAGGCATCACTGTCAGCCTATCACCTGTACCAGCGCAAATTTCAAGTACTCAGTCTCAGGCATCGAAAGCAAAATGGGGTGATCTTTGGACTGGGTACCCCATTCAACCAGACGCACCTGTTTGCCGGATCGAGCAGCCGCCTCCTCCAGCATATGGCGGAAATCAACCGGGCTCATATGATGTGAACAGGAGCTGGTAGCAAGCATTCCGCCTGACGGCAAAGCTTCCAGGGCAACAGTATTGAGTTTTCGGTACGCTTTATAGCCTTGGGGATAAAACTTTCTGCTCTTAATAAGTGCAGGAGGATCGATACTTATGATATCAAATTTACCGGGCGCGGCCGTAGATAAATACTGGAGCGCATCGGCAACACATCCCTCATAGGCGCTGGATATCGAGTTCAGTGCGGCATTTGCAAGCGCGATTTCGATCGCGGGAGCAGATGAATCAACAAAGACAATCTGTGATGCACGATTTTTTGCTGCCGCGATGCCGAACCCGCCCGTATGGCAGAAACAATCGAGCACGCGTTTACCTTCAGCGTAGCGGGCAAATATCTGACGGTTGTCTTTTTGATCGATAAAAAAGCCTGTTTTCTGGCCAGAAGCCAGATCTACAAGAAAAGAACAATTATATTCTTCTATGGTTATTCTCTCGGGGATATCTCCCCACAGCACTTCTCTGGTCAATTCGAGCCCCTCGAGCGTTCGCATCGGTGAATCATTCCGCGCTATAATACCTGCGGGGTCGAGCAGTTCCCGTGCAGCAGCAACGATAGAATCTTTTTGCTTTTCCATACCTGCCGCCAAAAACTGCATGACGAGGTAGCGTCCGTATTTATCGATAACCAATCCCGGCAAACCGTCAGACTCACCGAACACAAGCCGTATTGATTCAAAACTCGGATACAGGGCCGCTCGATATGCCAGTGCCGCAGCAATTTTTTCTTTAAAAAAAGCCTGGTCAATGTCCCGGCGGACGCGTGAAAGGATGCGTACCGCAAGGAGCGAACGGGGATTATAAAATCCCGTACCGAGAAACTCACCGCCCACGGAGTGAACCTCAACGATATCGCCAACCGCAGGTTGTCCCTCGATAAGTTTTATCTCGTTTGAAAATACCCAGAGATGGCCCGCCCGAATACGCCTGTCTTCATTGAATTTAAGAGTTATTTTATGCATAACCATTGTTCTATCGCTTTCTTGATTTCCGCGGCATTGCTCCGGGAAAGATACAGCAATGTCGTATCGGTCATAGCTTTAATTTCACTGGTAAACGGTTGAGAATTGTAACGAATTGAAGCAAGAACTTTGCACGGGGAATTTAAACAGTCTGCCACAACAGAGCGAAACGGTTTTGAAAACATTTCCATTGAGCCTATCTCATCAATGACAATTATTTTTTCATCTCGTATCGCTCGCCTGAGTGCGCTGATCCCGAGAGATTCAAGAACGTTGAGATCGATCCCGTACTTATTGAGTTTTACCGGGCTTGCCATCCCCTTTTTTGCAAATACGCCCTGCTGCCCATCAAAGGTCTTGAGCACAAAAGAATCCCGCTGCGATCCGATGCGCACCTCATCGGTAAAAAATCCGCCAATCTTGTCAGGAAAACAGTGACACACTTCTCTAATCAGTGTTGTCTTCCCGCATCCGGGCTTACCCGTTAAGACCACATTTTTATTCATCTTATGACTGGAACTCTGACGGCTTATCCTTTCGCAAACCAAAATAATATTCTACTGCCTCAACCGACCGGTTCGCCGCTTTCCCATCACCGTAGGGATTAACGGCGCGGGCCATGCGCTGATAATGTTTCGTATCATCTATGAGACGGCATATCTCTTTAAAAACTTTTTTACGATCAGTTCCGACTATGCGAACCGTCCCTGATTGCACCGCTTCAGGACGTTCCGTCACCTCACGGAGCACGAGCACCGGTTTGGCAAGCGCGGGAGCTTCTTCTTGAATGCCGCCCGAATCTGTTACAACAAAGGATGCCCGGTTCATCACGGCGGCAAGGTCAGTGTAATTGACCGGTGCGAGAAGAATGATATTTTGAGTTTTCCCCAGAATGCGGTGTGCGGGCTCTTGCACGCGGGGATTTAAATGGACTGGATAAATGATGGTCATCGCTGGATAGGCGTGTGCTGCGTCATTAAGCGCATGAAATACATTTTCCATCGGCTCTCCGAAATTCTCACGGCGGTGGGACGTGACAAGCACCAGGGGAGCCCCGCACCCTGACGCCGGCGATGAAAACATTTTTTTAAGAACGGGGTTGGCGATCGGCTTTTTTTGCGCCAGTGCCAGATGCAGTGCATCGATAACCGTATTGCCGGTAATGAATATTTTTTTGGCCGAGATGTTTTCTTTGAGCAGTGCCGCCCGGGAAGTCGATGTTGGTGCGAAATACAGATCACACAGCGCATCGGTCAGCATCCGGTTAGCTTCTTCGGGAAACGGTTGAAGTCTGTCATAGGTCCGCAATCCTGCTTCGACATGGGCAACCGGTATTTTCTGGTAAAATGCCGCAAGAGCGGCTGCAAATGTTGTCGTGGTATCGCCATGCACCAACACCATATCCGGCCGCTCCTGGGACAACACGTTCTCCATGCGGGTGAGGGCGGATGCGGTTATATGATACAGGGTTTGCCCGTCCTGCATGATATTGAGGTCGTGATCAGGTTTTATCTTAAACAGTTCCAGAACTTCGTCAAGCATTTGACGATGTTGTGCGGTCACACACACAACTGTTTTAAACGAAGATGATTCCGCCTTGAATTTCAAGATAAGAGGAGCCATCTTGATAGCTTCCGGGCGGGTGCCGAATACGAAAAGTAGCTTTTTTTTCACTAAAAATCCCCTTTATGCCTCTCCAGGCAAGCGCATGTATCTTACCGTTAACTGTTCGCAATTCCCATCAGACACGTGAAGCGATCGGGAGAATCGTTCTCCTGAGACACAAGACAAACGGATTGCGCACTCACCTATCGATGACCAACACGATGGTTTCCTACGCAGTTCCTTTAACGACTGTCAGAAGAATCGCTCCAATAGAAAGCAGCAAACTAAACACATACATAAGCAGTACCACTTCCCGGTGCGACCAGCCATAGCGGAGCAAGCGGTGATGAATATGTTCCTTATCGGGTGTCATAAGCCCCATACCCGTTCGCAGGCGGCGAAACAGTGCAAGCGCAACATCAAGTATCGGTAGCGCAACGACGGTGACCGGTATGAAAATAGCTATGACTGCCGTTGATTTGAGCGTCCCTACAACACAGATCGCCGCAAGCATGAACCCCAGAAACAGCGCTCCGCAATCGCCCATAAACACTTTTGCCGGATTAAAATTAAATATCAGAAATCCCAGACAGGATCCGGTTATCATTACAGCCAAAATCGCTGCCAGCGTCAGCTGCTTGGATAAGAACAGCAGCGGTGTATTGTTTTGCAGCAGGGCAACCACAAAGAACGTTCCTGAAGCGATAGCAACGATACCAGCCGCCATACCGTCTAAACCATCGGCAAGGTTAACGCTGTTCATAAATCCGATGATCCAGAAAACTGACAGAACCTCTCCGAGAAAAATGGGGAACTGAAAGTAATTGCCGCTAAACGGCAGAGCCAGTCCCGTCATACGCACACCATAGTCCATGGCGATATAGGCAGCGATGATCTGGGTCAAAAGCTTCGTGAGCGCCTGGACCGACTTTTTATCATCGATAAGGCCCAGGACGAAAACTAATGTCCCCCCGACGCCGATACCCGTCAACTGCTTGAAAAGCTCATTATCTTTAAACGCCAGCAGTTCCCGAAACGCTGATGAAAAAAGCAGAAGCACCCCCACGGTCACTACACACCCGGCATAGATGCCGATACCACCCCACCGCGGCAGGGGCTGACGATGGACTTTGCGGGCCCGGGGATAATCCAAGACATCGAATTTCTTTGCAAGCAGAATGGACAACGGGGTAAACAGAGTTGTTCCTACAAGCGACAGGACAAATGCTGTAAAATAAATCATACTCCGCGACCGATCAATCGTTTAGTATCCATCGGTATTAATACAGTGGAAATTTTTTACACAGCGTCGTTACTTCATTGCGTATTAACGAGAGATCGGATTCGTTGCCGATATTTTTTAAAGCCGCAACAATCCATGCGGCGATCTGAGCCATTTCTTTTTCTTTCATACCGCGTGTCGTTATTGCGGGCGTGCCGATACGAATGCCTGAGGTGATCATCGGTTTCTCCGGGTCATACGGAATGGCGTTTCTGTTGACCGTAATACCGACTTTTTCAAGAACGTTCTGCGCATCTTTGCCCGTAACACCGAGCGGCCGGAGATCGACTAAAAACATATGACAGTCCGTCCCGCCGGACACGATACGCAATCCGCCAGAGACCAGGGCTGCCGCGAACGCCCGCGCGTTATTGAGCACCTGATTTTGATATACCTTGAATGTCGGTTGGAGCGCCTCACCAAAGGCAACCGCTTTGGCAGCGATCACATGCATCAACGGTCCCCCCTGCATACCGGGAAACACCGCTTTGTCGATGAGCGTGGCATACTGTGCTTTACACATAATCATCCCGCCCCGGGGGCCCCGGAGTGTTTTATGCGTGGTTGTTGTGACTATGTCAGCGTAGGGTACGGGAGATGGATAACACCCTGCGGCAATAAGTCCTGCGTAGTGCGCGATATCAGCGAAAAGATAGGCTCCGATACTATCAGCAATGTGCCGGATCCGCTGCCAGTCCCAGATACGGGAATAGGCGCTTGCTCCGGTGATGATCATTTTTGGTTTATGCTCTTTTGCCAACCGGCTCATTTCATCATAGTCGATATGCTCAGTGTCCTGGCGAACCGTATACGGGACAACCCTGTAATTCTTGCCTGAGAAATTGACCGGGCTGCCGTGCGTAAGATGGCCGCCATGCGCCAAGTTCATCCCCATGATTGCATCACCATTTTGCAGCAACGCAAAATACGCAGCAAG
>JBELAT010000068.1:0-10825 GCA_049508565.1 Endomicrobiales bacterium | reverse complement strand
TCTGGATGCTGCTGCCAAAAACGGTATCTATGTTATCATGGGTTATGAGGTCAATCATTCCAGTGTTGGCATAACTGCCGATGGCGCGGCGATGGTAAGCGATTTTGTCAGTATGGTACATACCTGGAAAAATCATCCGGCGGTGCTCATGTGGATGTTTGGTAATGAAGTAGCTGATCCCACCGGAGATAACAGTTCTTTTAAGTCCATGTGGTATCCGCTGCTCAATACTGCCTGTCAGAATGCTCATGCTGAAGATGGTGCTCATCCGGTGGGGACTGCAAGTAAGGATATTTTTGATATCGGCAATGCATCCTTCTTTGCCAATGATGCGTCTTTGCCCGCACTTGATATCTGGGGTATCAATGTCTATCGCGGTTTATCATTTGGCAACACATTCTCTGTTATGGGCGGAACGTCGACCAGTAAAGCATATTTCTTCAGCGAATGGGGATGCGATGCATACAACGGCGTAAAAGGCGCTGAAGATGAACTTATGCAGAGCACGTATATCCAGTCCCAGTGGTCTGAGATCTCTGCTGCTCTTGCGACAAAAGGTACATCGTGTGTGGGAGGAACTGTTTTTGAGTGGAATGACGAATGGTGGAAAGGCGATTCAATTGCCGGTCAAATGTACACGATTGGCATGGGTGGGGTTCATGGTCCATCGGTCCAGGATACATCTTCTGATTGGACTAATCCCCTGTATGTTGAAGATCCCAATATGAATGAAGAATGGTGGGGTCTTGTTGGCATTGCTCCCAATAGCACCACCCGGAGATTGCGCCTGGCATATTATGCGTTACAGACCGCATGGCTTGTTCCGGTTCCCGGCCAAACGATAAATGGAGTGACAAATCCTGCTGTTATATTTCAAGACGAAATCCATAGCTTTCCCAATCCCTTTCGTGCGGTTAGCGATTTTACCACCATTAAAATCGTTGTAAGCGGTGCACCGGATCTTACCGTTGAAATATTCGATCTGTTAGGACATAAAGTGTGCGGCCTGCCCAATATCATTGCCAGTGGCAGCGAGCGACTCATTGAGTGGCGCGGAACGGATAGTAATAATCAGGCATTGACAGCAGGTCTTTATATCTGCAAGGTTACCGCAAATATTGTTGGTAGGGAAGAAGTGAAATTCCGGAAAATAGTCATCGCTAAATGAAAAAAAACCTGTTAGGATGCATCTCACGAAAAACGTTGTTTATAGATATTTTTATTTTTTCGGTTACGACCGGATCTCTCCTGGCGGAAATGCCGGTTCTCACGGACGTCAGGGCCGAAGGAATGGGTGAGGCTTATACAGCGGTGGCAGATCAGTCCACGGCGCTTGATTGGAATCCTGCTGGACTGGGAACTATGCAAAGAACAGATCTTACCGCTCTATACTCTCAAAGTCTTGTTGACACGCAGTATACCAACTTTTCCTATGGCCATCCCTGTAGTTTTGGCGGCATAGCAGTCGGCTGGAGCCGGGTTTCAAATGATTTTGAGAAAACATCTGCTCAGGACCAATCGCTTGGTACCGGGTCAGTCAGCAATGACGTTGTTATGGCCGGGTTTGGTTATAACGGACTTCCTGTTGCTTTGGGGATGACTGTCCGGTATTTTTCTGAGAGGATAGATCCCGAGCTGCTCTCCGGGTACGCGTTTGATTTGGGTGCTCTGTACACATATAAACAATGTCGATTTGGTTGGGTCTGGAAAAATGTACTCTCAAGTTCACTGGAAGGCACGGGGATTGCCGGTAACAATGTCAGTGAAGTTGTCCCGCCGATCATGCGTGCCGGTTTTGCCTGGGTACTGCCTGTCGATTTTGATGTGCGGGATTTGGGCAATGGATCCAATGATCAATTACAGAAATCCGAAATATGGCATTTTACGCTCACCTCTGCTCTGGACGTTGATATTCCGGTATACAGCCAGCAAGTCCTGGCGATTAGTCCCGGATTAGAGATCGGAGTACGTGATCTTATTGCTATCAGGCTGGGTCTCAGCCAGTTACAAGATTTTCGTGTCGGATTATCGATTAAGACAAAAATAGTGAGTTTCGATTACGCATTCCTATTCAACCCTTCGCTAACCAATACTCAGATGCTGTCAACCTCCCTTTATTTCGGGACGTGATAGGTTCTCTGTTGTCATGGAATAGCAAAAAATATGTGCATGTGAAAAATAGTGTATTGACATGCCATTTTGCCTATCTGATACCTTGACTGCCTGAAGAATAAAAAGCTATAATTGCCCAAATGAACGCAAGGCTTGCTTTATCTGCGATGTGTATCATTATTTTCCCCCTTGCGTCAGCCTTTTCTCAAGACAGTATAATTGAGACGGGAACCGTTGAAATCCATCCTACTCTTCAACTCGATGTTTTTGAGCATCAGCTCAGCGATAATTGGACGCTCACTAAAGTCGGTGTCGATAATTATTACGTATATTCAGCAACCACCCCGACAAAGACGCCCGGTCAAACACTTACCGGCGAAACTCTCTATCTTGACGTTTCTATGAGACCCATTGAAGCACTCACCGCTGTTTTCGGATTCGAATATGTCATTAACTACGCCGATGCATACTGGCGCCCACATAACCGTGAACATGAAGACTCCCTTGACGGTCAGCCGGTTGCATTAAATACCGCAAATGTTAATTATGATGCCGGCTTTGCCGATCTGCGCTATGTCCGCGGCGAAGGTCGCCTGGACTGGTCCAACGACGGTGATCTGTTCGGCGCTTTTTCTGAGACCTTGATTCCGCAGATGTTTGAGGTGACTTCAAAAGGCAGTATGGGAAGTCTGCAGCTGGTGTACGGAATGGATAGTGAGTGGGAATATATTGATTCACATCCACATATCGGTATTTATGGCAATGTCCCCTACCTCAATTATAATTTCAAAATAATGGGTGGCAGCTACCACTTTTTGTACAAGGACGAACTCAGCATATATGATCCGCTTGAGCAAGAACGGATGCATACGTACGAACTTTCCGGGTCTTATGAAATAGGAGATAATCCTCTTCAGGTCGGTCTTTTGTACCGGCCGTTCCGGCTGGGCTGGGATTATACCTATCTTGCCGACGCTCCCGCAGGGGCGGGAGATGTTGGATCGAGCCTCCTTAAACGTACGGGAACAACAGAATTTGAAGATGCATTTGGTGGTACCGTTGATTTTGCCTTCAAGAAAATTTCATTTCTCGATAAACTTTCTCTCAATTATACCTATCAGGGGCTGGTTGCCGGCAATAAACAGCAAGTGGGGACCGAGATTGTTCGCCGGCTATCCTACCCGTTAACCGCCGTATTTGATTATACCTATCGTCGGCCTCTGTTAGGGCCGATCCCCTTGATATATGAGGGAACAGCGACCAATAACGGCCCGGCGCTTTTCGAGCCGCGCGGTGCGGAAAGCCCCTTCTGGGTGCAATGGGATAACCGAGAGGCGAGTATTATCTCCTTTATGTGTACTTTCAATCCTACTCCCTCTACCCCGTTTTACCGCTACAAGGATAATGTTCCCGAAGAATGGAATTTAAACCCTAAAGAGAATTCACTGTTTTCGTGTGCAGCCCGATACACGCTGACGCGATACTTTACCGGTACTGATAGTCTCGTCTACTGGTCTACAACAGCCTCTCCCGTGTGGGAAGGCTATGGTGCAACCGGAGCCTGGGCGACCAATGATTATATTGGGGCGTTTAACCTTCTCAGTGTGATTAGATTGCCTCAATCACTGGTGCGATTTGTGGTTGATCTTGAAATGGGCGAATCTCTTGCCACGGTGAGTTCAGCATATACGTTATCAACAGCGAGCGCAAAACCAATTACGGATTATTTAATTACCGGTGTATCGATGGTAAAAGCACCGTATGAAGTATCTTTGAAATATTCTAAAGATTATTGGGGGCCGGAATACTGGCAACAAGAATTTGGAGAAATCGCTGACAACGTCTATCAGGTGAAATTGACCAGAAAATTTGGCAAGGATATTACAGTAGGTGTCGATTACGTGGGTGTTCACGAGAATGATAAAGTATATTTGGCGCCTGAGTTGGGCGATTACGACGAGTATCATTGTTTCTTCACCATTTCCTTCGGACCGGTGCTTGGCCATTTCGGAAAAGAATGGAAAGCGGCTACGAATGAACCGGAAGCGGATTTGACCCCTCCCTTTGTTACGCTGAGTGTTTCGACAAATGCTTTTACTACCGGTGCTGCAAAGAATTCAACATGTATTATTGAACCGCGGGCATCTGATATAAATGGAGTGAGTCACTGGGAACTCACCATTACCTCTCCCAATGGGCGCGTAGTTAAGACCTTTTCAGGCAAAGGACAGCCCCCTGACAACATTACCTGGGATGGCACCGACGATGTGTACAATATGGCTGTTCATAGCGGGACATATCTTCTTAAGCTTTCCGCTACTGATCCATCAAACAACACCGGTGTGACGCAGCCGGTTGAAGTTAAAGTTACTACGCCGACGAAGGAAACTATAAAAGAAGTGCAAAAAGAAGTTACGGTGACGGAAACTGCGCGCGGCCTGATGGTATCGCTTACGTCAAACGTGTTGTTTGACAGTGGTCAGCATCAGTTGAAGCTGGATGCCAGTAAGTCCATGCAGGCGGTCGTCAAGATACTGATGGCTTATCCTGAAAATAAAATCATGGTTGAAGGACATACGGATAGTACGGGAGATTCAGCCATGAATCAAAAATTATCAGAAGCACGTGCCTGGAGCGTGGCTAACGCGCTTATCGGCTCGGGTATTGCCAAAGAGCGGATTACGGTAGTTGGGTTTGGAAAAACAAAACCGGTTGCTTCAAATGCAACGGCGAAAGGCCGGGAGGCCAACCGCCGGGTGGAGGTGATAATTCTAAAAAAGTAAAAAAGCTTAGGACATTTTTTGCATTCAACAGCAGCACGTACTCTTGAAAGGGGAATTATTTACATGAAGAAGCTATTGGCAACAGTGGTAACAGTAACGATTGCCGCAGGTATTGCCTGCGCAGACATGAACACGCCCGCTACTCCTGCAGCAACAAAGGCAGCAACACCCGCATCATCAAAGAAAAGTGGATTCTTTTTTGGCGTGTACTCCGATCAGGGGTCACGGGACAACCATTTCGCACCGTCAGGATGGATGGGTGATTATGGCGATCTCAAGATCAATCCGGGATGCACTGAAAATCCACATAACGGGAAATATTGCTTTAAAATTACCTACAGCGCCCGGGCAACTCAAAACGCTGGTTGGGCAGGCATTTACTGGCAGCAGCCGGCAAACAACTGGGGCGACAAAAAAGGCGGTTATAATTTAACCGGCGCGACGAAACTTACGTTCTGGGCACGCGGTGATAAAGGCGGCGAAAAAATAGCTGAATTTAAAGTCGGTGGTATTACCGGTGAATATCCGGATTCCGATTCCAACACCCTGGGACCTGTTGAATTAACAAAAGATTGGCAGCAATACACCATTGAACTCAAAGATAAAGATCTTTCAAACATTATCGGCGGGTTCTGCTGGTCAGCTTCAAAAGATGATAATCCCAACGGATTTGTCATTTATCTCGACGATATTCGCTTCGAATAAGAAATAGATTGTTTGTCATGCGGGATGGGGTGACCCATCCCGCATGATGTAATAAAATGATACGATATTTTATACTTTTATGTTTCTGGGTTACCATAGTGGCTGTGAGGGGTTTTTCTCCCGCTTTTGCTGTTGACACTGCTCTGCCGGTTGATCAAAGTATATTTAAAAATACAAGCACAACACGGCTTAATGTGACGACGGCAACGGCAACACCATCAGTCATGGTCCCTATTGTATCCTCGCCATCTATGCCATCCCCCGAAACTCTTGCTGCAGTCAAACCAAAGAGCATGGGAGTTTCGGGACCGATTTATAAACCATTTTATATTTACAGTGATGAGAAAACGCAGAATCACTATTATCCTTCAGGATGGATGGGGGATACTGAAGACTTAAAGTTGTCCGGGGCGTATCAGGACGATCCCCATCTTGGGCGAACGTGTCTTCGCATTACCTATCTTGCCAAAGGGCCTAAAGAGTGGGCAGGTATTTTTTGGCAGAATCCGCCGAATAATTGGGGAACAGCCAAAGGCGGCTATAATTTGCGCGGTGCAACGTACTTGACCTTTTGGGCTAAAGGTGAGGACGGTGGAGAACGAGTTAATGAGTTTAAGATCGGGGGGCTCTCCGGAAAATATCCCGATTCCGATGTTGCATGGATCGGCCCCATTTCACTCAAAAAAAAGTGGACTCAATACCGAATACTTCTGTCGGGAAAAGATTTAAGCTACATTAGCGGCGGGTTCTGTTTTACTCTGTTGCGAAGCGACAATCCTCATGGATGCACTTTTTATTTAGCAAAAATACGATATGAATAAAAAAGCGATAAAAACATTAACTGTGATCGGTGTGGGTATTCTGCTCATGTCCCTGTCGGGATGTGACAGTAACCCTATCGGTAAATTGGTTGATCCAACCGTTTCTAATACGACCGGTCAATTCAGCGGTACCTGGGTCATTTATAACGATGGTGCATTGCGTATCACGGGCGGATTTCCTCCCGCCATCATGTTTATGACTACCCCGGAGGGTCAGACGCTGGATTTAAATAGCACTGACCACCCGTATTCCGGGAACTTTTGTTTGAAATATGCGTGGAATGGAGATACTGTAACCTGGTATCAAGGTGGCATTAGAGAAGACGGTTTTGTTGGTTTTATTTTCATTGCTGCGCCAACTGTTTCGCAATATGGTATAATAACGCGCAATCTTGGCGCTGGAGGATACACAAAAATATCTTTTTATGTACGCGGGGCGCTTAACGCCAATGTGTCTCTCCGCTTAGAATCCCAGAACGCCAATAATCTGACTCCATCGGGAGTCAATGCCTGGCAGAGCAATACGACCAATCAGCAAATTACGTCAAACTGGCAACACTATGAATTCGCGATCAGTGGTTCAATGGCCAGCGTCAGTGATATACTCCGTATCATATTGGTGTATAATGAAAGTGGCAATCCGAACATTCCCAATGTTACCAACGGTAATGGCGGTACGGTGTTTTTAGATAATATCGAGTATTTGAAATAATACGATAATAAATGGACATCACATGAAAAAAAGAACGGTTCTGAGTGTCATTGGCCTTGTTGTACTGATAAGTTCAGCGAGTTTTGCCGGTCCACTTGACCTGGACTTGCAGAGACATGATCCGGTCAATGCTATGCTGCGTTCGGCTGTCATTCCGGGATGGGGACAGTTTTTTAACGATCAATCGTTCAAAGGTGAGATAATTGGAACAGTCTTTTTTGTGTCGGTCGGCGCGTACTTCTATTATACTGGTGCTGCCAATACGGATTATCAGAATTATCAAAACCAGGGGTTACGTAATGGGAGTGGATACACAGATTATGAAAACCATAAGGATCTGGCGATTGATGCTGTGTATGTAGGAGTTGGAGCGTGGGTAGTGGGGGTTGTTGATGCGTATATTTTCGGGAAACAACGTCAGGATACCGGTGATCAGCAACAATCGTTGCTTCCCTCAGAAGTGCAATTAACAATGCGCGATAGTGGGGTGTCACTCCAATGGAAACGAAGCTTCTAATGAAAAAAATTATTCCTTTATTTTGTTGTCTTCTTCTATTGACTGCGTGTGATCTTAACAAAAAGAGCCGATTAGCTGCTGATACGTTGCGTATATCTATTGATCCGCCAACTATTGGCAGTGCAGTGGTAGTTAATTCGACTGTCACCCTACGGGCAGTTTGCACGAGTGGAACATCTTCTGATGTTAATGTCTCACCAACTTGGAGCGTTGAGAACAATCTTGGCGTTTTTACGCCTGCAAAGGGCAAAAACACCGTGTTTAAAGCGGGAACGGCCGGGTTTGGACATATATATGCGACTGTTGACCCGGTCCGGAGTGCTGGTGTGGCGCTTACAGTTATCAGCTCGGTAACAGTCTCAACCGGTACTACTCCTGTTGTCCCTTCAACAGGGACGACAAATTCGACTGCTTATTACATCTATTCTTACCTGGTACATGGATTTAATACTGATTTATCCAATTACGGGCCGCCAGCTTATAATGTAGTTGGAACAAATTATGGTGGAACGCCGGTAGTTGGAATCACTGTTGGTCTTGATACTACACAGAAAATCAATGGTACTGAGCCAATGATTTCAACATATACAGTAACATTCGGGGATGATTATGCAGATTGGTTTGTCACATTTTCGACACCCAAAGATATGTCTGCTTACAGTGCGGGATACTTAATATTTGATGTTCAGTCTAGCGTTGACTTACAGGTTGGCATACTCAGTAGCAATATCAATGCAAACACAAATAATGCAAAAGTGTATTTATCTTCATATGGAACTGTTACGGGAACGAGTTTTACCACCATTTCTATTCCCATTGCCGATTTGGTAGCTCTGCAGCCGGGTACTGATCTGACACAAATTACAAATCCATTTATTGTTGCTGTTATTGCCAGTCATGTTGGTGTTACTGGTACTCCGCAAAGCAATCAGTTCTGGATTGACAATATTCGCTGGGGGAATTCACTGCCGGGCGGTGCTTTGAAAAAACAAAATATAAAAAGAACTGCAAAATGAGCAACTATGTTTTGAGAAATATTAAAATCTATTTTAACACAAAAAGGTATGCATTTTTATAGGATTGTGTTCCGTCGGTCACAATGAGATATATGTGAGTTGTTTTAGGATACTGTACTCAATCATATCCATATCACAGTGATTATAGCAATAGTAGAAAAATAATAACTATTGCGGATTTAACGGAGATCGATTATACTGGTTGGGCGTGAGGTTTGCCCAATCGTGATAATAAAAAAACAAGTACTTTTTATAATTATATGTAGCTTTTTCTTCAGTGCGATCTCTGGGGCATCTCCGTCCGAGATTACTAAAAAAGCTTACCGAGAACAGTTCCTGTCTCCCAACCTGCAAAAGAACTATTACAAGATCATGATGCAGACGGTCAGGTTTTTCGACCGCCAGCAGTCAATGGTCAATATGCTCATTGAAAGCTTTAGAGGCAGTTCAACCTACTCTTACGATATGTTTACTCATGCCTTCTGTTATGGGAAAGAAGGAGTGCTCGATGCACAATCTTTTACCTATGATGGTGCTGTGGCGACGCTTTCGTATTTGATGTCCGGCCAGAGTAATAAGGCAGAACACCTTCTGCGGGTGTACCGCAAAGAGTTTTATTACGTCAAAGTTGATGCCATTGGGTTGTTTAATTCATATCGTACCGATACTCCCGAAAACAGGTATGGAGGGCTTACTCCCGGTATTGATGGTGATAGAACTCATCTTGGACCGACTATGTGGGTAGCTATTGCGGCACTTCAGTATACAGCGGTTACCGGAGATCTGAAATATCTGAGTTTGGCTATTGATATGGCAACGTGGGCCCGTCAGCTCAACCATTTTACCTTCCCCGATGGAGAAAAAGGGGGGGTCTGCATGGGGTTCGGCTGGGGACCGGACTGGTCGCAGATATATTCAACGGAAAACAATGTAGATTACTATGCCGTTCTGTCCATGCTCAAAGAAATATATCTGTGCGGTGATGAAAAAGTAAGAATGATTTATGATAACAAAAATCTTACCCCGCAGCTTTTAGATAAAGAAATGAGCGGGTTGGACAGATGGTTTAAAGACGTTGTGTATGATCCTTCGAAAAAGTCGTTCCAGTGCGGTTATAATGAACATGGTGTTGATCCAACAGCAGCGCTTGATACGGTATCATGGATGATAGCAGCTCTGGGTCCCCAAAAACTCGATGATATGGGAATCAATCCTTTTTTGATGATGAACTATGCGGAAAAGAATTTCCGTGTATTTAACCGGATAGATGAAAAAAAGGTTGAAGGTTTTGATTTTACCAATCCCGCGGGTCGAAGATCCCCGGTACGGGTAATATGGATTGAGGGAACCGGGTTCCAGACGGTCACCTATCAGCTTATGTCACGGTATGCTCAAAAGCTGGGTCTTGAGAAAAAGGCAGAAGAATACCGGCAAAAAGCGGAAAAATATTCGGATGAAATGGAAAAAATATCTCAGGGAGTCCATTTGATTGAACATGCGCTGCCCTATACGGCAAAATGCCCCGGCGAAAAAGAGATTATCACGACATTTAATGAAGAATGGGAGATCCCCCGGGGTAACAGGGGACAGTGGGTTGCTTCATCGTCATCCACTGCGTGGCGTTTATTCGCTTTAATGGGTTTTAATCCGCTGGCGCTCGATGAAGAAAACGTTAATTATCAGTTCTTCAATCGTCCTCATAATAGAGCGAATTGAGCAAGAAGTGATTTCACAAAGGTTTCACAATTTTTTTCAATAAATATAACGCTAAAAAGATACAATAACTATGCACGAGCATAGCTATTTGACAGCTTCCCATATCTGTAAGGGCAAACGCCGGGTAACCGGCGGACGCAAAGCTCATGGTCCCGTCGATGCGGGATAGCCGAAGCTGCCGGATATTATATTATCAGGCAGTTTTTTTATTTGGTAAGTTTCATGGTTTTGTCTTTGAATTGAATAAAATGTTAGAACAATTTTTTATGCTGATCTAATCACTGGTTGAACAGAACCATTTGGTCAGCAGGTTGTTCGAAGGAGGTTTCTGAAAGAATAAAAAATAGAACCAAGAAGTATGACGGTAAGATGTGAAAATAAATAAGGAGGAACCCTACATGCGCACATTAAAAGGATTAGCTTTAATCATGGCACTAGCTGCA
>JBELAT010000067.1:0-10984 GCA_049508565.1 Endomicrobiales bacterium | reverse complement strand
ACATACCGATCGCGATCATCAACCCGTACGTTCGGATAGTAAGAGGACCCAGCTTAAAGAGAATGGGAAGCATTGTCAGTCCTTATCAATAATATACACAGTATTACTCCGCCAATAGATATACATGAATCAGCTACATTAAATGCCGGCCAGTGGTACGAACCGATACTGACATCGATAAAATCGACAACGGCACCCCTGAAAACCCTGTCAATTACATTGCCGCAGGCTCCGGAAAAGATCAAAAGTACCGCGGTAGACAAAAATCCGCGCTGGAAACCTTTCTGTCGAATAAACCATACGGCCATGCCGATGAGAGCAAGCACGGTAAAACCGATAAAAACGGTATTTGCACGCTGAAACATACTAAATGCAATGCCGGTGTTGGTCATGTATGTCAGATGTACAAACGGAAGTATCTCAATACTCTGCCCCACATACATCCGCGACGTGATAACATATTTTGTTAATTGATCACAGCATACCAGTACAAAAACGATCACATAGCTGATCACTGATGCAACCCGTTTAAAACGGAAACACACCGGCTGCATAAGACGCCTTCAAGCGCGGCAACGGCAGTTACATCATCTTTATGACGCCAGCACCGTTCACACTTTGCGTGTTCGGACGGTTTTGCGGCAACGTCAAGCTGCCTCGCTTGTGCTCCCGGATCCGCAGTGTGAATTTTTGTGATATCCCATGTTCCCAGAACCTGGGCGAGAAGATCAGAATCAACTGTGTTTAACCGCCCGTCATCAAAAATATCCAGATGGGCGGCCAGAGTAGCGCCGATTTTCTTATCCTTACGCAAGTTCTCACATTCAGCCAGAGATTTTTCACGCACCTGAAGCATCGTTGTCCACAGCGATTTCATATCATCAGAAATTTTTCGTCCAGCCGGCGTTGGAAAATCAGCTAAAAACACCGATGTCGCCAACGTCGTATCATGGACGCGCACAGCCTGCCATGCCTCTTCGGCGGTAAAGGAGAGTATCGGTGCGAGAAGTCTCGTTAAAACTGTGCACAGCTCCCACAATACGGTCTGTGCACTGCGACGTATCGGTGATTCAAGAGCCTCACAGTATAGAGTGTCCTTAAGCGCATCGAGATAAAATCCGCTGAGAAACACGGTACAAAAACTGTTGATACCGATAGCCGCTTTGTGGAATTCATATGACTGATACGCAGTGGTCACCTCAATGAGAACCTCTTCAAGTGACACCAGCGCGTAACGGTCTATCTCGCGGAGACGGTCAAACGATACAGTATGCTGCGCCGGGCTGAACCCGGCAATATTACCAAGCAGAAAACGTATTGTGTTGCGAATCTTGCGATAGCTATCAATCTGTCCTTTAAGGATTTCGGGGGAGATCCGGATATCTTCCCGGTAATCGCTGGTCGCCACCCATAACCGCAAGATATCTGCGCCATTTTGAGAGATGATCTGCTCGGGCGCAATGACATTGCCGAGCGATTTCGACATTTTTTTACCTTCTCCATCGACCACAAACCCGTGAGTCAGCACTGTTTTATAAGGTGCAATCCCGCGAAGGGCGACGGAGGGCAAGAGCGATGTCTGAAACCAGCCCCGGTGCTGATCACTGCCTTCCAGATACATGTCTGCGGGCCAGGATAGTCCCGGGAAAACCCCGCTTTCAAGCACGGCGAATGATGAGACACCTGAGTCAAACCACACGTCCAGGATATCGTCTTCTTTTCGGAACGTATCTCCTCCGCATGAACAGGTAACGCTCAACGGCGCAAGCAGTTCAGCGGGCGTTTTTTCAAACCATACATCAGATCCCATGGTACCGAACAGAGCTGCAATATGTTCAATAACCTTATGGTCAACAAGCGGAACTCCGCATTTCTGGCAATAAAATACCGGTACCGGAACACCCCACAAGCGTTGACGGCTGAGACACCAATCAGGACGCGACTCAATCATTGCAGCCATGCGATTGTGCCCGTATGATGGGATCCAGTTAACACCATTAACCGCGGCAAGGAGTTTATTTTTAAGATCGTTATGTTCCACACTCATGAACCATTGCGGTGTCGCACGAAAGACGACCGGTTTTTTACACCGCCAGCAATGAGGATACGAATGGTTGAGCGGTTGCTCTTTAAGGAGATGGCCGGACACCTTGAGTTTGTCAATGATAAGCGCGTTGGCTGCAAAAATATTTTGTCCCTGGAATTCGGGAACTTCGTCAGTGAACCGCCCCCGGTGATCAACCGGAGAAACGATATCTTTAGCCAGATGAGGATAGGCAAAACGAACCGCCTGATAATCTTCCTGTCCGTGCCCCGGTGCAATGTGCACAACACCCGTACCATCATCGAGAGTGACAAAATCTGCGGTGATACCTTCAGACCGTTTCTTCGTTACCGGATTTTCGCACACAATGCCGTTGAGTTGTTTACCCTCAAATGTATTGATGACGGTATATGAAGTGGCTCCCAGACGTTCAGAGACCATAGGCAAAAGTTGTTTTGAAAGGATTAGTTTCTCGGTCCGGTCCCCCTCAAAGGAAAGCTCAGCATATGCATACTGAGCATCAGGATGAAATGCGACCGCGACATTGGCAGGCAGGGTCCACGGCGTCGTCGTCCAAATGAGGACCGATGCGCCGTCAAGAGGAAGTCCGCTTGCTGATAGAACCGCAAACTTTACAAAGACCGAATGGCTTTGATGATCCGCATATTCAACTTCAGCGTCCGCAAGGGCAGTTTCACAACACGGACACCAGTAGACCGGTTTTTTACTGCGATAAATATACCCGGTGCGGACAAGTTCTCCAAAGACCCGCACGATAGTTTCTTCATAGCGAGGCGCAAGAGTAACGTACGGGTTCTCCCAATCAGCAAGAACACCCAGACGCTTAAACTCCGAACGTTGTATATCTATAAATTTGCGGGCAAACGCCGCTGCCTGTTTGCGAAATGCTACCCGGTCAACCGAGTGCTTGTCCTTCTTGATATCTTTTAAACATTGCGTCTCAATCGGCAATCCATGGCAGTCCCACCCCGGCGTGTAGGGAGATGAAAATCCGGCCATGCACGCGTACTTGACGACAAAATCCTTGAGTATCTTATTGAGTGCGGTACCGATATGAATATGCCCGTTGGCATAGGGGGGGCCATCATGCAGGATGAACGATTTTTTACCCTGGTTCTTCTGTTGCATCCGGTGATATAGTTTTTCATCGTTCCACTGTTTTTCAATGACCGGCTCCCGTTGAGGGAGATTGGCCTTCATGGGAAAATCAGTCTGTGGAAGATTAACAGTTTTTGAATAGTCCATCATAGCTCCATCAAAAAAGTAGACGTGTATATAAGTCTAATTAGTCGTTGCGGTGCATCTCAAACAATTGATTATTTGAGCTGTAAAACTTTGTTGATTAATTCAGCTAAGTCATGGAACGGATCATTTTTCCGAAAACGGATTGACGATATTTCCTGACCGTCGAGCTTGCGTTCCAGCTCATTTTTCAATCGATGAATCGGCCCTATAATTTTATGAGAATAATAAATATTGGCTATAACGAGAATCAAGACGTTGATGATAAGCACCACAAACAACGGTTTCCATAACAAATCAAAAAAAGTATATACCTTTGCCTCACGGATAAATTCACGCAGGAACTGTGCGCTATCGACAGGGACGTTGTTTTTTTGCGCCCACGCCACCACCGTACTGTTGGGAGGAGGACGAAGAAGAAATCCCTGGCTCACCTGACAGCGGTCCCAAATCTTGATAGTGGCAAAGATCATAATGAAAGCAATGACCAGAAGCAACAGATTTTTTACGATAAAGTCGGTTTGAAATTTCGCATCTACAATTAAAACCTTGCGAATGTTCATGAAAACCTCAGTTTATTAGATTTAAGTGCTGACGGTTTTATTACACCTACCTCTGTAATGATCGCCGTAATATAGGCAGCCGGCGTTATATCAAACCCGGGATGCCGGGCAACTGCTCCCTTCGGTGCTATAGAGATGTTATTTATAAAAAGAACCTCTTTGACGGATCGCTGTTCAATGGGAATGTCATCGCCAGACCGTGTTGAGAAATCAATGGTCGACGAAGGTGCAGCAACATAAAAGGGTATCCGGTGATGTCGGGCAAGAATAGACAGCGAATATGTACCTATTTTGTTTGCCGTGTCCCCGTTAGCTGCAATGCGATCGGCGCCGACAATGACGGCGTCGATGCCGGCAGTTTTCATAAAATGTCCCGCCATATTATCGGTAATGACACAGTAAGGAATCTTTTCCTGCTGCATTTCCCAGGCAGTCAACCGGGCCCCCTGCAAATAGGGGCGGGTCTCATCGACAAAAACATTTTTAATTTTCTTCTGCCGGTGCGCGGATCGGATCACACCCAGCGCCGTCCCGTATCCCGCTGTTGCAAGTGACCCGGCATTACAGTGAGTAAGAACCACCGAATTTTTTTTGAGCAATTGCGCACCGTAGTCGCCGATCTTTTTATTAATTGCAATATCATCAACGAACATCTGCCGCGCTTCCCGCAAAAGAAATTCGGCCAGGGTATTGACAGTGTCACTCTTGCCGGAACAAGAAACGATTTTTTTCATGTGTTCCAACGCCCAAAACAGATTAACGGCAGTCGGGCGGGTGGCACCCAGCGTGCGGGCAGCAGAAAGAACAGCGTTTGACAGAGCGGTATATGAGCAATATCTTTTTTCCCGGGCTGCAAGGGCCACACCAAATGCGGCAGCTATACCGATAGCAGGCGCACCTCGCACGTGCATATGCTTGATTGCCCTGGCTACATCTTTATGGGTGCGACAGGGGATGTAGACTATTTTATGCGGCAATAATAACTGATTTAAAATATAAAATATGTTATTACGCCAATAAAATGTTTCTATCATAACAGTGCCTTTTATGCATTACGGGAAAGTATTATGAACACTCAAAAAAGGATGGGTTCAAGGGATAGTTTCTAAAACTTCATCGAGGTCTTCTTCGGACCGGCCACATATCTCAATGGTTTTTTCACGACCGCGTTCCCCTTTACGCAGGAAAACGTTGGAACGCCGCACTTCGAAGAATTCAGAAAGAAAATCACAGAGTTCTTCATTTGCACGCCCTTCAACAGCCGGCGCCGAAATCTTAACCCGCAAAATCGAACCAATTCTGCTGACCACTTCGTTACGTTTGGAATTGGGGATCACTCGGACTTTAATCATCATATATAATCACCTCTCCGTAAAATATGCTTCACACTTCTTACCGGGATAATTCTCCCGCCCTTTTGTGTGCCTCAACAAGGGCTCCTGCAACAATTTTTACAAACTTTTTGTCATCAAAAAAGTTTATTGCAGCCTGTGTCGTCCCCCCAGGTGACGTTACTTTCCTGCGCAGTTCTTTGGCATCTTCGGGGCTCCGTGTGAGCATCACCCCTGAGCCGAAAACTGTCTGACGGGCAAGCGAACCCGCGACCGTACGAGAAAGACCGAGCTCAACACCGGCATTTTCCATGGCTTCGCACAGATAAAACACATAGGCCGGTCCTGAACCAGATAACGCTGTTACCGCATTGATCTGCTTTTCCGCAACATCAACAACTATCCCAACCGTTTCAAATAAACGGCGGACAACCTGCGCGTGTGTTCGTGTCGCATATGTTCCCTGCGTGAGCGCTGTCGCACCGCTCTGCATGAGCGCAGGCGTGTTAGGCATCGAACGGATGACCGGGACATGACCCGAAAAGAACGATTCAATATATTTCGTTGTAACACCGGCCGCAATAGATACGACCAACTGCCGCGTCTTGACCAGAGGACCTATCTGCGTGAGAACAGATTCTATGTGCTGCGGTTTCACTGCAAGAAAAATAATGTCTGCCTGCGCAACCGCGGTCTCATTGTCGTGACAAGCAACAATCCCATACTGTTTTACAAGCTTTTGTAAATGGTCTGTGCGAAGGTCTGTCGCGCTGATATGCCGAGCAGATACCAGCCTGCTTGCAATAAACCCTGAAAACAGAGCCTCTGCCATATTGCCTGCACCGATAAAACTAATTGTTGAGGTAAGGCGTTTTTGTGTGGTCATGGGATATTATATCTCTTCAAACAGTGCAGTTCCAACTCTAACCATGGTTGCACCTTCTTCGACAGCTATGCGATAATCGTTCGACATACCCATGGAGAGTATGGTAAAATCCGCGCTAGGGAACGTGTGACTCATGCGGTCAAACAACTCGCGTGCCTTTTTAAAAAAAGGGCGTGTCATTTCAGGGTTTTCAAAAAAAGGGGCCATGACCATGAGCCCGCAAATTCTGATATTACTAAACCGCAAGGTATCTCTATACACATCTTCAACGGATTGAGGTTCAATGCCGTATTTTGTTACTTCGTGAGAAATCTTCACTTCAAGCAAACAATCCTGCTTTTTTTTCAGTTGCGTGGCACAAGTATTAATTACTTCTGCTACCTCAATACGATCAACTGATTGTATGAGATCAAAAAGTTCCACAGCTTTTTTTATTTTATTTGTCTGCAGATGCCCAATAAAATGCTTATGCACTCCATGGAGCCGGGTACCAAGGTCCGCAAACTTTACGTCTGCTTCTTGTATCCTGCTTTCGCCTATATCAGTTATACCGGTCTCTAAAGCCACAACGATGCGATCAACATCTATTTTTTTTGTTACAGCCACAAGAGAAACAGACTTTCCCTCAAGATACTTGAATATTTTTTCAATATTTGCTTGAAGCATGGATTAATGTAGTATACCAAATTATGAGACAAAAAAACAGCCCTTCTTTGAGATCCCGCAGATCTCATGAGAAGGGCTGTTTTTAAGAGCGTTTATGAGCTTAATAATCCTGCGGCATCGGAGGCATTCCACCGCCACCGGGCATTCCAGCACCTTTTTTCTCAGGAAGATCCGTGATCAACACTTCTGTTGTCAACAAGAGTCCCGCGATAGAGGCTGCGTTTTGCAAAGCAAAGCGCACCACTTTGGCTGGATCAACAATACCTGCTTTTATCAGGTCGACATATTCACCGTTATCTGCATTGAAACCAAAGGTTATTTCTTTTGCATTTCTGACTTTTTCAACAACAATGGAACCTTCGATCCCCGCATTTTCCGCGATCTGGCGGATGGGTTCTTCAAGGGAGCGGCGGACGATATTGATTCCGGTCTGTTCATCTTGATCATCGCCTTTGATCTTGTCGAGAACTACCTGGCACCTGAGCAGAGAAACTCCGCCGCCCGGGACAATGCCTTCTTCGACACCTGCACGCGTCGCGTGCATGGCATCTTCAACTTTAAACTTTTTGGCTTTCATTTCGGTTTCGGTAGCCGCACCGACATATATGACGGCAACACCACCGACAAGCTTAGCAAGCCGTTCCTGAAGTTTTTCTTTATCGTAGTCAGATTTGGTCTCTTCAATCTGTTTACGAATCTGGTTGATTCGTTTTTCTATTTCTTTTTTATCGCCTTCACCTGCGACAATTGTCGTATTTTCTTTATCAACGACGACCCGTTTCGCCTGACCAAGCATATCAAGAGTTGCCTTGTCGAGCTTGAGTCCCGTCTCTTCGGAAATAACCGTACCGCCGGTAAGAATTGCTATATCCTGCAACATCTCCTTACGACGATCTCCAAATCCCGGGGCTTTAATTGCCACAACTTTGAGCGTACCGCGAATCTTGTTAACCACGATTGTCGCGAGCGCTTCACCATCAATATCTTCGGCGATGACCACAAATGGCCTGCCGGTCTGAACAACTTTCTCAAGCAGGGGCAGAATGTCCTGCATAGAAGATATTTTTTTATCGGTAACGATGATATATGCATTTTCAAGAACCGCTTCCATACGTTCCGCATCTGTCACGAAGTACGGAGAAATATATCCGCGATCGAATTGCATACCTTCCACAACTTCTTTTGTCGTATCAGCCGATTTGCCTTCTTCAACGGTAATCACTCCGTCTTTGCCCACGGCTTCCATGGCATCGGCGATCAAGCTACCGATCTCTTTGTCGCTGGCGGAAATAGATGCTATCTGAGCAATCTCTTCCTTGCCTTTTACTTGTTTTGCCATCTTTTTGATTTCGGCAACAACAGCATTAACGGCCTTGTCAATACCACGTTTAATATGATTGGCATTGGCACCGGCGGTAATATTTTTCAACCCTTCAGTAATAATTGCCTGAGCGAGAACAGAGGCAGTAGTTGTTCCGTCACCGGCAACGTCGTTGGTTTTGGAAGCAACTTCTTTCACAAGCTGTGCGCCCATGTTTTCAAAGGGATCTTCCAATTCGATTTCTTTTGCAATAGTTACGCCGTCATTGGTGACAGTAGGAGAGCCATATTTTTTGTCGAGAACAACGTAACGGCCTTTCGGTCCCAGAGTAACCTTAACTGCATTTGCAAGCTTGTCAACTCCATTTTTTACCGCTTTACGTGCATCATCTGTATAGAGAATCTGTTTTGCCATAACCTTTTACCTTCCTTTTATTATTAGTTCAATTTATTTTTCTACGATACCCATAATATCATCCTGATGCATAATGAGATGCTCTACATCATCGATTTTGACTTCGGTGCCGGAATATTTCCCGAACAACACCGTATCGCCGACTTTGACATCCATCGCAATAAGCTTGCCGTCATCACCAATTTTCCCTTTTCCCACCGCAATAACTATCGCTTCCTGAGGCTTTTCCTTTGCAGTATCGGGAATGATGATACCACCTTTTTTAACTTCTTTCTGCTCTTCAGCTTTCACGAGTACACGGTCTCCCAACGGTCTTAACTTCATGCTCCTTTACCTCCTGTAAGTTTCAGAGAATATCTTTCTCGTCACCATTGATCCTGCCAACCTTCATAATCTACGCTTCAAGGTCGTAGCATCTTTGTTGCACTTGAGTTCTACTCTCCGATTTATTTTGGCACTCTTGTTTTTAGTGTGCTAATTATAACAAACATTTATTCTCTTTGTCAAGCTCTTCATTTACCGTCTTAGAAACACACTTATATTAGCACTCACCGATGGAAAGTGCCAAATTATTTTCACGGGAAAAATAAAAAAAGATACCGAAAATCAAAAAGGCTTTTTCGGTATCTTTTTTATTATCTATCAATACCTAAAACTTTACACCAAAACCAGCATCATATCCCACCTGGCTGTCAACCAGCACCGCGCCGAGTTTTAAATAGGTGAACGGGAAAAGAGTTAAGTTAACGCCGCCTTCGATCCGGGCTTCATTTGCAGTACCCTTCATACCTGCCTGAGGTAACGCAATTGAGGAACCCGGAACCAGAGTAGTCATGTCATAACCGACACCAAGATATGGGTCAACAATCAATAAACCCATCGAAGCAACCAGGGAAGTGCTCCACGATGTTGCGGTAAATTTATTGGCGTTATCAGTAACAGTAAGTGAATTATAGATCGATTGAACTGATAAAGACGGTACTCCCGGCATGTCTCCCTTAAAAAGACCATAGCGCAGTCCGACACCATACATTGATGCATTGTCATAGCCGGTCACTCGCCCGATAAGATCAATCTTTCCCGGCAACCCTATCTCCGCCTGAATAAGAGGAAAAGCCACAGAACTGATACCCGCGGCCTTTATTATAGTGTCATTATTGTTAACAGTGACAACGGGAACCTGAATCCCCACATCAAAACCGGGACACCCCAAGACTTGTGCCTGATGGTACTCTCCGCCATCTATTGCTTCGCCCAGATCCTGAGTAAAATTATTAAGATTTTTTTGAGCAACACTTGTGGCTACCCCACTAATTTGGTTAATAAATCCATCAAATGGATTAGCCCCGAAAGAATTACTTGAAGTTATTATGCAAAGCAATAGAAAATACAACAATTTTTTCATATTCTATCTCCCATGTATTTAGTCCGGTTACTCACCGGCTTATCCACAATATCCACAATTATTTTGTTAAAAATGTGTTAAGAATTAAGCGAATACCTTCTAATGTCAGTTCTGGTACGATCGCCTTCACCTCCTTAATTTCGGGAACTATGAGATTTGCAAGCCCCCCTGTAGCGATTATTGTGGGTGCTCCATCAAGTTCCTTCGCAATCCGCTCTATTATTTCTTTTACGAGCCCCACATACCCAAAATACAGCCCCGACTGTATGCTTGTGACGGTCGATGTCCCAATAGCTTTTGAAGGCTTCACCATGTCAACCCGCGGTAGTTTTGCCGTGCGAGCCGCCAATGATTCCGCTGAAATTCCGGGTCCGGGTGCAATAACTCCTCCGAGATATGCTCCGTGTTTATCGATACAGTCAAATGTTGTGGCAGTCCCGAAATCGATAACGATAGATGGTCCACCGAAAAAAGCATTTACGGCAACCGCATCACATAGACGGTCCGCACCGACGTCTGCGGGACTATCAGAACAAATAGTTAGATCTTTTGCAGTCTCATTGGTCACAAAAAAAGCCGATTTACGAAAATAGGTTTGAGCAACCTCACCAAAAACACTGTTTAAAGACGGAACGACACTTCCCACGGCGAACCCGGTTATCTGTTTGGGGTCAATCAGGGCAAATTGAAAGATATCCAGCAGTTGGGTCCCATACTCATCAGCCGTTTTGTTTCTGTCAGTAGATAACCGCCATATCTGCAGCGGTCCTTTCACATAGTTATTGTTCTCCTGACGAAAAACACCTATCGTTACGTTGGTATTACCAATATCTATCGCCAGAAGCATATCCCACCCTTTTTAGACGTTAGTATTTGTTCTTTCGTAAATAGTGTTTCCCTGACTGTCAATGGCAACTATTAAAGGGAAGTCTCGCACTGAAAGCCGGTAGATTGCCTCCGGCCCCAGGTCGCCAAAGGCAACTATCTCACACGTTTTTACCGTTGCAGCCAGAAGGGCTGCAACCCCGCCCGTTGCGGCGAAATAGACGGCACCGTGTTCCTGTATGGCAGCAAGTGTTTCAGGCGACCGC
>JBELAT010000066.1:0-11039 GCA_049508565.1 Endomicrobiales bacterium | reverse complement strand
GACCGTCGCAAAACTCAGTGCTGACAAAAACGACATCAGCACGCATGCCAGAGTAGATGTACGCAGTAGGCTTTTTATCATGTCGCTAGTGTATGCTCTCCCAAAAAATGGTGGAGGTGGCGAGAATTGAACTCGCGTCCGAAAGTGTCTTAGCCAGGTTCCTACAGGTATAGCCGTTGTTTATCTCGCCTTCAAACTATGCAGCGGCAACAATCATCTGAAGGCCAGCCCCGTTGTTGTTTCATGTGCCGCCGACGGTACCAGCGCCGACACACTAATCTGCTGATGACGGAATATCCCTTTAGCAGATGTCGAGGGTACTCCGTTGGCTACCTAAGCAGCCAAGTGCAAGCCCGCGAGTGGTTTAAACCCGAAGCCTGCATTAAACGGCAATACTTTGTCGTTTGTTGTTGGTCGATTTATTACCGAGCCTTCGACCAACTCGGACCTGCCACCTGTACCTTGTTCACTCCCGTCGAGACCTGTTCACCCCCATGATAATCCAGTCGACGTATTACTTTCTTTTTGCTTTAAAAAAATCCTGTATCAATTTCCGGCACTCATCTTCCAAAACACCCGAGGCAATCTTGAAACGATGATTTAATTTACGGTAACGTGCAATATTTAAAACCGACCCGCAGGCACCTGCCTTCAGATCTTTTGATCCGAAGACCACCTCTGCAATCCGTGCCCATACCAGGGCTCCGGCACACATAGGACATGGTTCAATTGTAACAAATAATTTACATCCCGTTAAGCGGTAATACCCGGATCTGCGGGCGGCTCGGCGCATCGCAACTATTTCTGCATGGGCTGTCGGGTCATTTGTGGTAATGGTTAAGTTATGCCCCCGGGCGATAATGCGCCCGGCGCTTACCACAACGGCACCGATGGGCACCTCACCTTTACACAGTGCTTTATGCGCTTCCTTGAGCGCTTGCGTCATATAATAGTCGTTGGTTGCCGGTGATTGTTTCACGCGCGTCCCTTTGCATCCAAATCCGGAAAACTGCTATCGCCGCTATGGTTTTTTAATACCCTTCAACCCGATATACCATCTTATCATGTTCTATGACAACAGGTACACGTACATATCATTTAGAATGATATATTCAAGTACACCTGCCGAAATTAAGCTGGATTTAATGTAGGGAAGAGTAACCGCGCCCAAGAGGAGTTGAACCTCTAACCTTCTGATCCGTAGTCAGACGCTCTATCCAATTGAGCTATGGGCGCAGAATAAGAATAACAGTGTAGTCATTATACAATATAACGATGCCATTATCAATGTAGTATATGACGGGCAATTAGACCGAATGCAAGAGCCATACCGTTACCCGCAATGGCGTTGAACAGTGAAAACCGGTCTTGTTTTCTGAGGCGAAAGATAATTGCATGAATCACCCATATCCCCAGAACACTTCCAAACGCTGTCAAGCCGGGAAGCTGCAAGGCGCCTGCTACCATAAGACGTTCGAACATAAAATAGTATTTAGTGTTCGACAAAAGAGCTGATTTTCCAAACACATCTTTTTCCATGAAATAGATGAAAACCGATGAAAAATGGGTTACTAATATAAACAAAATGGCGCCCAGCACCCACGGCGCCACGCTGCCGCCCGAATCTTTTGGAGACAATGCAACAATAAATGACAGATGAATAAATTGATCCAACAGGAAGAAAAAGAAAGAATCCGGCGAATGCATTTTTTGTATAGTCCACACTCTCCAGGCATCTTCAATGAAATGCAATGTCGACAGAACAATAAGCGTCTCCCAACCGTTTAAGGCCACAGTGGCAAACGGCTGTACCCAGACTATGCCGAGCGACGGATAACAGAGTATGACAGCACAGACAAAAAAGATCCCCGAGTGAACAATGCCTCCCAGCGAACTTCGCCGCTTCCACTCGGCAATAATGTTAGTCTGAAAAGTAAAATCGGTTAGAAGATGCGCAAGTACCAGCAGCCATATAATCTGCATCACTTTTTCCTTCCTACAACCTCATAGATATCAACAGTATTTTCTTTTCCTTTGACTTTGACCGAGCCGAGCGGTTTTGCTTCAACATTGTCCTGCACTGCATGATAGGTCGTCGCTGAAACGATAATATGTGTTTTATATTCTTTGGTAAGCCCTTCAAGCCGGCTGCCGAGATTAACATTATCACCTATAACCGTATATTCCATTTTTTCTTTCGACCCCATATTGCCAACAATCATCTCTCCGGTATTAATACCAATGCCTATATCGATAACTTTTTTCCCTTCAACGCGCCATTTCTCTTGAAGCTTTTTAAGTTCTTCGATCATCTCGATGGCACACAACACCGCTTTGCGCGCATGATCAGCCTGGGCCACCGGCGCGCCCCAGAATGCCATAACGGCATCGCCGATGAATTTATCAAGTGTACCGTCATATTTAAAAACAATATCCACCATAACGCTCAGGTATTCATTAAGCAGCTCTACCACTTCCTCCGGCGATATTGATTCTGAAATAGTTGTAAAACCGCGAATATCAGAAAATAGTATCGTCAAGGTCTCACGCTGTCCGCCCAGTTTCAGCCGGGTAGGATCAGAGAGTATACTCTCCATCACGTGCGCACTCAAATAGTGGCTAAACGTTTTTTTTATCCAGCGTTTTTCTTTATCAACGGCTGTAAAACGATACACAAGAATTCCTATATAGCTCACGGTCAGACCCAGCATGGGCGCGACAAACTCGACAGCAACAAACCGGCGGGAAAAAAGGAGATAGACGCCGTAAAAATAACTAAAGAACAGACCGATAGTTATAAGTCCGGCAGGTAACGGTGAAATCCTGCTGATGATACCTGCCGGCGCCAAAGCGAACACAAGTATCACTAGCAGCGTTACCCACAGCGGCAGAAGTCGCAGATAGTCGTTTTGTATAATATTTGACATAACAGTGGCGTGTATTTCAACACCGGGAAAAACCTGTGAAAAAGAAACTGCCTTGAGATCAAACAATGATGTCGCGGTACCGCCGATCAATACAATTTTATCTTTGAACACATCTGGATCAACGGATCCATCAATTACAGCATGATAGGAATAATAGGGGAACGTTTTAAAACCGCCGGCAAAATTAATCATGATCTCATGATTTTCGTCTAATGCTATTTTTTTCTCTTTGATTATTTTTTCCGGCGTTGTCCCCATATCGACTGCAAGACCCGCCAATGCCAGTGATGGAACCTGTGTTGAATCCGACAGTTCCATCAACGGCGCTTTACGAGTCAGACCATCAGTTTCAGGATAGTAATTGACAAAACCTATGGCTGCAGGTGAACGTACCTCAGGGATAGGAGCGGTCAAATCTGTCGGCACACCCGCGTCAGTGACTTTTTGAAAAAAAGCGCCCACAACGACATTACCCGCAGCGGCTATTTCCTTACCGAACTGCTGATCACTCGCGAGATGTTCCTGATCAGCCTCCGTAAAGAGAACATCAAATACAATCGCTTTGGCACCCGCAGCCTTTAATACGTGCACCATCTTTCCATGCACGTCACGGCGCCAGGGCCAACGTCCAAGTTTTTTAATGGAGGCATCATCAATAACAATGATCGCGATATTACGCGCGTGTGACGCGGGGCCACGCAGTGCAAAGCGAACATCGAGCGACTTGTTTTCCAGTCCCTGCAGCAGACCGAAGAACCAGACGCCGATAACGCACAGTCCGGCCGTTGCGGCTATTAACCAGATGATCTTCCGTTCTTTTTTTAGCAATCCCCCCCCTTTATCAACTGGGAAATTTCACGTTCTGTTTGGGTTTGCGTTTTCATATCGCGAACAAGAACCATCCCGCGAGCATATTCATCATTGCCAAAAATGAGCACTTTTTGTGCGCCCATCCTGTCTGCAAGCTTCATCTGGCTCTTAAGTGTCTTGTCAGCAAACGGGCCTTCGACACGACGGATCACCTGAGCCATCCCTCGTAATATCGTAGCCACAGAAAAAGCAGGCGTGAGCATCGACTGATCGGTAACAGCGATAAACACACCCTCAGTATGGGGTAAATCTGAAAGTGTTTTCCCATTATCGCACGCCATCAGAACCCGTTCAGAACCCAGCGCAAATCCAACACTCGGCGTCGTCGGACCGCCCACATCGTGGATCAGATTATCGTATCTGCCTCCGGCGGCAAGTGCATCCTGTGAGCCGACGTGTGCTGAACGAATCTCAAAGACCGTGCGTGTATAATAGTCCAACCCGCGGACCAGGCGCGGGTTGACAACATACGTACAATGTGCCGCATCGAGCAGTTCCTTTACAGACTGAAAATGAGTGGCGCAGTGTTGGCAGAGGTGATCTGTTACCTGCGGAACCTGCTGGAATTTATGACCATCTATTTTGCAGTCAAGAAGACGTAAAGGGTTACGCTCCAGTCGCCGCTGGCAATCCGAGCATAAATCAGATTGAGAACAAAAATATTTTTTTAACGCGTCGCGAAACGCTGGTCGGCATTCCGAACACCCGAGACTGTTAATATGGATTGACACATCCGTGAGCCCGACGCTTAACAACACGTCTCGGGCAAGCATAATAACTTCTGCATCGGCGCCGGGAGCGGCGTTACCGAAATATTCGGCTCCAATCTGAAAAAACTCGCGGTACCGGCCTGCCTGGGGCCGTTCATAGCGAAACATTGAACCCATATAATATAACTTGCTTACCGGCAATTCCTGCGACAAGTTGTGCTCAAGATATGCACGTACCACAGAAGCTGTTCCTTCCGGGCGCAAAGCAAGTTTTCGTCCTTTGCGGTCTTCAAACACATACATTTCTTTTTCAACGATATCGGTTGATTCACCAATTGAACGAGTAAATAACCCCGCATCCTCAAACACCGGTGTGCGGATCTCCGAATAATTGTATCGCCCAAACACGGAACGACTCATCTGTTCAAGAAACTGCAGTTTTCGAGTCATCTCGCCCCAGACGTCATGCGTGCCCCGCGGCGCGGAAAAATTCATGCAACGGCTCCTTTATTTTGCATTCCAATAAAAAAAACACTGCCACACCCCGGAGAACTTTCTATATTAATGCATCCGCCATGCTTCTCAACAATATGTTTTGCCAGAGAAAGCCCCAGCCCTGCTCCAGGCACTTGTCCGGTAAATGATTCTTCGACCTGATAAAATTTATCAAATATCCTGAGGTGTTCTTCAGGAGGAATGCCGGGCCCGTTATCAGCAATGGAAATGCCCGTTAATAGTGTATCCCGCCATGCGCGAACCATAACTTTTTTCCCCGCAGATGGATTGAACTTTATTGCATTTTCTATAATATTTCTTACAACAATAGTCATTTTTCCTTTGTCCATGCTTATGATCGGAAGCCCCTCAACTGAGCTGTCAATATGAATTTCAACTTTTTCATCTTCTATATATTGACTCATATCAGCCAATGCCAAACCGACAACATCAACAAACCTGCACGGTACAGTCTCAAGAGATAATGCTTCGCTGTCCACGAGCGTAAACTGGAGTAATTTTTCCACCAACTTTGCCAGGTGACTTCCCTGTTTATATATACTTCTAATCCCTTTTTTATGAACCTCGGACAATTGATCGTCTTCAAGCAGTAAGGGACAATGACCAAGAATAGTCACCAGAGGCGTTCGAAGTTTGTGGCTAATGAGCGAAAGAAAACTCCGTTTAAAGAACACATCTTTTTTTTCAATCGTGACATCGCGCACGAGAAAGACCGATCCCCATAGTTTCCCAACGGAATCAACTACCGCCGTGATGGTTCCTTGTAAAAACAATGACTTGCCTTCACCCCGCTGTAACTCTATATCCGACGATCGTTCTGTGTGTAACAATAACGATTCCAGCGGAGGCGTCGAAACAAAGCCGCGAAACATATCTTTGACAAGCGGCTGGGAACACTGTTCACTGCCGATTAAACGTCTTACCGCATCATTGGTTAAGATTTTTTTTCCGGTTGAGTCTGCCAGGATTGCCCCATCGGACATCTGTGTGAATATTGCCTGCAACTTACTTTTTTCTTCATAAAGGCTTTCAAATATTCTCGCATTATCTATGGCGACAGCCGCCTGCCCCGCAAAAGCCTCAAGCATCCGGGCATCTTCATCAGAAAATATACCTTCCTTACGGTTAATCGCTTCAACTACCCCCAGTAGACGGTCTCTGCAGACCAGAGGCACCGCAAGGACCGATCGGGTGGTAAAAGAAGTTTTGCTGTCAGCATCAGCAGTCCAGGACGGATCCTGCGACACATCATTAGCAATGCGAGTGACGCGGGTCTGTGCGACAACCCCGGCAATACCTTTACCCAATGGCAAACGTATTTTTTTTAAAGCTGATTCTTTATCGGTAAGGGCAAGGGCAAAATATAATTCCCGAGTCGACTCATCATAGAGAAGCAGAGAAGAGGTTTCAGCATCCACCACGGCAGTGGCATAGCTCATCACTTTCCGCAAAAGGTCGGTTATGTCCAAAGTTGAGGAAAGAATTCGATTTGCCTCAAGAAGATACTCAAAAGGCATCATGCTATAATATAGTGCTTGCCTGCTGCAATCAGTTTTTTCATTTTGGCAGGTGAATCTGTTTCAAAATACAGCCGTACCACGGGCTCCGTGCCCGACATGCGAATACCCATCCACGATCCATCAGTGAAAATAAATTTGCATCCGTCAATCTCAACGATTTTACTGACCGTAAAACTTCCGATGCTGGCCGGCTTTTTACCAGCCATTTTTTTGCGCACAGCATCAACCACTTCGGGAGCCAGATGCATATTGAGTCGATCTGATACAACAACCCCCACCATTTTCTCGATGTCCTCAAGAATTCCTTTAATAGGTTTGCCGGCCATTGCAACCATCTCGGCAACCAACAAACAGGCTAATATGCCATCTTTTTCCGGCACATGACCACGGATAGTCAAACCGCCAGATTCTTCACCACCAATAATAAAATCGGCGGGATTATTGACCATGATATCCCCAATATACTTAAATCCCACGGGCGTTTCTTTGACAGCCACGCCAAACTTTGCCGCGATCTTGTCGATGAGATGTGTCGTCATGACACTTCGGACAACGATGCCCTTCCACTTACGGGTTTTTACCAGGTGATACAACAGGAGTGCAATGGTCATGTTCGGGTTGATAAAGGCACCATCTGAGTCAAGGATTCCGAACCTGTCAGCATCACCATCAGTAGCAAGTCCCAGATGACAGGACTCTTTTTTCATAATGCTGACCAGACTTTTTAAATTATCCTGTGACGGCTCCGGGGCGTTGCCGCCAAAGAGCACATCCCGCCAGTTTCGGGTGATAATTTGACGTATGCCGGCACTTCGCAGCAATTCGTCAAGATATCCCGTTGCCGTGCCGTTTAAAAGATCAGTAGCAATCTTGCAATTACGTTTTTTGATGATCTTGAGATTAATCAGTTCCTTGATACGCTTTAGGTATAACGGGCGCGGATTGAAGTATTCTACCAGTTTCTGTTTCTTTGCTTGGTCAAGGGGCATACTCTTGATATCCGGGCGCGGTGTGCGTGCACAGAACGCCTCAATCGATTTAGTTGTTGCCGGCAGTGCGGGACCACCCCAGGCGGGAGTAAATTTGAGCCCGTTGTACTGAGGGGGATTGTGGCTGGCTGTAAAATTGATGCCACCATCGATCTTGCGACGGATTATCTCATAGGATATAACCGGCGTCGGCGTGTCGCGGTCACACAAGAGTGTTTTGATGCCGTTTCCTGCAAGGACTTCCGCCGAAAGCTCGGCAAACCGTTCGGACAGAAAGCGTGTGTCATATCCCACTATCACCGTGCATTGTTTTCGTTTCTGCTCATCGGCAACAGTGTTGACATAGTTGGCGATAGCCTGAGTAACAAGCCGGACATTATCAAACGTAAAATCGTCTGCAATTATTCCCCGCCACCCCGAAGTTCCAAACGTAATCATATACCGGCCCCTCTCATTTTTTTGTTGAAGTTTTAAATTCTCCGCCCGGGTCTCATGATGCCCGAGCAGTGTCTTTTCCGCTTATTTTATTCCTGCCAGTGTCGTACTTTTTCCACATACTCATGCATCATATCTTTTGCCGTCTGTTCGTTATCAGATTCCACCCAGATATGGAAATATGCCTCATCGGAGTCCGGCACCAGCAATACCCAGCTTTTTTTGAAATGAATTTTTACGCCTTCGATCAATTCAGCTCTTTTCCCTTTTGCTTCGGCAATAGCCCAGCGCATCGTCTGACCCTTTTTGTCCCATGAGCAGGGCACTTTTTTATGCAGCACTTCAAAAGATGGAATGTCACGGCTGATGCGATTGAACTGGATCTTTTCCTTGCCCATCATTTCAAGAATTTTGCCGATTGCATACATTGCATCGAACGCTGGCTGGAACTCAGGGAAAATGAATCCGCCGGTACCGTCGGCCATAAACACCACATCCTTATCTCGCGCAGCCACACAGATCTGACGGGCATTTGAGGGTGTCCGTTTGACCTTCATATCGAACCTGCCCGCCAGCTCTTCGATAACTGATGAGACATGCACCGGAACGGCTATGGTACCTTTTTTATGCGTACGCATCACCAGGTCGGCGACCAGAACCAGAGCCAGCGAATCGGGAACGATACGTCCGCGTTCGTCGACCAAAAAAATCTTTTCTGCACCGGTATCGATCAAAAAACCCGCGTCGGCTTTCAGCGTGGTAACAATATCTGACAATTGATTGAGCGAGTGCTTAAATTCCGCCTCGGTTCTGGTTACTTTGCTGGGATTAACATACGCATTAAGCGCCACAATATCGAGACCCAACTCGCCAAGAATCGCCGGAAAAACCATTGAAGCTGATGAAAAAGCGTAATCCAATACTATTTTAAAATTCGCCGAACGAATCGCCGCAGTATCGATCGCTTTTAAAAATCCATCTTTATAATATTCAAGTGCTCGGGGTGGCACCGTCAATTCTCCTACCTCTTCAAGACTCGCTCGTTTAAAATCTTCTCTGAAAAACAATTGTTCAATAGCTTTTTCCTGATGAATAGCAATATCATGACCATTGGCGTCAAAAAATTTAATGTCAACTAACCGTCCGTCGTAGGGAGACTGGCGCACATGGATACCGCCGGTTTCCCCTTCTTTGCCAAGCTCATAACGAACAACCGGGATTGGCGCCGTTTGGAGATCACCCACCCGGACACCGGCAGACAACAACCCTGAGATCATCGAACGCTTGATCATCCTGGTAACCTTGTGCGCATCGCGAGAAGTAATGACATATGCCGACTTGCCGAGATACGCTCCATAGGCGGATCCGATTTTTGCCGCAAATTCCGGTGTTATCTCGATATTAGCAAGTCCGGTGATACCGTATCCGCTAAAAAGTGCTTTATTCCATTTCTCTCCCCATACAAGGCTCGTCGAAAGTATCGCACCTTCTTCAATTGTTTTATGGGGCCAGATACGCAGGTTGGTCCTGATAATCGCACCAGCACCAATCGTACATTCATCAGCAATAACGGTACCTACCTGAACTACTGCACGGTCACCGATTTTCGTTTTTCGTCCTATAACCGCTTCCTTGAGACGAGCTTCATTACCCAGTTCTGCATGGTCCCACAGAATCGATCCGATTACTTCCGATTTTGAATGGATTTTGACATACGAACCTATGACCGATCTGCTGAGCTTGGCCCCTTTTTCAATGAGACAATGATCGCCAACAATTACCTGCCCGTCAACTTCAACTCCCTCTTCGATACACGTGTTTTTTCCAACCATGATCTTCTTATCACCGACACTGACGCAGTGTCCGGCAGGTGCTATCTTAATTTTTCCATCTAAAATATCGTAATGTGCCAGCCGATACTCGTCGTGAGTACCCACATCTTTCCAGTATCCTTCAGCAACATATCCGAACAACGGTTTTCCGTCTCGTAACAGTTGAGGAAACAGGTCTTTAGAAAAATCTACGGCACGATCAGTCGGAATATATTCAAAAACCACCGGGTCAAGAATGTAAATTCCTGTATTAATTGTATCGGAAAACACTTCACCCCAGGACGGTTTTTCCAAAAAGCGTTCAATACAGCCCTCGGCATCGGTAATGACCACACCAAACTGCAAAGGGTCAGGTACCCGTGTCAGGATCATCGTCGCAATCGCTTTTTTCTTGCGGTGAAACGCTACCGCTTTAGTGAGGTCAAAATCGGTGAGAACATCTCCTGAAATGACGATGAAGGTGTCAGAGAGAACTTTTTGAGCGAATTTAACGCTGCCCGCAGTGCCTACATCCGATTCAGGTTTGAGGTACCGTATAGAAGTTCCCAGCGACGAACCATCCCCAAAATAATCAATGATTACTTCCGGCTGATAGTACAACATCATCGTCAATTCTGTAAAATGGTGAGTTTTGAGAAGTTCAATAATGTGATGCAATATCGGCTTGTTGGCCATTGGCGCCATGGGCTTAGGGATATTGCATGTAATGGGCCGCAAACGGGTACCGAATCCACCGGCCATTATGACTGCTTGCATGAAGATTTCCTCCAGCATTATCGGCTGTCACTACAGAAGACAGCTGTAAATTATGTTATTTTATGCACACCAGTTTATCATACTTGGTATGAAAAATCAACGGAGTTTTGAAAGGAGTTTTGAAAGAAGTTTTGCAATGAGACATATAAACATATTGCACATTCCAGTCAACACTTTTATCGTGATCGGGCCACGCCAAAGATGATTTTAGCGTTTCCGGTGCAGATTACCCGCTTTCCGCTAACAGACAATCTCATGGTTTTCAATCCGCCTGCAGGTAAACAATCCAGAGTTTCGAACACTATCGCATACTGCGTGTATTACGGCATGACTACATGCGCGGGGAAAGAGTGGTGGGTAAGCCTGTCAACTCATTTAAGAATGTTACCGAAGCATAAGCAGTGATTGTGTTAAGATTTTGACGTTTAGGTGTTGAAGTTAAGACACTATTGCGAAGCAAAAAGAGGGGGACTTGGGGGAAACT
>JBELAT010000065.1:0-11154 GCA_049508565.1 Endomicrobiales bacterium | reverse complement strand
CAACCACACTGAAAAATTACGACGTTTTTTCGGTCATTACGTTTTAGTTTCAAATCGCACAGCCATCATTTTCTAAATGCCCTGGTAGCTCAACTGGATAGAGCAGATCCGTCCTAAGGATAAGGCTGGAGGTTCAAATCCTCTCTGGGGCGAGTAAACAAAATTGTTGTATTCTAAAACACATGGGATATATCGACTTACACACTCACAGTTTGTTTTCCGATGGAGTACTTCTGCCATCTGAACTTGTATACCGAGCGAAAGTCAATGGGTATGATACAATTGCCCTGACTGATCACGGCGATTATTCTACATTTGACTTTATCATTCCGCGAATCAGCAAGATTACCGCATCCTTGAGCAGTGCGTATGGTCTTCGAGTCCTGGTAGGTATTGAAATAACGTATATTCCGCCACCGTTAATAGCTGAGGCTGTTCGTGTCTGCCGAAAACTCGGAGCCGAGGTCGTCATTGTTCATGGTGAGACCCCAGCTGAATCGGTACCACCAGGAACCAATCACGCTGCCATTTTGGCAGGTGCCGATATCGTTGCACATCCCGGACATATATCTGAGGATGATGTAAAACTGGCACGAGATAAAGGCGTCTGTTTAGAAATTACTACCCGCAAGGGACATAATGCCGGCAACCGTCATGTGGCTCGCCTGGCGAAAAAACATGGTGCTTCACTAATATTTAATACCGATTCGCACCTGCCAGAAAATTTGCTCTGCCCGCCTATTATTCAAACGACGTTAAAAATGAGCGGGTTAACGATGTCTGACTTCATCACGATGCAAACTCAAGCAAGGGGAATTATCAATGGCAACAATGACTCGTCACGATCTCAAAAAAAATGAATTAGAGGACTTCCTCATATTCGCAATTAAGTGGGTACAAAACAACCGCCAAACGTTTTTTACGATCGTGGCAATTGTGGCAGGAATCATACTTTTTTCCTTGTTCTTTTTTGTACGACTCCATACGGCAAAGTTGCGAGCCAATGATAAGCTTTCTATGGCCCAGGCGCAAATTTACGGTGGTCAAGTCGACGCCGGTTTAGGTTCACTTGATGAACTCATTACTCAGTATTCGGGTACTGCTGCATCAACTCAAGCACGCATGTTGAAAGCCGATTATTATGCTTCAAAAAAGGATTTTGTTAATGCAGAAAAGACCATCCGTCCCGTTATCGATGCGGGTATCCCGCCATCCATAATCCCTCTTGCGTACTCCATTCTGGGCGATATAGAAGAAAATGCGGGCAACTACAAAGGTGCCATTGCGACGTATACTGAGTACCTTGAAAAATATCCTGACCATTTTCTTGTCCCTAAAGTATATGAGTCATTAGGAAGATTATATGAACTTAGCGGATCCCCTGCGGAAGCAAAGGGATCATATGAAAAACTTACAACTCTCTATCCCGGCACTGGGTGGGCACAGCGTGCTCAAGAGCGTATTGCCATGGTCTCAGCTATCCAGGCGAAAACAGTCAGTAAATAGTATAATTATGGTATTATATAGATAATAACTTCTTTTATATAATACTATCAGTAGTTAAATATAATTTTTTGAGGGGGACAAAATGAAGAGTTTTATGTTGGCTGCGTGTTTTGTTATGTTGTTCGGGGGAATGTCGTATGCCAAGCTTTTTGAGTCTGCAGTACCTGACAGTACTGCCCGAGATACTCAAACAGATGGACAAATAGGATTGGGATTTAATTCTCAGATATCGGGAAATGTAGTTTCCGTCGACAATAACAATGTTGCTGTTCAATCGGTTACTTCACTGGCAGTTCGTGATTGGGCCACAAAATATATAGGGTATGAAGGCATGCTCGGTTTTGGATTTGGAAATAACACCAGTATCATTGATATCGGCGCTAAAATTCTTGCTACCATAAAAAAGGAACAACATATGCGGACCTACGGGTTCGGGCTTCTTGGTTTCGAAAGTTCCTCGATAACGGTCGGGGGGAAAAGTTACAGCAGCACAGGAGTGACTATCGGCGCAGGGCTTGGAGCTGAATTCTTTTTCACTGGTCTTCCTAACCTTGGATTTGGGGTTGAAGCAGGTATTGGATATAACAGCAGTACTGAAATTTTCAGTACTCAAGGAAGCATGACTGATGTCGGCATTCGGTATTATTTTAAATAGTACAATTGCTATCGTAATCGCTGCGTCAAAAAATGGTATTTTTTGACGCAGCAATTTTATGACTCGAAAAACACTGATTCGATTATTAATTCTTATTTCTATTTTCACTTCAGCGATAAGCTACATCTATGCTTCGTCGCTCTCTATTGATACTGATTACCGACTGCGCGGGATCAGTTACCAAGATACTGACTTCAATTCTGCATCATCCAGCGGTTCTTACGGATATTATTCCCAACGGGTCCAATTGACAATCGCAGGATCTTTCCCCGGGGTTCAAATCATCACGAAGCTTACCGGCATCGGAGTCGTCGGATCAACCAGCACACCTTTTGCCACCCCCTACCCCAACACAACGATGACACCGTTTGTTGAAAATGCCTACGTTGTTATGAATAATATAAATGATTTACCTATCGATGTTCTTGCAGGCAAACAACCACTGAAATACGGTGATGGATTGATAGTCGATGATAATGGCGTTGGATTTAATGCGCTACGCATCATCGGGCATGTCAAACCGCTTAAATTGGATGTGGAACTTATGACCGCCAAGTTAACCGGTGGCTTTACACCTAACGCAGATACTGATCTCTATGGCGCAATTGGCACCTTTGAATGGAGGAAGCAACACTGTGAGTTTGAGTATTTCCGCTATGTCAATGATTCTGGATACGTATATGCTCCACCAGGACAAACGCCTGATATCACCCAACAAGTTACGAAAAATTTTTACGATTTCCGGCTCGGAAAGCGTGACGATTTATCCTTATACCAGCTTGAAATAGCCAAACAGTCGGGAGACATAATCGAATCAAATAATGCCAATATAAATCTTGACGGCTTTTCATACACGGTACGAGGGGAACTCTACGGGAAACACACAAAACTCGGTGATGTCACCGCCCGTGCGTTCCTTGCCATTAACAGTGGTAACGATCCAGCAAATACCACGAGTGACACCTCATTTTCACCCGATCTGACACGTCAGTATGATGGTCTGGAACGTGCGGGATACGGAATTTTGTTCGCTGCCACACCAATGAGTAGTTATTTCACTTTGCCCGCGGAATATTCGGGCGTAGACACCTTATCGTTAGGCGCGGTATTTTCGCCGCTCTATGGATGGTCATTTAGTGTTGATTATTTTCTGTACTCCGCTTCTGTCGGACCCAATGGCGCTCCTGATGCATCAGGATTTGAAAAACTTTTTGGAGGGCTATTTACCCTCGGTGAAGAGATGGATCTATCGGCCAAATACGTCATCAATAAATATGTGACTACGTCATTAACCTATGCCCGCTATACACCTCCGGCATTTGCACAATTCTGGCCGACCTCAGACCCCGCAACATTTTACCAATTCGAGATATCATCAAAGTTCTAACATGAAAAAACTACACGTAGCATTCCTCTGGCATCAGCACCAACCAATGTATAAAAACCCCAGCTCAGGAGTTTACGAACTGCCGTGGGTACGGTTGCATGCGACCAAGGATTATTATGATATGGCCGCTATTTTAGATGAGTTCCCTCTGATCAAATCTAATTTTAATGTCGTTCCGTCCCTTCTTGTTCAGCTTAACGAGTACTCACAGTCAATAGCGCGCGACAAATTTCTCGACATGACACTTACCCCGGCTGATCATTTAAGTGAATCTGAAAAAATATTCATACTACATAATTTTTTTATGGCCAACTGGGAGACGATGGTCTTTCCGTATAACCGCTATCATCAGCTCCTGGAAAAACGTGGCCGGCAAACATCCCAAGATGATCTTCACCGTATTCAAAATTATTTCAGTATTGCCGATATGCGCGATCTGCAGGTATGGTTTAATCTTTCGTGGATGGATCCCTACTGGAGAGAAACTGACCATTTGATAAAATATCTGTTTGAAAAAGGAAGAAATTTCTCTGAAGAAGATAAAGTGTCGCTCATCAACAAACAATTAGCGATCTGCGGCATGATCGTTCCCAAATACAAAGAACTCCAGGACCGTGGACAAATTGAGGTGTCTGTAACGCCCTTTTATCATCCTATACTACCCTTACTATGTGATACTAATAATGCTCTTGAAAGCATGCCGCAAATCCAATTACCACACAAGCGGTTTCAGCATAAAGAAGATGCATTAATACAGATACAAAAAGCCGTTGCCTTCTATGAACGCTCGTTCTGTCGTCCACCACGGGGTATGTGGCCATCGGAGGGATCGGTGTCTGATGATATCATTCCTCTTTTATGTGAATCCTCCATAAAATGGATCGCGACAGATGAGGAGATACTGTACCGCAGCGAACGCGCAACTACATCTTCCCGTTTCAATATGTATAAGCCCTATCGCGCACACATCGGGGATAATGCCATCAATATGGTATTTCGTGATCATGCGTTATCCGATGCTATTGGTTTTGTCTATTCAAAATGGGATCCTAAAGCTGCGGCGGCCGATTTCATGGGTCGCCTTCACGCAATCAGTGATAAGCTCTGCGACAGTGAAGGGGAACATCTGGTTTCAGTGATTCTTGACGGTGAGAATTGCTGGGAATATTATGCCAACGATGGAAGGGACTTTCTGCGCAATCTCTATCAGGCTCTGAGCAATGATGAAACCATTGAAACAGTCACCATCAACGATTATTTGCAGAAACACCCCCCGACCGACACGTTAAAAAAACTATGGGCTGGATCGTGGATAAATGGCAATTTCGCCATCTGGATCGGACATCAGGAAGACAATACTGCATGGGATTATCTCTATGAAACCCGCTCTTTTCTTGCTGAACATGTGCAGAAAAATCCCGATAAAAAAGAAACCCCGGCTGTGCTTGCAGCGTGGGAAAAGATTTATATTGCCGAAGGGTCTGACTGGAATTGGTGGTTTGGCAATGATCACTCCTCCAGCAATGATGATATCTTTGACTTGCTTTTCCGGCAAAATCTCATTGCTGTGTATGAGCTCCTGGGAGAAAAGGTTCCGGACTACCTTCATAAATCAATCAAAGGAATCATAAAAAAACAACCAACACTGGAACCTGTTGATATGATAACTCCTAAAATTGATGGGAAAGTTACCAATTATTTTGAATGGAAGTCGGCAGGATACTATGAAGTAGGTCATGCGGGCGGATCAATGCATCAAGTCGAAACGGTCATAAAATCTTTCTATTATGGATTTGATCTCAAAAATCTGTATTTCCGGCTTGATCTCAATACCCCGATTGACTCAAAAAGTATCGAAGAATTCACCTTTAATATTATTTTCCTGACCCCAGCAGAGAAAGAGCTTCAACTATCAATAGAACACGGGGGGAAGATAAGGGAATATGTACTGGTGACCCCTGAAAAACGTGAACTATTAACTACAGCAGCCGCCGCTAAAATCATTGAATGCGCAGTAAGTCTCGATACCTTGCAAATCCAACCTGAAATTGGTACCATAGAATTCGTAATTACCGTTTCTAAAGGGGGGCCAGAGCTTGAAAGATGGCCCTATCAGAGTTCAGTGGTGATGCCAAAACCAACCGATGACTTCATACTAAAGACCTGGTCAGTTTAATCAACGAGGCAGTACTAAAAAAGGCGAGGAATACGATGAATGTACGTGATATAGTTATCAATAAGACGACTGTACAAGGGATAGAGATCCCCTTGATTAACTCTACCCTTGTTATCATTACAACACCTAAAGGGTATCTCATGTGTGGTTATTTGGATATAAAAACTGCTGAAAAGATGGGGGATTGCGCGGCTGTCATTCGGGGAGTAAAAAACGTCGACGATCTCCTAGCGGGAAAAGTTGTTGAAATTACAACAGCAGCATCTGCGGCTGGGATTAAACTCGGCATGACTGGAATGAAGGCTCTGGCGAAGATTGCATAAAAACACATTAAACATCAATTGATGTAAAACCAACATTATCTATGCTTGTATGGCCTTTTCCTTCCTTTTCGTAAACTCCATATACCCTATTTCTTGTTCTCATTGTGTTTCTGGTTTGCTTTATTAGCAAACTTATCAGGCACATTTCAGCATTTTGATTGTTTTAATCATTTCTTCCATCTCAAAAGGCTTTTCTATGCAGGCATACGCACCTTCTCTTAAGGCTGTTCGGACCGTAACATTGATGGGATAGGCAGTCATAAATATAATAATGGTTTTAGGGCTGATTTTTTGTATTTTCGCGAAGGCTTCAATGCCGCTCATGATGGGTAGCTGTATGTCCAGAAGGGCGAAATCGCACGCGTTTTTCTTAATAGCTTCAACAGACTCAAAGCCATTTGTGCATGTTACGACATCGTAGCCCTCTGACTCAAGTATCCATGCCAGAGATTGCCTGATGCCGCTTTCATTGTCTGCAATTAAAATCTTTATACGCTGATCATTCATGGTTGTCTCCGCATGGTTTAATCACTACATACGTTTAATGCAACTATAAACCCGCATACTAATGTTTGACTAATCCTTGGCGGGCAGCGTAACAGTGAATGTCGATCCTTTGCCTACCGTGCTATGGACTTCTATCTTGCCATTGTGTTTTTCTATGATACTTCGCGCCAGCGGCAGCGCATAGCCCATCTCCATCGAGGAGTTATCGAACACCGGCTCAAAAACGTGTTGAAGTGCGCTGGGGTTGAAACCAGCGCCATTATCGGCTACGGATATTTTCACCACATTGCCAGATTTTGACGATACAACGGTTATTGCGCTGGCCTTATTGTCAGGCAACAATGCATTTTTAAAAAGATTGGTGAACACCAATTTCATCTTCTCATTATCTACGCATATTTCTTTACTCTGAGGAGAAATGTCCTTAATAAGTATGGCTGAAGGTTTTTGGGCACTATCACCAAAAGCGGCATCGATGAGTTCCGAGAGATTGACGGCGGTATTTAAATGCAACTCAATATCGTCAGAAAAATTTAACAGGTTTGTTAGTATCTCATCGGCTCCTTCTGATCCACGTGAAAGCAGTTCGACTAATTCGTTAAATTTCTGTATATCAACCGTATCGCGTTTGAGCATGTTTTTGAACATATATTCAACGTTTTTTATTGTCGTCAATGGGTTGCGCAGAGAATGCCCCATGTACGAAGCCATGCGTGTGGCAATTTTAAATCGCTCCGAACTCATCAACTCTTCCTGCATAGCAGTCAATTTATCTAACGCTATTTTAAGTTCCGCATTTTTTTCCGCAAGTTCTTTGGTGTACTTGCGTTTCATGTTCTCCGCACGGAGAAGTTTAAGATTTTGTTCAATGCTGTGCTCGAAATAGGTAAGTTCAAACGGTTTCCTGATATAGTCGACTGCTCCCAGTTTCAATGCTTCTACCGGAACATTTTCACTTGCATACCCCGTAGTTATGATGACGAAACTACCTACGCTATCCTGGCCATCCTGAAATTTTCTCATATTTCTCAAAAATTCTATCCCATCCATCTCGGGCATGCGGATATCAAGAATAACCATATCGTAGAACTTTTCTTTGATCTTCTTAAGGCCTTCAAGTCCCGTTTCCGCCGAGTTGACTTTAAAACCCATTTTCTCTAAAATCCGGCTTACAGATGTGCGAAGGGTATCCTCATCGTCGATAACCAGCACGCTCTCTTGCATAATTTCCGGAACCTTTTCAACTACTTGCATTGAAGTGCCTCCTGTTACTGCTGTTTCCGTTTCGGTAACGATACCGTGAATGTAGTTCCGACATTAAGCTGAGAAGTAAAATCCAACTTTCCATAATGCTTGGCCACAATCTGTTTACTTATAGCCAATCCGAGGCCGGTCCCTTTTCCAACATCTTGCGTTGTATAAAAGGGATCAAATATCCTGCGATGGTTCTTCTCATCTATGCCGCACCCGTTATCGATAACTGTAGCATACACCGAAACATCATCTTCAGTAATTTCGAGCTTTATTAGCCCGTCTTTTCTCTGTGTTTTTTCAATAGCATTTTTTGCGTTGAGAATAAGGTTGGTAAACACCTGTATGATCTCAGTTGAGTTTGCCAACACCTCCGATTGTTTGTCATTAAACACTTTTTCAATTTTAATATTTAATGGCACCAACTCCGTTACAATGATCTTACACGCTTCATTAATGGCATCGGACATCAACATCTTTTGAGTATCAAGCGCGGCAGACTTTCGAGTAAAACCTAATAGCGTTGAAACAATAATCTTGCAACGCCGGGTTGCTTCTTCGATGGTGGTAAGGCATTCTTTCTGGTCAAAGTTTTTTATTTCTCTGAGCAGTAGCTGCGTATTAATTAAAATCGCGCCAAGGGGGGTATTTATTTCATGAGCGACTCCCGCGGCGATTGTGCCGATACTGGCCATTTTTTCGGATTGTATCAGTTGATCCTGCGCATTTTTGAGATTTTCATTAGCCAGTTCGAGATCTTGTGTTCTCTCTTTTACTTTGTTCTCAAGATTGCGCGCATAATCTTCAATCATAAATCGCTTTTCTTTTAACTCCTCATTGAGGCGTTCCATTTGCGCATACAGAGACGTAATCTTTTCTTTTTCGTTGCGTTCTCTATCAATTATTCTCTGATACTGCTTTTCGCGATACTCACTGGTCACGATAAGCGCAGAAAACATTTCCAGAGAACCACCTCGAGAAGCCAGCCGGTCGCAAATAGACTGAAACTCTTGTTCTGAATAATATAACTGCCGTTTAAGATTTGCCTCTGAAACCGAGGTGTTGATAAGTGTTTCAGCCCCCTCGACTCCAATGAGCTCTGAAAGCATTTCTAGAACAGTTTGAATATTTATATCTACCATTAATCGTCACCGTTTTTACGCAGAACAGGCACCATTTCAAGCGACAGTCGTTAGTCAGGAATAAGAAGCACAACTGTCGTTGTGTTATGGAATCCGCTCAACTGCCCTTCTTCAAGGGCTACTTCTCCATATGTATCAACACCGAGAAAGGGGATATTGCCGATAACGCCCTTTATGGCATCGACCGCTTTATAATACTCATTGCCGAGAAGCGCACTGCGCACGGCGCAATCAAAAACCAATGCACCGGCTACTTTCCTGCCGTTCATGCTGTTCAACGCGTACCGGGCGGCATTACGCGACGATTCTATTTCACTTTCCCGTGAAGCTTCCATAACACGCATAACAGATCCTTCAGGAACACTGCACACAAACGGGAGGAAATCTTTTGACTCAGGAGTTATTCCTGACCACCGTATTTTGTATCCGTGTCTGCCGGTGAGCAGACCACCTTCAAAAATGAAGGTGAATTTAGCCAGCTGCTCAGGGTTCTGCCACATGGTGTCCACATCAATACCGAATTTCTTAGCTGGTTCCCGTGCAGCATCCAGCCATACTTTTATTGCAGGTTTACCATCAAGCTCATAGACTTTGTTGCCCTGAGCTTTGGTAACGGTAAAGGGGCAACTGACTGGCGCATGGCCGTGATCGACCCCTAAACCCATATTTATTTTAGATACGATCTGTGCAACACTTAACGCATTGCTCACAACTGTATCATTTGAAAAAACGAAAGTTTCTTTAAATTGAAAATCGTCAGCGGCGCTGCCACCGGCAATTTTTTGATTAGTACCCAGTGTGCTTAAAGATGCCAGTGAAACTTCTTCACCTTTTCCTGATAATCCATCGAGAAGGAGAATATACGTATGATGAGGATATTCGGTATCTTTTGAATTGAGGGAAAAACTGGAAACCGAGCTTTTTAAACATTTAAGGACATCCTCGCGAAGACCGGTCCCGCACCCGGTAAGAAATTTGTGAGTATCAGATGAAATGACCGCACAGGCAATATTGCCCGTGCCAACCTTTTCCTCGGTGAACTCTCCTGCAGTGGAACAGCCTATAAGTGGGGCATTGCCCGTCACTTGCCGCACCCCTTTAACTACCTCAGAAAAGTTATATTTGCTGGAACCAAAAACAACACAGAGATCAACTTTACTATTACCGATTTTTCCTAATGCCTTTAATGCAACTTCACGGCCCGTAGTAAAACTGTCGGTCCCTGCCATGATCGCCGTAGCAAATCTAGTACTCATAATGAATCCCCCTTAAAATATCATGTTTCCAAGCGTTTCGTGTCACGATGCGAGTATCTGGAACCTGTCACACCCTTTCCTTACTATCTTGGAGTTTGTTCGCCCGTTTAAAGTATACCAGCTCGCATTATTTTCCGCAAGGGTTATTAAATTTTGATTTGCTCATATTTTTGTAAAATAATTTATTTTTAAAACGTACCGAAATATGAACAATAAAGAGGTTTTGCGCGTGTTAATTGAAAAGATGTATGGGAAAAATATTTCGATCGGGTTTTCAAAACGAAGTTACCCTGAAAAAGAGTCGGCGGCACCAAAGCGCTGCTTGATGCCATATAAACCCGACTAATGCAATTGCAATAGATGCTCAAAAAAAGCGAGAAAAGAGCCGATTAGTGTTACGCGTTCAGGCTCCAATACCGTCGACAAATGACGTTAAAAACCACTTGTGGTTATGTACACTTGTGGTTTTTTGTAAACATTTGCACTATGTGTGGGATTTAATAATTATTCTAATCGGCCGGATTGACAAGCTGGTTAATGGGCTCTTTACTATCTTTCGCTTTGATCTGTCCTATATAGAATTCTTTTGTTTTTGAACGGCCAGACTGACCGCTGACGCGGTATACCAAATAAGCATAGCTCCCATGGGGGCACTTTGTACATCCTGCTTTGCCGCATTTTACGGCTTTAACCTTTAGCTGCGCTCCGTAACCGTTGACTTTATAATCATCCGGCAGCTTGATGAATTTGGTAGACACAGATACCTCTTAAAAAATATGCTATTTCTTACCCTAAATCACGCCTCATTATTTAAGCATGATTGATCATAAAAGTCAATGACTACCCCGGAATACAATCTTACCCTTATTTTAAACCAACAATCTTACCCCGCGGATTACTTTAAGGTTTTTTCCTGTGCCCAATCTTGCTTTTACCCACCCCCTGGAGCAC
>JBELAT010000064.1:0-13762 GCA_049508565.1 Endomicrobiales bacterium | reverse complement strand
GTTGTACGGGGGCGGTTTTCGCTTTTCGATGCAACTTCTTTCATCCCTGATCGCTGCATTGTATCCCGGAACGAATGTGTATCCGATACGCCAGATTGCGCCACGTCTTGAAGGGGCGCACTACTTTTTTAGTTCACCGCTCAACAACCTTCGCACGCTCGGACGCGCGTTTGAAACCGGGAAACTCGGAGTGAATGCCTTTTATGTAGCGCCGCTACCAGTCGACGGTATTCCCGGCGGTCTTATCAATCTTAGTGAAAAATATGGCAGGGCGGAACTTACCACGCCTTCGGGGAAGGTGTTGCTCAATGTGTTCGCGCGTCGCAATACACTCGACAATGGCGCGGTTGTAGTTGAGTTGTACTACACTGCTGCGGAAGGTACGTTCGCTGGTTCATTGACGCAGGCCCCCCGTGAGGTGGCATACTGGTTGAGAGAAAATAAAGCAGTTCAACAAGAGTTGAACCTTTCCTCAGCCGTATCCTTGGATATCTTTGAAGCGGATAGCGCTGATCAGAGTCGGTTGGCTGAGGACCTGTTCGCGCTTGAAAGCTCACGGCACGAGGCCTTTGCAAACACGGTGTTTGTCCTAGATATTGAAGGACAGCAGGAGGCTGGGGACGGTACATTCACCGGAGAAGCTCTGCAGGGCGGGAGTCGGCGGTTCGATGTGGAAATTCAAGGCGATGACGTGCCGCTCAAATTAAGTATGATCGAATCCGCATTCAAACGTAAACAGATGGACAGCAGGTACCAGAAAGCGGAGATGATTTTCGATTCAACCGTAAACGTGAGACAGTTTGATGGTGGTTTAGCCCGGCTTGCCGGAAAAAATGTGATCACCGATATAGCTGAAACGGGAATTGACACGCTTGTTTTAAAAGGGCTCGGTGAGGATGACTGGCGCGGCGGCCGGCAGAATCTTAAACGTCTTCTTAGCGTATGCAGGGAAAAGAAGCTTGATACCGTATACAATTATCGTGTCACCGCGACGAATAGGGCGGGACTGTCTCAGGAAATACGTATGATATCGCAGCGGATGACAGTGGACAACGAGAGGTTTGACGGAATACTGTTAAATGTGACTGCGCTGGCACATATCAGTAAAGAAGATATTCAATGGTTTTTCGGCGAAGTTAAGCGGGCTCTCGTTCATGTTGATCCTGAGATGCTTGTGGGATTTGCAGGGACAGAGGGGCTTAACCTAACACCTGCCGAAAAACAACACATATTTGATGGAGCCAAGATAAAAGAAGTTGTAGAGTTTTATCCGGGAGAAACGCCGAAAGTGACGGTGAAAGGCGCCTGGCTTGAAATGGTTCTTGAAAAGGCCAATGACGAAGGCGGTAGGAGCTTCAGAGTAGAATTTAATGATTTGCGGGCCTTTAAAGACGTGTTGAATACTCTGTTTAAGACAAAAGCGGCAGGAATGTTCGGAGTAGACTACCGCATATTGGTGGCGGGCAGGGAGCTCTTCCGCACTGAATCGACGGGAGAGCAGTTGTTTGATTTCTGTCGGGCGCAAATCGATGCAATCCTTCAGGAATTCGACCAGGATCCCGGGAACCGTCACAAAGAAGGTCTGATAGCAGGGCGAAATCTAGAGAAAGACGAACTGGCGAAGATTGATCGGCAGGAGCGCCAGAATGCGCTGGATCTCATTAAAGGGTTTAGAGATAACACTTCAAATGGGAACTATGCGGACTTGGTTCATGAGGTTATGTCGCAGGTAGCGGGAGAGTCGGTTATGCCATCGTTTGCAAACAATGAAGAACGGCAACGCTACCTTGCCTACAGCGTCGGGTATCTTGAAGGGGTGCTACGCGCACTTGCGTGCGCTGAACTCATTGATCCTGCACGGCAGTTCAGCGATCTTCGTCATCGCGAAATGGTGGGAAGGATGGCAGTGAAAGCCCAGCTGATAACCGGGAAGGTTCATGTCGGAACGCTTGCTGAGCTCATCGCTGCACTAAAAGCGATGGACTCGACGCCAGAATCCAGTGGGGCGGCTCTCTTAATCAAAACCGGGGAACTCGACCGCCGCATTGCTCATGGGGAGCCGATATCCGCGGTGTATCCACAGGTACTCGAAACTATTAACGAACTTACGGATGGTATAAATAAACAAGACGTCGCGGCGCCACGGTTGGCAATAGCAGAAGCGTTGAGGCTCATCGATCTCTATGCCGACCGTAATGAGGCGACACTCATAGAAAAAATGCGCAATAAAGCAGCAGTCCTGGTCCCCGTTGCAGTTGAAAACATTCTGCAAGCGGCTTAATCCATTAAGCTCAAAGAAAGTGCCATTTAATTTTGTTAGACGGAAAATAGCTTCGTTTTTTCTCGCATAAAGTAGTATGTATACACGTTAGCAAGGATGCTTCCTTAGATGTGATTGGATACGGTCCGGTGGCTATCTGTTAGCTCAGGGAGCATAGACGAAGGCACCATGCAGCAATAAGCCCAACACCGTGAAAAAGAAGGCTTAGGACAAAAGGGTCTTACAATCTAATTTCATACTGCGGGCATAATCCACTCTCTCGATTGTTCAACAAAAATGAGTAATAATTTGCTAAAATAATCGAAAGTTTTGCTGGTATTGATGATAGTAACTGGGTAGTTACTATTTTAATTTAACTGAGGCAGAAATGAAGCCCTATGCATTTGGCGAAATAGAACAAAAATGGCAAAAGATATGGAAGGATCAGAAATCTTTTGCTGCACGGGAAAACACCGGAAAAAATAAATATTATTGTCTCGTGATGTTTCCTTATCCGTCTGGAAATCTCCATATGGGGCACGTGCGCAATTACAGCATCGGAGATGTCTTTGCCCGTTTTCATCGGATGAAAGGGGACGAAGTTATTCATCCGATTGGATGGGACTCCTTCGGTCTACCGGCGGAAAACGCGGCTATAAAAAATAATATTCATCCGGAAACGTGGACTCGAGAGAATATCCGTCACATGGGAATGCAGCTCAAGGCATTGGGGATATCCTACGATTGGGACCGGGAACTGGCTACCTGCGATCCTTTGTATTACCGATGGAATCAATGGTTCTTTCTCAAGATGTGGGAAAAAGGACTTGTTTTCCGCAAAAAAGCCAAAGTGAACTGGTGTCCCTCGTGCCAGACGGTACTCGCCAATGAACAGGTTAATCAGGGGTTGTGTTGGCGCTGTGACTCCGCTGTTGTCGACCGCGAGCTGGTGCAATGGTTTATCAAAATAACCACCTATGCCGAAGAGCTCCTGTCAGGCCACGAAAAACTTCAGGGACAGTGGCCGGAACAAGTGCTGACCATGCAGAAAAATTGGATCGGTAAATCGGTCGGTGCGGAAGTTGATTTTACCGTGGCTGCCGGTAATGATACGGCTGTGTCAACGGTTCGAGTTTTTACCACACGCCCGGACACACTTTTCGGGGCAACCTTCATGGTTGTCGCCCCGGAACATGAGATTATTGAGAAGGCAAAAGAACACATCACAAATCTAGCGGCTGTAACGGCCTATATCCAACAGGCGCAACGTAAGTCAACTATCGAGCGGACGGCTGATAAGGAAAAAACTGGATTGCAGTTGGACGGCCTGTGTGCAATAAATCCTGTCAACGGTTCAAAAATACCAATTTTTACTGCTGACTATGTGTTAACAGGATACGGCACAGGAGCGATAATGGCCGTTCCCGCACATGATCAGCGAGATTGGGAGTTTGCCAAAAAATATGCGTTGCCTATCATCGAGGTAATCCATAGTCCCGCAAGCGATGTTTCCCGCCACGCCTATGAAGGCGACGGTGTGATGGTCAATTCTGGCCATTTTGATGGAACGTCTTCAGCCACTTCCGTGGCACGGGTAACCGAGTGGCTGCACTCAAAAAACCTTGGCAAAGAAGCAGTGAATTATCGGCTCAAGGAATGGTTGGTGTCACGTCAACGATATTGGGGAACACCGATCCCGATGATACACTGTCCCGCCTGTGGTGTGGTTCCTGTTCCAGAGAAGGATCTCCCGGTGGTCCTTCCCAAAGACGTGCAATTTAAAGGTGTCGGTGAGTCTCCGCTGAAGTCAAATGAAGCGTTTCTTTTTGTTACCTGCCCGCAGTGCGGTGGTTCTGCGCGGCGCGAAACGGATACCATGGATACCTTTGTCGATTCATCATGGTATTTTTCCCGGTATTGCGATGCAAAAAATAATACCCGGCCGTTTGACCCCGCTGCGGCGAATTATTGGTTGCCGGTTGATCAGTATGTCGGCGGCATAGAACACGCCTGCATGCATCTTATCTATGCACGGTTCTGGCACAAATTTATGCGCGAGCTGGGGCTGGTAAAATCTGATGAGCCTTTCTCACGGCTGTTGACGCAGGGTATGGTGACCCTGGGCGGCAGTGCTATGTCAAAGTCTAAGGGAAATGTCGTAGCACCTGACGCCATCAGCGAAAAATATGGCGCCGATACGGCGCGACTGTTTATACTCTTTGCCGCTCCGCCGCAGAAACAGCTTGACTGGTCAGATGACGGGGTTGAAGGCGCGTGGAGATTTTTAAATCGTGTCTGGCGTCTGTGTGAACTAGTTACTTCTCCCCCGGCTTTATCTTCGACGAATATGGTACAGTCTTCGCTAGATGAATCGGTCATGAACCTAAAAAAACGAATGAACCGAACGATTAGCGCTGTCACCGGTGATATTGCACACGAACAGCAGCTCAATACAGCGATCTCGCGGGTCATGGAGCTCGTCAATGATCTCTATGCGTATCCGTACCATACTCTCGATCAGGGGGTCTCTCGCACTGCCTATGAAACGGTTTTGAAATTGTTGTCACCGTTTGTACCGCATATGACGGAAGAGTTGTGGCAGATACTGGGTCATGGTGAACAGTTGGGCACGAGTTCCTGGCCGGTTGCTGATGAAACTTTTCTTTGTGATGCAACTATGGAATTGCCCGTGCAGATAAACGGTAAGCTCCGGGGAAAAATTACGCTCAACGCGGATGTCACCGAAGATGAGGTAAGGAAAATTGTCGTAGACGATGATAAATTGAAGAGCAATTTTGTCAATAAGAAAATCGTGAAATTTATATATGTTCCGAAAAAGATCATAACTTTCGTTGTTCAATAGTAGAATATACAGGTTGTTATAAAAGAGAATATCAAAATCCAAGGAGGATGGATATGAAAAAAGTGGTATGTTCATTAGTCTTTAGTGTGGCAGTTCTTACCGGGTGTGCAGCTCCATATACGCCGGCCCCGCAGATTTTGCCGTCCAACGTACGCAAGATCTACATTCGGCCGTTTATCAATAACACTACACAGTACGGTCTTGAAGAAAAATTGACGTTGCAAGTCATTGATGAGTTTATTCGTGATGGAAGGCTGGCGGTTGTCAATAAAGAAGATCAGGCTAACGGCGTTTTAGTGGGTGAGATTTCAAAATATATTCTTCAACCGCTTACTTATGATGCCAACAACGTGGCTCAGCAATATAAAATGTGGATCTTGATCAATGTCAGTCTTATTGATAATGATCATAATGTGACGTTATGGACTGAGCCTAATATGGAAGGTATCGAGATTTACACCGATATAACTCGTCCGGGCGGACGTGCCGAAGTTGATGTGCAGGCCGACATCTGGGACACGTTGTCGCGGGCAATAGTCAAACGCACGATAGCGGGATTTGGATCGGTAGAAGGTGCTGAACAAAAAAAGGTTCCTCAATAAAACTAATATTTTGATATGACAGTCTTAAAATCAACAGAACTTTTTACGCATCTTGCCGCAAAAAAGTTGAAGCCCGTATATCTTCTGACCGGAGAAGAGACGTATCTTCAGCAGGAAGCGCTCGAGATCATACGTTCGATCGTTGGACCCAGTCCGTTCAACAATGAATCCTACACTGTCCCTGAATCTTCAATTGATGCCATTCTCATTGCCCTGCAGACCGTCCCGTTCCTTGCTGACACGCGTCTTATCGTTGTCAAAGACGCTCATAAACTCAAGGCGGCCGAACTTGAAGAGTTGACGCAATTTCTTAAGAAACCGGTGATTTCGGGGTGCCTCGTGATGGTGTGGCCAGAACGTCTTAAAAAAGATGTTAAAACGACGGCTCTTGTTTCTGTATGTGAAAAAAACGGTATTGTTGCTGAATGTCGTCCGCTATATGACAATGAATTACCGGTATGGATACAGAAACGATTCCAGCTGGCGGGGAAAAAGGTCTCTTCAGAGGTTGTGCAGGTTCTCATCCGGGAAACCGGAAGCGCGCTCAATGATGTGACTAATGAAATAGAAAAGCTAATTTTATATGCGGGGGCCGCTAAGGAAATAACACCCGATGATGTAGAGCAGCTCAGCGGACATACGCGCCAGGCCAATTTGAATCAGCTGGCTGAAGCTATAGAATCGCGTAACAGTCTTTCTGCGCTGATAATCATCGAAAAACTGATCGTTGAAGGGGAAGTGCCGTTACGGATTTTATCAACGATTCACCGGGTAGTGCGCCGGTGCGCAATTGCTAAAAGCATGCTTGAAGAGGAAGGAAAGTCTCCGGTTGAGATACGACAAGAATTGCGGTTGCATCAATTCTTTGATCGCTATTTCTTTAATCGGCTTGGAAAATTGAGCCTTGTTGAATTGTCACGGGCTCTGGCAAAAATAGCTCAGGCCGATTACGAACTCAAAAGTTCCAATCGGCCTGAATCAATGTTGTTTGAAGAACTGATGTTGAATTTATTTCATTCCGGCAACTAATTTCGATAACCGTGCTTTCTGGTTGGCAGCTGCATTGTCATGAATGATATGACGTTTTGATGCTTTGTCCCATGTCGAAAATGCTGTTTTAAGCATAGTTTGAGCTGCTGCGGAATCATTCTTCTTCACTGCTTCTTCAACTTTTTTCGCCATTGTTTTTATCTTGCTTTTAATGGTAGTGTTGCGAACTGCACGCTTATTTGCTTTACGATTTTCCTTAAGCGCTGATGTGTGCCGTCCTGTTTTAAGTTTTGCCATGAGAAATTCTCCTTTTAGTCTGTGTGTGTTCGGTAAGAGTGCTTATTATATTGTTTTGGAGCTCATATGTCAACTGAATTAACGAAAAAAGCTGGTTTTATTGCCGTCGGTACCACCATATCGAGAATACTGGGCTATTTCCGTGATATGCTTGTTGCGCATACTTTTGGTGCTGGTATTGCGGCTGACGCGTTTTATGCTGCCTACCGGATTCCCAATCTCTTACGGCGATTGCTGGGTGAAGGGTCGCTCTCTGCGTCTTTTATACCGGTTCTCAGTGATTATCTTCACAATAAAACAAAAGAAGAAACGCAGGAGTTAATCTCGGTTGTATTTACCGCGTTAACTATTGTGATGGCTATTTTGACTATTCTGGGCATTATATTTTCCGATAAACTGGTCTACGTGATTGCCTATGGTTTTACAAACGATCCTGAAAAATTGGCGTTGACAGTTTCGCTAACCCGGTGGATGTTTCCCTTTGTGTTTTTTATCTGTCTTGCGGCATCATTACTGGGCGTACTTAATACGCTGAGCGCATTTTTTGTTCCGGCAGTCGCGCCGGCATCGCTGAGCATTGCGGAAATCGGCTTTATTATGGGTATCGCTCCGGCATTGTCACCGAACAATCAAATTAAAGGGTTGGCAATGAGCGTGATAGTCGGCGGTATCGGGCAATTTATGGTTCAATGGCCGAAGATCCGGTCGCTAGGCTGGCATCTGCGCTGGAAAATCAAATTTAACCATTCGGGACTCAGGCAAATCGGCACGCTGATGATTCCCTCAATGATCGGACTTTCTGTGGATCAGATAAATGCATTTGTCGATACGATGGCAGGCTCGTTTCTGGAGCTGGGGTCTATCACGGCACTGTATTATTCTAACCGCATCATGCAGCTGCCCCTGGCGATATTTGGACTCGCTCTGGCTAGTGTTGCTTTGCCGGCTATGTCGCGCGCTGCCGCAGAGAAAAACATGGCAGCACTGAAGGAGACATTGAATTTTTCCGTCCGGTTTATCATCTTTATCCTTTTACCGTCTTCTGTTGGACTGATGGTGCTGGGAATGCCGATAGTCCATGTACTCTTTGAACGGGGGAATTTCTCTCATCATGCGGCATTTATGACCAACAGTGCTCTGTTTTTTTATTCCCTGGGCCTGCCGGCCTATGCGATTGCAAAAGTCATGGCAAGTGCGTTTTATTCTCAGAAGGAGACCAAAGTTCCCGTCAAAGTTGCTGCATCAGCGATGATTCTTAACATTATACTCATCGTTATTTTGATGCCATACCTTAAAGTCGGTGGACTTGCATTGGCTACTGCTCTGGCATCCTATTTTAATTTCAGCGTGCTTGCCTGGGTGCTGCGTAAACGCATCGGTCCGCTGGGTATTCGCCGTATCATGCAAACGACAGCCAAAACGATGCTCGCCGCAGCTGTCATGGGTATACTGTCGTACTTCATTGCCTACCGTTGGCTGGCCACCCACCCGCTCGTTGGAATGGCCACGGCTCTGGTCGCAGGGATACTTGCTTTCTTCGGTGCCGCCTATCTGTTAAAACTCGAAGAACTTACTCCGTTGTTTTCTATCATTTTTAAAGACAAGCCAACAGGTGAGGATTAGTCAGTAATGGACTGGAAACAGGAACGTAACCGTCTTCCCACATCGCCGGGCGTTTATTTGATGAGGGACAACGCAGGTACGATCATTTACATCGGCAAGGCAAACAATCTCAGAACACGCGTTGCGTCATATTTTCGCCCTGATCCGTCATTTAAGACGGTGGGGATCATTGCATCGCTGCGCCATATAGATTACGTCCTGTGCGCTTCAGAACGGGAAGCGCTCGTGGTAGAGCGCCAGTTGATTAATCGGTACCAACCCTATTATAACGCGATGTGGAAGGATGATAAGTCCTATCCATATCTTAAACTAACCCTGAAGGAAGATTTCCCGCGCGTTATTCTCACCAGAAAAAAAAGTGCCGACGGCAGCCAGTATTTCGGACCATTCCCTCAGGTACGCAATATAAAAAAGCTTTTGTATTGGATGCAGAAGATTTTCAAGTGGCGGCCCTGCAAACTATCGTTTGATGCCTCGCATTTGCCGCCGCTTATAAAGGTAAAATCCTGTCTCTATTTTCATACCGGCCGTTGTCCAGGCCCGTGCCGCGGCGCACTGTCGTCAGAAGCCTACAAGAAATCATTGAGCTTTATTCGATTATTTCTTACACGCGACTATCTAAAGCTTGAATCATTGTGGCAGGAAGAAATGCAGGCCGCCAGCCGTGACCTTGCATTTGAAAAAGCTGCTGAGTTGCGAGATCGTATTGCAGCTGTCCATCATATGGATCAGCCGGTAACGATGCGTGAGGTTAAAAACGAGGATTTAGTCGAGTCTCTTGATATGTCCCGTCGCCTTGAGCAAATGAAAGCTGAGCTGTCTCTGCCCCGACTGCCCGTGGTTATTGAAGGATTCGATATATCTTTGCTAGCGGGAACAGCAGCGGTTGGTTCAATGGTTTGTTTTCACAATGGCAAACCGTCGCGTGATCGGTACCGGCGCTTTAAAATAAAAACGGTTTCGGGTACTGATGACTATGCTATGCTTGCTGAAGTTGTGACGCGCCGATACCGTCGTTTATTGCGGGAAAAACTTCCGTTACCTGATTTAGTTCTTATTGATGGTGGCAAAGGGCAGCTTGCAGCAGCTGTCACTGCCTTAGAGAAGCTAGGACATCCTCTACCACTCGTTTCTCTTGCAAAACAACATGAAGAAATATTCATTGCCGGACACAATGAGCCGCTTATTCTGCCGCGCCGCTCGCCGGTGCTCCAGCTACTACAATCCGTGCGTGATGAGGCTCACCGTTTTGCCGTTGCTTATCATCATGTTTTACGAAAGAAAACCATTGTAAAATGACAATCCATGCATTACACTTATATCAGAGAGCCATTATATGCATTTTATTGTGGCGCTGTTTATTATTGTCTATAGTGCGTGTGCGTGCGGAGCTGCGCCGGGAAAACTATTTCTCAAAAACGGCCAGTATCTGGTGGGGGATATTCGTACCAGTGCCAGTGGAAAAGTGTGGTTTAGCAGACACGATGGCTCTATTGAATTTGATCGCAGTGAAATTAAGCGCATAGTTTTATCCTCACGCCGTGACACGGTCAACGAAACCTTCCTTTGGTCGCTCAAAATAACATCCTCAGCCGGTGGAGGCACTAAAGGTTTGTCAACACCGTTTGAAACCATAATTCGCGATGAATCGCTTAAGAATAATCTTGATCCAGCCCTGGTAAAAGCAGTTATCAAGGCGGAATCAAATTTTAATCCGTCGGATCGATCATGTAAAGGCGCCTGCGGTTTGATGCAGCTTATGCCGAACACCGCGCGATTGCTGGGTGTTAGAAATATTTATTCGCCTAAGGAAAACATCGGTGCGGGGGCTCGATTTCTCAAGGATATGATGACGACATTTCATGGCAGCATTGATAAAGCGCTCGCCGCATACAATGCCGGGCCCAGTGTGGTCCAGCACTACAACCGCATCCCGCCTTTTCGAGAAACACAAAAATACGTGAGGGACGTCAGTCGTTATTATGAGAACTTTCGTGACCCGGGATCTGTGCTTTCATATGTAGACGATACCGGGTGTCTTAATCTCTATAATGTCCACTAATCAATCCGTGCCCTCCTGCTATTTTGCTGCGAACAAGAAATTTAATATTTTAATCTATTTAATTCATATACCATTGGTATATGAAAATAATAGAATGTAAACATGGGATCATTGTGTGCTTTGTGACTGTTTAATTGATATGCAATTTATGGTATACTTGTGCAAAGAATAAGACAAATCATATGCATTATTGGCTGCAGTCGGCTCGGCATGACTGGGATGCTGCCCAATCTCTCTTAAAAAGCGGGAAATATGACTGGTCGTTGTTTCTGGGGCATCTAGTTATAGAAAAATCCCTGAAGGCTTACTGGGTTCGTGACAATAAAGGCGATGCCCCGCCTCCTTTCATATTAAAGACCAGTAGTTGAAGCAATGGTCGGGAAGAAACATTTTTATAAGCCGATCGCTGAAAATAGCAATCGAATCTTGCACGTTATTTTAAACAGTTCTTTATCTTCTTATAAAATTATTACGGTTTATTTCGATCGCTCTGCAAGAAGGCCTTAAAATGAGATTAAAACTCGATAAAGAAAGTGACATTCTTTATTTTAGGTTGGATGAGTCCAGTATTATCGACTCGGAAGAAGTAAAACCCGGGATAGTCCTTGATTTCAATAAGGAAGGTCAAGTTGTTGGTATTGAAATACTCGAAGTCAGTGGTCGGATAAGCGTAGATGAGCTAAAAAAATTGGAGTGCGAAGTAGCATAGCAGTTCTGCGTTGAGAAGATTGTTGATGTCGTATCCGCAAACTCTTGATAATTGAATTGTTTGATGTTTGATGTATGATCTATAATTGGATTACTCAGTAATAAATCTCTCCGCACATTCGATTGCTGAACGAAAATCTCTGAAAACATCTACATAAAAAATTATGCTATATGGTCATAATTAGTATACATTGTAGTGGTTTAGTAGCAATCTTTCTAATGCTGTGTTATTAATTGTAGCTCGGTGTCTCCGAAAACAAAATCATTTATTTTAATAATTTACTGATTAATGATAGATTAGTCTCTATGATAAACACTAAACATGCTTTACCTTCAACTGTTTTGCAAAGGATAAAAATGTACCCTTTATTTTATCAGAAGGTTTGGTTAGCATGCGCCCGAATACCGTCTGGGAAGGTTATGACTTATAAACAACTGGCATCTTCTATAGGGCACCCAGGTGCCGCGCGAGCTGTGGGAACAGCGCTGGCAAAAAATCCCTGTGCGCCCCTAATTCCGTGTCATAGGGTTATCAATAGTGATGGCTCATTGGGCGGTTACTCAGGACCTGGTGGCATTAAGCGCAAGCGCCAGTTATTGGAAAAGGAAAAATGGTTTGGCGATTAATTATCTCACCAGCCGCTGACGGGCCTTCGCACATGGCTCTTGATGAGGCACTGTTCACTTCATTTATCAATACTCCTAATTCGGAACCGATAATCCGTCTTTATTCATGGGGAATCCCTTGTACTACAATTGGGTATTTTCAAAAATATCCCGAAACTGAGTTTAGAGGAGGGCCGATTACACGCAGGTTAACGGGTGGATTGACAGTATTACACGGTACAGATATTTCATATGCAATGGTCGCTGGAAAAAAAATGTGGCCATGGCTGTACGATCAAACGGAAACATATCGGCGTTTTCACAGCATACTACAGCGTATTTTGGCTGACTTGGGGTTCAACCTTGGGTCTGAAGTGGTACCAAACGTACCCAACAGCAACACCATTCGCTGTGTTGAGACCGTGTATCAGCATGACCTAATGCTTCAAAATAGGAAAGTGGTTGGTTCTTGTCAGCGCCGCCGCGGGGATACTATACTTCTTGAAGGGTCAATTCATATCCCATCGCTTATGGGCCGTATGAGTGAGGTGGAATGTGGGTTTGAATTCCATTTTTCACGTCAGGTGGGTGATTCGTTGATTAAAAGCTCTATTTCAGACAGTGAAAAAAGTATGCAGTACGCTTTGATGTCATCACGTTATTTATCTGAGCAGTGGAATAGAAAGTTTTGACCGAATTATAAAACACCTTGTTATTTGTGCCATTTCTTAGCGCTATAATATGACAATAATACATATTGACAAAAAAACTATAAGATCTAAAATAAACATAAGAGCTATTAGATCTCTTATGGAGGAATTATGAGGACATTCGCTGCCAAACAAGCGAAGGACCATTTTGGGCTCCTTCTTGATACCGCACAACATGAACCGGTTATGATTGAGAAGAAAAACCGCAAAGTAGCTGTGCTGATATCAACAGAGGAGTATACCCGCTTGGGAGAATTAGAAGATTTATACTGGGCCTCGAAGGCTGACATTGCTATAAAAGATGGTTTCATCGGTAAAAAACACAGTGAAAAGTTATTAAAAGATATTCTTCATGCTAAAGATTAACTTCTCACGAAACTCAGAGTAATTCATTCGCACTATTCCAGCAAAAGATGCACGACAGATCGGTGCGAAAATAATGGTGTTGAGGGAAATGCCTGACCCTCCAGACTTTATTGCAATGAAAGGCAAAGCTTCTCATTACCGCCGGGCTGACAGTGGAGAGTATCGCATTATCTATAGAGTCAATTCTGATGCACTGGAAATCATTCTCATTGGTAAACGCAATGACGATGAAGTTTACAAGAGACTATTACGCGTTCTCTAGTGCGCTATATAGCCATGTTCGTCATCTGGATTTTTACATTCACCGATTGCCATTGTTGATGTGTCAATAATAATGGCAATATCTAATACCTTGAACACATTGTTTCAATTGAGACTTTAAAACTAAGAAATGAATCAACTCCATTAGGGTCCCATTGCTTTTATGCGGTGCTTTATTGTCTTTCAAATCTCATCTTTGTTGGTAATCATATGTTCATTGGCTGGTTCTTTCACGTTTACTCATATGGCCCTTCATTAACGAACATCCTTCAAAATCAAAAAAACAGCCCTAGGTAATGTCAAATTTTGTGTTGAAGTTTTAAAGGGGCATTCTTCCAAATAGCATTTTGTCTAAAGAATATAGCGTAAATAATGCGTTGAATGCTATCGTGATTATTGAAACAGCTCATAGGC
>JBELAT010000063.1:0-11237 GCA_049508565.1 Endomicrobiales bacterium | reverse complement strand
TTAGGTTATTGAGCGTAACTTATGGGAGAATAGCCCCTTTTCTTTTGTTTGTCAACTTTTAAAAGAAAAAAAGAAGCAAAAAAAGAAAAACTACAACTTCTACACTTTATTGTACAATACCCTCTTTATTTGCAATTTGTCAATCGGTCCGTAATTTGCTACTATAAGACCCGTTATTAGTCCGGATGTTACCGGACGAGTTTCTCTTTTGCTCCTGCCACAGAGCAGGGGCTACCCCTCGCACGAGGGAAATCCAGAAAGGAGGTGTTGTCTATGTCTCGCTATGAGACCACGTTTATTTGCTCGCCTGAAGTATCCGCCGAAAAAGTTGAAGATCTCGTCTCTAAAGTCAAAAAAGTTGTTGAAACTGCGGGTGGCACAATCACTCTGCTTCAGCAATTGGGTCGCAAACGGCTTGCCTATCCGATTAACAAGTTCCGGGAAGGCAATTATGTGTACCTTGAAATGACCGGTACCGGTGAACTCATTGCCGGCCTCGAGAATTTCTTTAAGGTAAACGACCAGGTCATCCGTTATCTCACCGTCAAAGTTGAAAAGAAAAAAGTTGTGGTTGCCAAACCGGCGGTTGAAGCTGTTAAACCGGTTGTAGAGGAGGTCAAACCCAATGAACCAGAACAACCTGCGGCTCCCCGAGCAGAATAGTGTTACCCTGGTAGGACGGCTGACGCGCGATCCTGAAGTACGTTTTACTGCCAAGGGCGATGCTGTGTGTTCGTTTGATATCGCTGTTAACCGGCGTTTTAAAAGCACGACGGGGGAGTGGAAGGACGATACGACATTTATCGGTGTTGTCGTTTGGGGCGAATCGGCAAAACGGTGTGGTGAACGCTTGAAAAAAGGGTTTCCCGTCCACGTAGAGGGCCGTATTCAAAGCCGTCAGTGGGAAACCAAAGAAGGTCAAAAGCGGACGACCATTGAAGTTGTGGCGCGGCGGGTACAGTTTTTGTCCAAGCCGGAAACACCGCAGGAACCCGGCACGAGTGGTGCAAAGCCGGGGGCTGATGAAGCAGATGTCGCGGCGTTACCTGATGAAGATGAAATACCTTTTTAATAAAAAAATAGAAAATGAGGAATAGAGTAATTTTTCATAATTTTCTACGGTAAGGAGTTTGTATGGCTATTACATCAGCAAGACCCAGAGGCCCGGGAAAACCCCGGCCGGCAGGACGGTTTAAACGCGGCGGGCCGATGAAGCGCAAAGTGTGCCGCTTCTGCGCCGACAAGATGGAAATCGATTATAAGAACGTTAGCATGCTGCGTAATTTTATCACCGAGCGGGGAAAGATTCTTTCCGGCCGTATTACCGGTACCTGTGCTAAACATCAGCGGTCATTAACGTCCGGTGTTAAGCGGGCCCGCATGCTGGCGCTGCTGCCATTCTCGGTTATTTAACGAAATACGGTACATTCCAGATTGCAGCGTTCCTGTAACGACGCGAAGTCAGCGATTCATGGCTCGTATGCAATAGGGAAATGTACTATCGCTTAAAAGGAGTTAGTATGAAAGTCATATTGCGTTCAGATATAACTAACGTCGGGCGACAGGGCGACATTAAAGATGTCGCTGATGGTTTTGCCCGCAATTACCTGTTCCCTCAAAAGTTGGCTATGGAAGCGTCCACTGGCAACATGAAGCTCTGGGAACGCCAGAAACATACGCTGGAAAAAGAACGGGATCAAATTATCGCCACTGCCAAAGAACTCGCCCAAAAGATCGAGGCAGTATCCGTTATGATTACCGTCAAGGTAGGTGACGCGGGTAAGCTGTTTGGCTCCGTTGCCAACACGAATATCGCGCGAGCCTTAGGAGAAAACGGTTTTACGATCGAGAAGCATGCGATCCTTCTTCCCGAACCTATCAAAGAGGTTGGAGCATATACCGTTGATATTCGGCTTCATCCGGAAGTTATAGCCAAAGCAAAAGTATGGGTTGTTGCGGAAAAAAGCCACGAACATACTGCGGAACCGGAACAGGAAGCAGCACCGGAAGATAGCGGAGAAAGTAAAAAAGAATAAACGGTGCACCCTTTATAAATAAATCGTATGGCAGATATTGATCGCGTCCCTCCACAGGCCCTGGAAGCGGAAATAGCTATCCTGGGATCGATGCTCATCGAAAAAGAGGCGATTACCAAAGTAATCGATATCGTTACTGAGAACGACTTTTACAAAGATGTGCATCGGCACCTGTTTGTCGCCATGCGGGATCTTTATATGGAGAACCATGCGGTAGATATTATTACCGTTGGTGAAAAACTCAAAAAACACCGGCTTTTCGAAGAGGCCGGAGCAACGGGATTTCTGACCTCCGCTATCAATTCTGTTTCAACGGCCGCTAATGTCGAGTATTATGCTGCTATTGTCCGTGACAAATCTATTCTGCGCCAGCTGATTACGACCGGCACCCAGATCGTAACCTCTGCATTCAACGAAAAAATACCCGCTGACGAGATCATGGACCAGTCACAGTCGCTGCTCTTTGGCCTCGCTCAAAAAGGTGCGACCAAAGGGTTCACGCCGCTGTCCGATCTCATTCATCCGACGCTGGAGCGGCTGGAAAAACTTCATTCAGACAAACGGGACGTTCCGGGGTTGCGTACCGGATTTGCCGATTTCGATAAGATTACGGCCGGGCTGCAGCCATCGGAACTCATTATCATTGCCGCGCGGCCATCCATGGGAAAAACGGCGTTTGCTCTCAACATCGCCGAACATGTTGCCATGATTGAAAAAAAGCCGGTTGCTCTTTTTTCTCTGGAAATGTCAAAGGAGTCCCTGATGCTGCGCCTTCTGTGTTCCGCAGCCCGGGTAAACTCACACAGCACGCGTCAGGGATACATTAGCACGCACAACTGGTCAACACTGACAACGGTTGCCTCCCGTCTTGCCGAATCACCCATATATATTGATGACAGTTCTTCACTCAGTGTCCTGGAACTGCGTGCACGGGCCCGCCGTCTTGCTTCGGATCTTGAGGCCAGGGGCCAGCAGCTTGCTCTGGTGATGATCGACTATATACAGATTATGCGCGGTTCAAGCCGCGTGGAATCGCGCCAGCAGGAGATATCGGAAATTTCCCGATCGCTTAAAGGTCTGGCTCGCGACCTGAAGGTACCCGTTGTTGCGCTGTCCCAGCTTTCACGCAAACCCGAAGAAAAGGGACGGGAAGGCAAACCACAACTTTCTGATCTGCGCGAGTCAGGTGCGATTGAGCAGGACGCTGATGTTGTGGCGTTTATCTATCGTGAAGGATATTATAAGAGGGACGATCCGGATAAAGAGAAAAGCGCCACGCTCATTGTTGGAAAACAGCGTAACGGTCCGACCGGCGAAATCAATCTGATATTTGAAAAAGACTATACAAGGTTTGAAGATTTTTCTAAAATAGAAACAGCAGTGTAAGAGTTTTAACTCTTAATTATTGTATGCAAAATAAAACCTGCAGTCATCATGAAGACACGTGGTCATCGTGTTGGAATAGAGCTGGGGTAGTGTACAGGCCCACCTGGGTCGAAATCGATCAGTCTGCCTTCCGTTCAAACATCAAAAAAATTCAAGCGTACGTCGGGACGAAAATCGGTATCATCGCTGTAGTTAAAGCGAACGCATACGGGCATCAGGCTGTTCCCCTGGCGCGGTGTGCTGTTAGCGCGGGCGTTAAGATGCTCGGTGTCTCTTCCATCGAAGAAGGGATAACGCTGCGCGATGCAGGTATTAGCTCTCCCATCCTCATTCTGGGAAGTCTGTACCCTCTTGAAAACCTCTCCATAGCCTTGCGCTGCCGGTTGATCCCCACTATTTCGAGTTTCCAGGGGTTGCAGGAGTTTGTCCGCTGCGCCAAGCGGCTGAAAGTCACCGCGGGATTTCATTTGAAAATCGATACCGGCATGGGTCGGATCGGTGTATCCCCCAGCAATGCGGTGCGTCTTATAGATAAAATAAAAACTCTTCCGGCAGTTAATCTCGACGGGATATACACCCATTTTTCTGCTGCCGACTGCGAGACGGGATACACCCGCCAACAGCAGGCCGCTTTTTCGGGTGTTGTTGCATATGCGCGCAAGTCGGGTTTGCGTTTCATGGCGCACGCGGCTAATTCAGCGGCAATACTTAAAGGGAAAGACCTTAATTTTGATGCGGTGCGTCCGGGAATCAGTCTTTACGGCCTCTTACCATGCGAGAGTGCTGAGAAAAAAATTAAAGTCACCCCCGTACTCTCATGGAAAACGCACATAGTTTTTCTCAAGCGCGTTCCCCGGCAGACCAGCATCAGCTACGGCAGAACCTTCATTACCAAACGGTTGTCCGTTATTGCGACCCTGCCTGTCGGTTATGCCGACGGGTACAACCGGCTATTGTCCAATAATGCCACAGTGCTGGTCCGGGGCAGACGATGCCCAGTCGTTGGCCGCGTAACGATGGATATGATCATGGTTGACGTAACGGCTGTACCGGCAGCTGCTATCGGCGACGAAGCAGTATTGATTGGCCGCCAGGGCACAGAATGTATTACCGCTGATGAGATTGCGCGCGCGACCGGTACAATTAGCTATGAGGTAACCTGCAGCATCAGTGCACGGGTTCCCCGGATTCTGATATGAATGACACGAGAGAATATCCGGACCGCGTTTTTTACAAACTGGGTATAAAATTTCTTGATTTTTCTTCCATGCTGGGCCGGGTCACTCTTCTGGTCATTCAGACGTTTGGCTGGATCTTGCGCGGGGCTATCAATACCCGCAACACCGTTATCCAGATGGTTGAAATAGGCATCAATTCATCGCCGGTGATCATTTTGTCGTCGCTGTTTACGGGGATGGTGCTTGCTTTGCAGACCGGGGCATCGGCACGCAATATTTTTAATGAACCGATCTTTATCGGTACCGTCGTCGGATTTTCACTGGTCAAAGAACTCGGGCCGGTGTTGACGGCAGTCGTTATTTCCGGTCGTGTCGGCGCATCGATTGCTGCAGAGATAGGAACCATGAGCGTGACAGAACAGTTAGATGCCCTGTACACGCTCGGTACCAATCCCGTACGCTATCTGGCAGTTCCCCGGTTCATCGCGTGCGGCATCATGGTGCCGGTTCTGACAGTCATGGCAAACATCATTGGCATCCTCGGCGGCCTTCTGGTTACTATATACCGGTGGGATATCCCGTCATCGGTCTACTGGGATGACATTTTCAATTACATGTTGATCCGTGATTTTATGCACGGGTTTATCAAATCAATTTTCTTCGGGCTTATCATTGTCACGGTTGCTGTCTATCAAGGCTTCCAGTGCGAAGGCGGAGCTGAAGGCGTAGGGAGATCGACGACGGGAGCAGTGATGATCTCAATGATGCTCATTTTGATATCTGATTATTTTTTAACGGCGCTGCTGGTTGCCTTAGGGATTGGATAGATGATACAGGTTTCCAGCGTCTATAAATCGTTCCGTTCAAAACAGGTCCTTCGGGGACTTGATCTTGATGTTTTCGATGGTGAGACACTAACCGTCATCGGGGGGTCCGGCACCGGCAAGAGCGTTCTGCTCAAAAACATTATGGGGCTGCTCAAACCTGATCAGGGCGAGATACGTATTGATGGAAAGGCAATTACCGACCTCAACGATGCGGCACTCTTAAATGTCCAAAAGAAGTTTGGCTACCTCTTCCAGGGAGCGGCATTGTTCGATTCCCTGACTATTGAAGAAAATGTCGGGTTCGGCCTGCACAACTTAACAAATTTTGATGAGACCAAGATCAGCGCACGGGTGGAAGAGTGCCTGGCCATGGTAGGTCTTAAAGGAATACAAAAGCTCAAACCTGCGGAACTTTCCGGCGGCATGAAAAAGCGCGTAGGCCTGGCGCGGGCCATCGCGTGCCAGCCGCAATACGTCATGTACGATGAGCCGACCACGGGACTAGACCCGATAATGGCGGATGTTATCAATGAGCTTATTTTACATCTTCAGACACAACTGCGCATAACGTCAATTGTCGTGACACACGACATGAAGTCAGCGTATAAAATTTCAAACAGGATAGCGATGCTCTATGAGGGGAAGATTATTTTCATCGGAACACCGGAAGAAGTCAAGAGTACGACTAATCCTGTCGTACACCAGTTCGTAGAGGGTCTCAGCCACGGGCCCATAACAGTTGATATTGAGAAATCGTTTACTTGAGGGACAATTATGACTAAAGAAACAAAACTCGGTATTTTTGTCTTTGCGGGAATATTCTGTTTCATTCTAACCATCGTGATGCTCGGTGATTTCCAGTTTCAGCCCCGCTATACCCTCAATATTACTTTTCATGATATAGCCGGTCTGCCGGCAAAAGCGAAAGTAAAAATCGCTGGTGTTGAAGTGGGGTCTGTCAAGAACATTACTCTTGCGGGCAATAAAGCGAAAGTGACTGTCTGGATCAATCGTACTATCGAGATTCATGCAGATGCCCATGCAAGTATCGTGGCAACCGGTATCATCGGATCAAAATATCTGGAATTAACTATGGGAACGTCCGAAGCGCCGGTGCTCAACGAGGGCGATACCATAGCCGGTATTGATCCGGTATCGTTTGATAAACTTATTTCCGACACGATGGAGCGAATTGATCAATTGGTAGAATCGTTTCAAGGCAATAACGGGCAGCCTCTGGGAAAAACTATTTCAGAAACGCTTGAAAATCTGCGCGATATATCGGGAACGCTCAGGCGAGCAATCTCCGAGCAGGAAAATAAAGTGGTTAATATTGTTGACAACGTCAATAATTTTACGGGCGATCTGGCTGATATGACCGCCGATAACAAAGAAGATATACATTCTGCAATCATAGAGATCCGGTCCGTCGCACACAAGATGGATTCGATCCTTGAGCGGATAAACTCAGGCGAAGGTACCATCGGTAAACTCGTTTCAGATAAAGAGATGGGCGAAAATCTAAAAGAAACAGTTTCCGAGGTTAAAGAAACGGCACATCAGGCAAAACAGGCGTTACGACGCCTCAATTTGATCGAGACGGACTGGAACTATGAGATGCGGTATGATGCGACCGAAGGAATTGCTCGCAACGATGTGGGACTCTATATCAAGCCGCACGCGGGCAAATATTATTATCTCGGCGTTACCAATGTGGGAGATCCCAGTTCTATGACGCCGGATTCACAGGCAAAGAATACTCTTAATTTCCTGTTTGGACAACAGTGGACGGCACTGGAAGGGTATGCCGGTATGATTCGCACAACGGCTGGTCTTGGTATTCGAGTGCGTCCCTTATATAAATGGGATCCCTGGAAACGTCTTGAGCTAACGGTTGAAGGCTTTGACTTCGGCCGCGAAACGCCGATTGACAAACCGGTCATTAACGTCGGTGCCCGTTTTGCCGTTACCAATTGGGCATTTATCGGCCTCCAACAGGAAGATGTATCGTATAACTATCATACCATGGTTTACGGAAACGTCATCCTTCGTGATGATGATATCGCCTATATTCTCGGTCTCGTTGGTTTAGCACGACCGTAATATGACCTTATAATCCACTGCGCGTCTTCTGGACCCTTCTGACGTCAGAAAAACAACCCTTTAGCCACTGTTGACACCGCTTGAATAAAGTAATATAATTCATAGTGTGAATAATAATTATACATCATCTGAATTAAAATACATACCCCGAACGATGCATCACAGAGTTGCTGTGGCATTAAAGGATGATCCTGTACTGGTGATTACCGGTGCACGTCAGGTTGGAAAAAGTACCTTTCTTAAAAAAGATGCCCAGTTCCGGGGGTGGCGATATATTACGCTTGATGATTATGAGGTTTTCCGCCAGATTCAGACAGTTCCGGAAATAGTGTGGCAGGATACCGACAGGATTATTATCGATGAAGTACAGCGTTATCCCGATCTTCTGCGGGCAATCAAGAAGACGGTAGATGAGGATCGATTGCGCCGCCGGTTCGTGCTGTCCGGGTCGGCAAATCTTTTACTGATGTCACACGTATCTGAATCCCTTGCAGGCAGAGCGGTATACACGGCCATGCATCCGATGACATTACGCGAAATGCGGGGTTGCGCTGAAGAAAATCCACTGGCAGCGCTTATGGCCGGCGGTCTTCCGGAGGGGAAAAATATACCTTCAGCAAAAGATATCAAACGGTTTATCATGCGTGGCGGTATGCCTGCTACGCTAGCAATGTCATCTCAGGAATCAGTAACGCAGTGGTGGGAAGGGTATGTCAGCACGTATCTGGAACGAGATTTGCGGCAGTTATCGCAGGTGGATTCGGTAGTGGATTTCAGAACACTGATGAGAGCGGTGGCGCTGCGATCAGGGGGCGTCGTGAACCAGGCCGATATCGGGCGCGACATTAAAGTCAGTCAGCCAACGGTTTTCCGTTATCTCAACCTGCTCGAGACGAGTTATTTGCTGATGCGGGTTCCCGCCTACGCCCGCAGCAAAACAAAACGCCTGGTTAAAGCGCCCAAGGCATACTATCTCGATACCGGTCTCGCTGCATTTCTATGCGGTATATATGACGATACTGTCTCTCATGAGACACGTGAGTGGGGTGCGCTTCTGGAAACACTGGTATTACAACATCTCATTACATACGGCGAGTCTATGGTTCCGCGTCCTGATGTTCATTATTGGCGTACCGTAACCGGCGCAGAAATAGATTTTATTATTGAGCAGGGTAAGCATCTGCTGGCAGTGGAGGTAAAGTCCTCTGAAAATGTGTCGATCAGCGATGCCCGGCATGTGCTGGCATTTTTAGATGAATTCCCGCATGCATACGGGGTCATATTATACGGTGGCAGTGCCGCGCGCCGTTTGCATGATCGATTAACAGCTATTCCTATGACGTGGTTCCTATAACAATGAGGTGAAGGATAACTATCAGATGAAAAAATCTAAAATTAAATCTGTCTTCCGGTGTCAGGAGTGCGGATATTCTTCGGCAAAATGGATGGGAAAGTGCCCGGACTGCGGGAAATGGAATACGTTTGTTGAAGAAATCCAGGCGGCTGAACCTTCTGTGCGCCATGTCCGGCAATTAACAGACTTTTCATCAGAAGCAGTTGCGATTGATGATGTTTCGATTGCAGCTTGCGAGCGTGTTTCTACCGGCATCGGTGAATTCGACCGGATGATTGGCGGCGGGATCGTTCCGGGATCGCTGGTGCTTCTGGGTGGTGCGCCGGGAATCGGCAAATCGACGCTGATGCTGCAGGTGTCTGCCGCGTTATCGCGCACCGCACGGGTATTATATATCTCCGGAGAAGAATCTCTGTCACAGGTAAAAACCCGGGCAGATCGTCTCGGTGTGCGCTCGGTGAATCTTTTCCTGGTCTCTGAAACGAATCTTGAAAATATGCTGGCGGCGGTTGAAAAAACGGGACCTCAATATATTGTTGTCGACTCTATCCAGACTACCTACCGTGCTGATCTGTCCAGTGCACCAGGATCGGTCGGACAGATCCGGGAATGTGCAGCTGAATTTTTGCGCCTAGCAAAATCCAAAGCGATGACGGTGTTTCTCCTTGGTCACGTAACGAAGGAGGGAGATATTGCCGGTCCCCGCGTGCTTGAACATATCGTCGATACTGTCCTGTATTTTGAAACAGAGCGTCAGCAGGTGTTTCGAATACTGCGCGCATACAAGAACCGGTTCGGTCCGACCAGCGAGATCGGCGTTTTCGAGATGCGGTCAACCGGATTATGTGAGATCACTAATCCATCACAGCTTTTCCTCGGTGAACGATCGCTCAACGCGCCGGGCAGTATTGTAACAACAACAATGGAAGGTACCCGTCCGCTCCTCCTTGAGGTGCAGTCGCTTGTGACCCGAACCAACTTCGGTTTTCCTAAACGCATGGTTACCGGCTATGACGCGGGTCGGGTGACTATATTAATCGCGGTTCTTGAAAAAAGGATCGGGCTGAACCTTGAAACGCAAGATGTTTTCGTCAATGTGGTGGGCGGTCTGAAAATTAAAGAGACGGGAATCGATCTTGCCACTGCCTGTGCGATCGCGTCTGCCCATAGCGGTTTTGTGTGCCCGGCAAAGTGTGTTGTTGTGGGTGAAGTCGGTCTTGCCGGAGAAGTTCGTTCCATCGCCATGCTAGCAGAACGTCTGGGGGAAGCGGAGAAACTCGGCTTTGAAAAAGCGATTGTGCCGCAGAGTAATCTACGCCATATCAACTATAAAGGGAAAATGAATGTCTTAGGCGTTGACAGCGTCGATGATGCAATTGCGAAAATCAGGCAGTAAAGAATAAAACCGATAATACTCATTGATGGATGCATATATTTCCTTGATTAACCATCCTAAAAGTCATACAATTGTATACATAGCAGCTGCAAAATACAACTCATATAGGTGGATAAGGCGTAGTGTCTGTAAATATTGTTTTCAGGCAAAAAACGCCATGGATTTTTAACGATTACTAGGAGATGATATGCTGAGATATGTTACTGCCGGTGAGTCCCACGGTAAACAGTTGACGGTTATCCTTGAAGGCGTACCTGCCGGTCTTGCGCTGTCCGCAGAAGATATAAACAAAGACCTGGCGCGCCGCCAGGGAGGTTACGGCCGCGGTGCCCGGATGAAAATAGAAAAAGATGCGGTCGATTTTGTCGGCGGTGTTCGACTGGGAGAAACGATTGGTTCACCGATCTGTATGGTAATAAAAAATTTCGACTGGCAGAACTGGCAGACGCTGATGGCCTCTGAATTTCATAAGCTCGATGCAAAGACGCATCAAGTCCGGCCCCGCCCCGGCCATGCTGATCTTGCTGCGGCAATCAAGTACGGCCGGACGGACCTGCGTGACATTTTGGAACGCGCATCTGCTCGCGAAACGGCAGCTCGTGTTGCTGCGGGTGCCGTCTGTAAAAAGTTTTTAAAAGCATTCGACATGAGTGTCGGATCGTTTGTAAAAGTAATCGGCGGTATTTCTGCCGATATTTCGCGGTACTCAACAGGTCGCGAAATACTGATGCACGCAGAAAAATCAGTGATGCGAACCCCGGATCACGCAGCCGAAAAGAAAATGATGGACGCGATCTCTGAAGCCGAAACGCGGGGTGATACTGTCGGTGGAATTTTTACCGTTGTAGCTCAGGGTGTTCCGGTGGGACTGGGCAGCCACACACAGTGGGACCAGAAGCTTGATGCCCGCATTGCGATGTCGCTTATGTCCATACAAGCTATCAAAGGTGTTGAATT
>JBELAT010000062.1:0-11312 GCA_049508565.1 Endomicrobiales bacterium | reverse complement strand
AAAAAAACGTGACACTATACCCTATGAGATCGATGGAATTGTTATCAAGGTAAACTCTCTTGAGCAGCAACGCATACTGGGCTTTACCGCCAAAAGTCCTCGCTGGGCCGTTGCGTATAAATTCGCTGCCCGCCAGGCGACCACAAAGCTCAATGCCATCCGCGTACAGGTAGGCCGAACGGGAGTGATCACCCCTGTGGCTGACCTGGAACCAATCGAATTATCAGGAGTTACTATTTCACGGGCGACATTACACAACTTTGATGAAATCGCTCGACTTGATGTCAGGGTTAACGATACCGTATTGATCGAACGCGCGGGTGACGTCATACCGAAAGTTATTAAAGTGGTTAATCCCGACAGGATCGGCAGAGAACATTCTTTTTCAGTGCCGCGCACGTGCCCCGTCTGTCAATCTCCGATAATCAAGGAAAAAGATGAAGAAGTTGCTTTGCGGTGCATCAACCCATCATGCCCTGCTCAGCTCGAACAAAAACTGACGCATTTCGCCCGGCGAGAGGCGATGGATATTGAAGGGCTGGGCGATGTAGCGGTTGAACAACTTGTGCGCAAAAAAATGGTGTTAACGATTGCCGATTTGTATACGATTAGCAAAGAAGATTTTATGTCACTGGAACTCTTCGGTGATAAAAAAGCGCAAAACCTGCGAAATGCTCTTGAAAAGAGTAAGAAACATCCGTTAAGCCGTCTGCTTTTTGGCCTCGGAATACGCCATGTTGGCGAAAAGGCCGCGACAGTGCTTGCAGAGCGGTACCGGAGCATGGATGCGCTCATGCGTGCAAGCACTGAGGAGCTGCAAATGATTAACGAGATTGGTCCGGTCATGGCCCAGGAGATACACGATTATTTCCGGCAGAAATCAGTGATTGCGCTTATTGATGCTCTTAAAAGTCATGGGATTGCCATGGTTGAGCCCGAAAAGAATTCCGGTCCCACTCCGCTGTCGGGTAAAACCTTTGTGTTGACCGGAGAACTAAAGACGATGTCCCGCCCTGAGGCGGAAGCAAAGATCAGAACGCTCGGGGGCAATCCCACTTCGTCTGTCAGCAAGAAAACGGACTATGTGGTTGTCGGAGAAAATCCCGGCTCGAAATATTCCAAGGCGCGGAAGCTGGAAGTTACAATTCTCAACGAAGAGCAGTTTATTGCGGTATTACAAGAAGGGAAATAGCTAAATACTTCGCAATAGTACACCACTACCAGAAGCATGCTATACTGAGATAGAACATATCTCACTTAAAGGTAACCCACACTGATAATAAGGAGACCGATATGCCATCGAAAGTTTACTTGCTTGCCTGGGAAAAACGCGCCCACTTTCCTCAGTGGCTACAGAAAATAGGTATTTCCACTCATATTTCTTCAAATGAGTTTGTTGCGCTTAAAATCCATTTTGGCGAACAGGGAAACGATGGTTACATTAAACCTGAGCTGATAAAACCCGTTATAGAAGATGTCAAACAAAAAACCGCGTATCCTTTTTTGACTGACGCAAACACCATATATGTCGGTCAAAGAGCCGATGCGTATCATCATCTGATCGTTGCCGACAGTCACGGGTTTAATCTTACAAATTGCGGTTGTCCGGTTATTATTGCTGACGGGTTGCGCGGCAACAGCAGTGTGCCGGTTCCGGTAAATTTAAAACATTTAAAAACCGTACACATTGCCAATGCCATTTTTTATGCTGATTCCTTAATTTTTTTAAACCATTTTAAGGGACACGAGATATCCGGATTCGGTGGAGCACTTAAAAACATTGGTATGGGATGCGGCTCACGGGCAGGGAAGTATGCGATGCATGATACTCTAAAACCTTCAGTAAACCTCGACGCTTGTATCGGCTGCGGGCAATGCGTTAAATGGTGCGCAACGGGAGCTCTTGAGCTCAAAGAAAAGAAGATATCTTTTAAAGGGAAAAACTGCGTTGGCTGCGGCGAATGCATACTGAGTTGTCGTCAGAATGTGTTCAATATCCCCTGGGACTCAACAACGAGCGCAGTCCAGGAAAAAATCGTTGAATACGCCTATGGGGTCACTCGTAATAAATCACACTACAGTATTAATTATTTGAACAATATAACCCAGTACTGCGACTGTTATCCTGTCACCGGAAAACCGTTAATGGACGATATCGGTATCATGGCGAGCAGTGATCCCGTTGCGCTTGACCAGGCAAGCGCGGATATTGTCAACGCGCGATATGGCGGAGATTTTTGGCGCCACCTGTTTCCGGAGATCGACTGGACAGTTCAATTGAGCTATGCAGAAGAATTAGGCCTTGGAAGCCGGAAATATGAACTCATAGAGTCATGAAAGAACTGTATACAAAAGCTCTTGCATATGCCTTGTCGCTGTTATCTTTACGTGCACGGAGCAGAAGAGAATTAGAAGAGAAACTGTCTGCCAAGAAATATGACCGAGCAATCGTTGATGCCGTGCTGGTTCGTTTAACGGAATTAAATTATGTCAACGACGAACGTTTCGCTCATGATTTCTTTAATTTTCTCGTCAATAAGGGAAAAGGCGCGGATGCAATCCGGTTTGAGTTGCTCAAAAAAGGGATTGCAACAGAACTAATTACCGACATCTTGCGTGTCTATAAAGAAGACCCGGATACCGAAATTGAACAGATAATAAATCTTGCCCGCAACCGGTTTAAACGTATGCAGGCCAGTGCTCCAGGTGACGCCGCACGGCGATTGATGGGGTTTCTCGTGCGCCGTGGCTTTTCTATAGAGGGGATTCAAAAGGCACTCAGGCAGCTTGATAACGAGATACGTCAGCACAATAATACTCTTCAATAAAATAAAAGGAGCAGTCATGACAAAAAGGGCATTGATCAGCGTTTCTGACAAATCGGGGGTTGTTGAGTTCGCGCGGACACTAAGCGCTTTGGGTTATGAAATTATATCGAGCGGGGGAACAGCAAAAACGTTGATGCAAAACGCCATAGAATGCAAAGAAATATGTGATATTACCGGGTTTCCCGAAATACTTGACGGGCGGGTTAAAACGTTGCAACCTAAAATTCATGGCGGCATTCTTGCAAAGCGAAATAACATCACCCATCTGCAAGAAATGAAAAAATATGAGATTGAACCCATCGATATAGTTGCCGTCAATCTCTATCCGTTTGAAGAAACGATTACAGAACTTGCACGCCACGGCACAACAGGCATCACCGATGAGGTTATCGAAAACATCGATATTGGCGGGGTCGCACTTATCCGGGCAGCAGCAAAGAATTTCACTGATGTCCTAATCGTCACCAGTCCGGCCGATTACGCAATCCTGATCGAGAAGCTAGTTGCGGGAACCATAAACACTGAAACTCGTCAAGCCCTTGCAGCTAAAGCGTTTCGTCATACGGCATATTACGACAGCCTGATTTCAAATTATTTTACGCGCGAGAAATTCCCTGAAACAATGACCATTCCACTTAAAAAGACGTCAGCTTTGCGTTATGGGGAAAACCCGCATCAGGAAGCGGCGCTCTATGATAACCGCTCCCAGCAGAACGTTCCTTGCGTCGTAAATGCAAAAATTCTTCAAGGAAAGGAGTTGTCGTACAACAACTACCTTGATCTTGATGCTGCGTGGCGGCTGATCCTTGAGTTCACTGAACCCACATGTGCCATCATAAAACATAACAATCCGTGCGGGTGCGCATCGTCAACATCCATTATAGATGCATATCAGCGCGCGTTGGCATGTGATCCGGTCAGCGCCTTTGGCGGTATTATTGCCGTCAATAGAGAAATCGGTGAAAATGAGGCGATTGAAATTACCAAACTATTTACTGAATGCATTATTGCTCCATCATACAGTGCTAAAGCAAAAGAAATATTTAGTACAAAAAAGAATCTCCGTATTTTAGAGCAGCCAGCAATGAAGAAGTCTGATCGGCCAACAGACATTGAAGTGCGCGCGTTAACGGGTGGGATGCTGGTTCAGGATAAGGACAATGCTCTTCTCAATGAAACCAATACCATGACAGTACGCCCCCCGTCAATGCAGGAAATGGACTCACTCATTTTTGCATGGACATTGTGTAAACATGTCAAATCAAACGCCATTATACTCGTTCGCGGTTGTCAGACGGTCGGCGTAGGAGCCGGACAAATGAGTCGCATCGATTCGCTCAACATCGCAGCCCAAAAAATGAAGTCTGTTCACCACGGTCTTGATGAGAAGCAAATCCCACTGGTACTTGCATCGGATGCATTCTTCCCATTCAATGATGTCGTTAATGAGGCGGCAAAGATCGGTGTTTCTGCCATTATCCAGCCCGGCGGCTCAATCCGCGACGGAGATTCAGTCAAGGCAGCCAATGCACAAAATATGTCCATGGTCATGACCGGCATGCGGCATTTCAAGCATTAATATAGAAACACCAGCGCTCGGTTAGATCACACATTATACCGCAGACAACTCATAAGAAACGGATTGCAATGAAAAACAAAGAACTGGCTAAAAAGTTAATGGAAATAGCGGAATTGTTAGCTCTTTCTTCTGAAGACAACCGGTTTCATATTGTGGCATATGAAAAAGCTGCTCGATCACTAGAATCGCTCAATGAATCAATTGAAACAGTAGTTGCCGAAGGACGATTGAAAGAAATCAAAGGGATAGGCCCTCGAATGACCGAGCGCATTGTTGAATTTCTCAAGACGGGCCATATCGCTGATCTTGACGAGATGAAACGCCAGTTTCCGGCTGGTCTTCTTGAAATCATGGCACTTCAGGGAATGGGACCGAAAAAAACAAAGATTCTTTATGATAAGCTGCATATTTCTTCCATTGAACAATTACGTGCGGCAGCTGCCGCAGGTAAATTACGGGACCTTGCCGGTTTCGGCGAGAAGACCGAAAAAAATATATTGCAGTCAGTTGCTTTTAAGAGCCGGACGTCAACGCGAGTACTAATACATGAAGCAGTATTACTTGCTGAAGAAGTGATCGCGCTTTTAAAGAAAAACCCAGCCGTTATTACCGTACAATACGCAGGATCTTTGCGGCGTCAGAAAGAAACCATTGGCGACATAGACATTCTCTGTGTGACTAAAAGAAATGAAGAGAAAAAGGTGATTGATCAATTCGTTTCCTTACCACATGTACACTCGGTACTTGCCACAGGCGACACAAAAGCAGCTATCCTGACTAATGACGGGGTGCAAATCGACTTACGAGTCATTGATCCCAGCAGTTTCGGCGCGGCACTATTGTATTTTACCGGTTCGAAAGATCACAATGTCGCCTTGCGAAGCCTTGCACGAGACAAGGGAATGACAATAAACGAATACGGAATCTTTTCTCTCAAAGATAAAAATGTTTCTCTGGGAGGAGTCACTGAAGAGGAAATGTATCAAAAAGTCGGTATGCACTACATCCCACCTGTCTTGCGTGAATGCAGGGGAGAAATTGAGGCGGCGGTTGAAGGTACTTTGCCGAAATTAATTGAGCGTGACGACATCAAAGGGGATTTCCATACACATTCAACCTATAGTGATGGAGATCACTCAATTGCTGAGATGGCGGATAAAGCCACATCGTTGGGATATCAATGGATCGTTATAACCGATCATTCCCAGAGCCTTAAGGTGGCACGCGGATTATCACCGGACAGCCTCCGGCAAAAGATGCTTGAGGTGCAGGCGTACAATAAGAAAAATACCGGGATAACCGTTCTGTGCGGAACTGAAGTGGACATTCTCGCAGATGGAACCATAGATTATGCTGATGAGCTATTACAACAACTTGATTTTGTCATAGCTTCTATTCACTCGGGGTTCAAGCAGACTGAAGAACAAATCACCCGGCGCATCATTGCTGCCATCAGCCATCCGCATGTGCATTGTATAGGACACCTGACGGGTCGTCTTCTGGGCGAACGGGAAGCTTATCCCGTTGATATTGAAAAGGTGCTCAAAGCCGCCCGAGACTATCACAAGTCACTTGAGATCAATGCGCAACCCTATCGACTCGAGTTGCAGGATATTTATTGCAAAAAAGCAAAAGAAATGGGAATTAAACTGTGCATCGGAACTGATGCACATACTCAACAGGAACTCGACTATATGCAATTTGGGGTTTCAGTTGCCCAGCGCGGATGGCTTGAAAAACAAGATGTTTTAAACACCATGGACTATAAAACTCTTTCAAAGCATTTGAAAGGCACTAAATAAGATATTCATGATATATTCCTATTGACAACTGCACTAAAATACATTATAAGTCTGGTTGTATCTATTTGAGTAAACGATAACGCACTTTACAGCGGCGCGTTCACATGAAGATGCAGTCTCTATGAGTGTATATAACCCGTAAAGATGACCATACACGAACCAGCTGGTCGGGAACTGTTAAACGAAATGGTTTTTCAAAAAAAACACATCAATCTTTCCGATATAGAAAAACTGAAAAAAACACTGCGCACAGCACAAGTGCATACGGTGTGCGAAAGCGCCAAATGCCCCAATATAGGAGAATGTTTTTGCCAGGGAACGGCAACATTCCTTATTGCAGGGACTACGTGTACGCGCGGTTGCCATTTCTGCGCTGTCCACAGGGGAACCCCCGTACCGCTCGATCCGAGCGAGCCCGATCGTGTTGCCGATGCCGTTGTGATGATGGGACTGCGCTACGTCGTCATTACATCTGTCACTCGCGACGATATTGATGATGGAGGCGCACGACACTTCGTTGAAACCATTGCATCCATTAAGTCACGACTTCCTGGATCAAAAGTTGAGATTTTAGTACCTGATTTCGGGGGCGATCGCAACGCCTGTACGACCGTTTGCAATGCCCTGCCGGACGTTTTCTCTCATAATCTTGAAACAGTGCCTCGTCTATACTCCATGGTCCGCTGTGGAGCGAACTATCAGCGTTCATTGAAAATTCTCCGATGGGCGAAAGAGGCGGGACTGGTCACCAAATCGGGTATCATGGTGGGGCTGGGAGAAGATGTTGATGAAGTCACCCGGGTTATGGATGACCTTCGAGCCATCAAGTGTGATATATTGACTATCGGCCAATATCTGGCCCCCAGCAGAAAGCATTATCCCGTTCAAAACTATTGTCCTCCGGCTTTGTTTGAACAGTTCAAAAAAATAGCCCTCAATAAGGGATTTAAACACTGTGCCAGCGCAGCCTATGTGCGAAGTTCATACCTAGCTGAACATATGCAAAACATATAACATTTTTTTGTCTTTGCGTACATTTTAAAGAAAGGAGACTCTATTTCAAGGGTTTGATACATTAAACGACAGGCGGTACATTCAGAATTCGTTCTCACCGGAGAACTATAACAGGAGAAACGCATGAAGAAACTGATACTGTTTTTCGTTGCAGGTATGATGTTGTTTTCGGCAAATCTGTTTGCGGATATGAGTTGCTGTAAAGACTGTTGCTGCACAAAAACCAAAGATGCACAACATGACAAGATGCTCAAGAAAATGACCAAGCAACTCAATCTTTCCGCTGACCAGGCAAAACAAATAGCTGCGTTATGGACAGCATTTAAAGATGACTGTGACAAACGTTCATCCACTCTCAAGGGTGACGAGCAGGCAAAGATGGAAGCATTGCAAAAAAATCCACCGGACTTCTCTACTGCTAAAACAAAAATTCAAGAGATTGACTCTTTAATGACTCAGAATAAAATGGCTATGATGGACACCAAAGAAAAGGAATTTGGCATTCTAACCCCTGACCAAAAAGACAAATATTCAAAGATGATGTGTGATGGTAAAGGAAAAAAGAATTGCTCATGCTGCACCTGCTGCAAAAAAGCAGACAAACAATAACCTCTCCCTTGTAACCGACCTTAAAAGGCGGCAGATACACTTATACGTATTTGCCGCCTTTTTCTTTTTTTGGTACAATCATCACATTATGAAAACCATTCATTCGTCACAAATACGCCAGTCATTTCTCGATTTTTTTGCGCGTAACGGTCACACAATCCGCCCCTCTGATTCGTTAATACCAGCAAGCGACCCGACACTCCTGTTTACATCAGCGGGAATGGTCCAGTTTAAGAAGAATTTTCTGGGTTTGAGCAAAGATCCCTTTACCCGGGCGACAACCTGCCAGAAATGTTTTCGCACCTCTGATATAGATGAGGTGGGCATTACCAATCGCCACTTGACATTTTTTGAAATGCTGGGCAATTTCTCTTTCGGCGACTATTTTAAAAAAGAAGCAGTTGCGTGGGCATGGGAATTTCTAACTCATGAGATGAACCTCCCGCCGGAGAAACTTTATATTACTGTCTATAAAGATGACAGCGAGGCTTACGACATATGGAAGGATATCGTTGACCCGTCAAGAATTATTCCCATGGGCGATGATACAAACTTCTGGAATATGGGGCCCACGGGACCGTGCGGTCCGTGTTCCGAAATATTGTTTGATCTCGGGCCGGAGATGTCGTGCGGGAAACCTGACTGCGGACCTGCATGCAGCTGCAACCGTTACCTGGAAGTCTGGAACCTCGTATTTACCCAGTTTGACCGTCAGGAAGATGGGTCCTTAAAGAATTTGCCGAGAAAAAACATTGACACGGGTATGGGACTGGAGCGTCTCGTTGCTGTCGCCAATGGTAAAAACAATGTCTTTGACACGGACCTGTTCATGCCGGTCATTGAATGGCTTGCTGATGAACTCAACATTGAAGTTAAACCTAATATCGGTAAATTGCGCATGATGGCCGACCATACCCGCGCTATGACACTTCTCATTGGTGATGGTATTTTGCCTTCTAATGAAGGCAGAGGATATGTACTAAGACGGATATTACGACGCGCACTTCGCCAAGGCAAACTTTTTGGCGCAAACAAACCGTTTCTGTTTAAAGCGACTGCGGTAGTCGCAAAAAACATGCAAACTGCATATCCCGGTCTCACGGAACACCACACACATATTGCATCTATATCGAAGATGGAAGAAGAAAAGTTCCTTGAAACGCTTGAATCGGGAACACGCCTTCTTGACGAACTTATCCGTAAAACCACCGGCAGCGGAACAAAGACTTTGTCAGGAGCCGAGGTGTTTAAACTCTATGACACGTATGGCTTTCCTTTGGACCTCACCAGAGAAATCGCTGGCGAGTCCGGTCTCTTGATTGATGATGCAGGATTTAAGAGTGCTCAGCATGACGCCCAGGAAAAGTCACGGGCCGCGTGGAGCGGGTCCGGTGATAAAGATATAACTTTTTACTCAAAACTTAATCGAGCGCTCGGTGATACACCGTTTGTCGGCTATGAAAAAACGTCAACAAGCGCAGTTATTACCGCCCTCATCAAAAATGGCGCACCCGCTGAGACCCTTTCGACAGGTGATGAAGGAGAACTGGTTCTTGACCATTCACCGTTCTATGCTCAATCGGGGGGGCAGGTTGCCGACACAGGAACCATACGAACGATTGACACTGAAGCTGTGGTCCTTGATGTTCAAAAACCCGTAGGAAAGATTTTTGTACATCGGATAAAAGTACTCAAGGGATCTTTAAAGACGGGGTTAACTGTTGAAGCTGCTATTGATATCGAACGCCGGAAAAATATCATGCGGCATCACACCGCGACACATCTTCTTCATGCAGCACTGCGCCAGATCGTGGGTACCCATGTAGTCCAGGCGGGGTCTGAGGTAGGACCAGATGGTTTTCGATTTGATTTTACGCACCAGACGGCACTAAGCTCATCTGAACTATCGTCAATAGAAGCGATGGTTAATACGGCCATCCGGGAAAACATGGCTGTGTGTGTTGCGACGATGGATGTTGAACAGGCCAAGAAAACAGGCGCAATGGCGCTGTTTAATGAAAAATATGATGCTCAGGTACGTCTGGTAAGCGTCGGTGATGGATACTCAAAAGAGCTCTGCGGAGGCACGCATGCTGAGCGAAGCGGTGATATCGGCATATTTAAGATTGTTGGGGAATCCTCTGTAGCAGCTGGAACACGCCGCATAGAAGGTGTTGTAGGCGCTGCCGCAGAAAATTACATCGCTTCAAAAGAGCGTTTGCTTAAGGACGCCAGTACGGTACTGAAAGTTTCAGAAAAAGAGCTCGCTTCCCGTATAGGCAAGATAATCGAACACCAGAAAGAAATGGAACATGAGATCGACCGCCTCAAAGCGAAACTTGCATCTGGAAGCATTGATGACATTATTAAGAGCGCGCGCACGGTCGGCTCTATTAAACTGGTTACGGGAAAAATAATTGACGCTGATACAAAAACGCTGCGCGATCTGGCCGACAGTGCCAAAGCGAAAATTGTTTCAGGCGTAGTTGTCATGGCGGGGATTTCTGGTGACAAGATTTCTTTCATTGTTGCAGTAACCAAAGATATTGAGAATGCAGGATTTAGCGCAGGGACCATTGCGCGGAATTTTGCGAAACTCATTGATGGTTCTGGCGGAGGAAAAGCTGATTTTGCGCAGGGCGGGGGAAAAAATATCGCGAAAATCGATGAAGCATTACATGCCATCGCGGAGAATCTTAAATGAAAACAAATATTGCGATTTCGCTCATTGGTAAAGACAGGACAGGCATTGTGGCAGGAATCTCAAAAGCCCTTTTTGATACCGGCTGCAACATCGAAGATTCGGCAATGACTCTTCTGCGAAATGAATTTGCCATGATACTCATCGTCTCGATTCCTTCCACCACCCGGAAGGATGCTGTTGTAGATGTTCTTGGTTCTCAAGCCAGGAAGCTGGGGTTAAGTTATTTCATCCGCCCGCTTAAAGCCTCTGAACATATAACTGGAAAACAAAAAGGGAAGCCGTGGGTAATCTCCGTCTATGGTGCTGATAAACCTGGAATTGTTCACGCAGTAAGTTCACTGCTTGCACAACAGTCCATTAATATTACCAATGTTCAAACTAAAATTATCGGCACCAAAAACAAGCCGGTATATTGTATGTTTCTTGAGACTTTTGTCCCCGAAAAAATTCAACTGCAGGCCTTTAAATCTAAACTCGCCGAAACGGCGGCACGTCTCAGCGTGACGATTAGCATCAATGCCGCTGACTATCCAATGCTGTGATACGCAAAATATTCACCTTACCTGATCCTATCCTAAAAGAAATATCGAAACCTGTTGCTGCGATTAGCCCTGCAGTCAGGAATCTGGCTATGGACATGATTGAAACTATGTGTCGCCAGAAAAACTGTGTTGGAATCTCTGCCCCGCAGGTGGGAGAACTTTTGCGCATAGTCATAGTCGATGTTTCGCGAAATCCCAAATATAATCCTTCGCATGGACTCGTCGTTCTCATAA
>JBELAT010000061.1:0-11387 GCA_049508565.1 Endomicrobiales bacterium | reverse complement strand
CACACCGCGTAATCAACACCGGGGATTGACATTGTTTCTTTCGGATACATTCCCACATGAGGGCCACCTGCCAGAACCGTTGTCACCGGAGAAACCTTTTTGACCAGTGCGACAACTTGGTATCCGTCACCAAGGTTATCTGTATGAAGGGTCACCCCTACCACATCTGGTTTTTCTTGTTCAAGCAGTGTCTGCAGGCCGTCAAGAGACAAACCTTCGGCAACCATATCGACAATTGAGATGGCATGACGTCCGCGCTTCTTTTCGCCCGTCGCCAGTTGGAGGAGCCCCAGAGGCGGATATATCCCGGCCTCAGTTGTTATAGTTGAAAAAGGCGATGCAACAGCAAATCTGGTCTGAAGAGGTTTTATTAAAAGAACTTTCATTTATCACCTGCCAGATACGACGTAATCCGGTACACCATGTGTGAGATATACCAGGGCGATCTTAGAGAGAACAACAGCATCCGGGCATAGCGCAATTGCAGCAGATCGATGAAAAAGCGTTTAATGATAATCTTTCGAAACCGTTCGAAAGCTTTTTTGAGTTGTTCTGGATCAAGCGCATCAGTCCGCACCAGTATTTTGCCCATAGCGTATTGATCATAATCGCTGATCAGACGGTGACCTCGCTTGATAACTTCCTGCTCAAAAACCGTTTTAGGAAACGGCATTGCCGCTGCACAGCCGGTTACATAGGGTCTGATCTCATTAAACAGAGCAATGGAGTCATTAACGGTTTCTTCTGTTTCGCCAGGCATACCAACAATGAACGATCCAATGGTCTTTATCCCTGCGGCATGAGTCAGTCGAAACGCGCGTTTGATATCTTCGATCTTAAGACCTTTGCCCATGGCGTCAAGCATTTGCTGATTGCCGTTTTCAACTCCGTAAAATATCAGCCAGAACCCTGCGGCTTTCATCAGACCAAGCAGCGCCTCATCAACAAGCTCTTTGTTAGCCCGGAAAGGCGTTTTGAAAACCATTTTTTTATGCAACCCTTTTTCCATGATGCGGTGACATATCTCTTCGGTCCATTGGCGTCTGAGATTAAAGGTGTCGTCCTGAAAAAATATTTCACGTATGCCGTAGCGCGAATGAAGCCACTCTATTTCCCGGACTACCAGTTCCGGCTTTCTCAATCGCACCTTTCCACCCCAGATCGACTTGTTGCAGAATGTGCACTGAAAGGGGCATCCTCGGGACGCCATGATGAACATGCTGGGATATGCTCCCACAGGATCTGCTCCGGCAAACATCCGCATATTGACCAGACTCAGATCTGGCAACGGGAGGTAGTCGAGATTTTCGGCATACGGTCGCGCGGCATTCTCCCTGCCTTCATAACAGATGCCGGCAAGCGTGTGCAGATCAGCGTCCGCAACAATCTCCATAAACGTATGTTCGCCTTCACCGATGACAGCAACATCTATATGGGGGAAATCGGTCAAAATCTCTGTTTTTAAAGCTGATGGATGAGGGCCGCCCGTGACCACCAGGGTTTTGGGATTAATCTTCTTAACTGATTCACTGATCCGGCGCGCTGAAACCGTTTGGAATGTGTTCATGGTGATACCGACTATATCAGGCTGCATATCCACAATCCGACGCTCAAGCCCTTCGATTGTTTGGCCTTCACCAGTCATATGTATGATAGAAACATGATGTCCCCGCTCCGTAAGCATAGTTCCTATCAACAGCAGCGCTCCGGAAGGGTACGCTTCGTGTTTTTTCGAGGAACTGTTTTCCGACGGGTTAACGAGCAGTATCTTTTTCATGCAAGGCACCTATTTTGCCGACAACGTGTACCATCCATTCATAAAATCCGGCGAATGTTATCCGGTATTGTTCGATTGTTCGTAATTTTAACATAAACTTCATCATTCTGACAGGATCAGCATACACAATTTTCATGGCAGTACGCAGGGTAGACTCAACTTTTTCCGCCGAAAGATGTTCCCAAAAATAGGGAAATTTTCCCCACGCAAAATCTTCCCAATGAATGGCAGATAGGTCGGTTAAAAACCCTTTAGCCTGATAATAGCTAAAGAGCTCCGTACCGGGATAAGGAATGGGAACACCTATGGCAATCCTATCGAGCGGCAATGCCCTGATCAGACTAAGCGTGGCTGCAAGATCTTGCTCGGTTTCAAATGGCGGCGCAATGAGAAAAAATCCCTGAGTTATATACCCCAGCTTATTAGCAATCTTAACGGTATCGTACACTTTGTTTACATCTAACGATTTTTTGTATTGTTTGAGTGTCGCGACGGATCCCGATTCCAGGCCGAAGGCCGTATAATAACAACCGGCCTTTTTCATAAGCCGCAGGAGCGGCTCATCGACCCGGTCGGCGCGGATACCATTAATCAACGCCCAGCTAACGGTGAGTTTCCGGGCAATAATTTCTTCACAGACTGCTCGGGCATGGTCAGGATAAAACGTGAAATTATCATCGGCAAAATGAAATTCTCTGATGCCGTGTTGACGATGCAGATACTCCAGTTCGTCGACAAATTTCACGGGGTTTCGTACACGAATGCCATGACCAAATACCGTCTGTTGCGCGCAGAATGTACAGAGATAGGGACACCCCCGTGACGATAAAACTGCAACAACGGGTCGATGACGGCACGTATACCCATGGAGTTCGCGCGTGTTATAGCTCAGCGGCTCAATGACTTTCCATGGATACGGCAGATCATCAATAGCTTCAATACACACCGTTGCGTTGATCCGCACGGACCCGGTCACGCGATACGCCAGACCGCTGACCTTTTCCAGTGAACCGTTGACCGCTCGCGCTTCAATAAGATCACAGAAAGCGTGTTCTCCTTCGCCTCTGATGACATAATCGAGCTGGGGTATTGACGTTAAGGTGTGTTCCGCCAGAGCGCTCACGTGCGGGCCGCCTGCGACAGTGATCATCTCAGGGGCCATTTTTTTGGCACGTTCTATTATTTTAACCGCATCCGCGTACTGTGCGGTAAGAATGCTAACGCCCATATAATCCGGTTTAAAACGACGCACAAGAGCATCAAACCCCTCGTCAGACTCAACGTCATTGCCCACCGTATATAGTGAAACCTCATGCCCCTTTTGTACCAGAGAGGCACCGATATATCCCAACCCTAACAGCGGCTGACGATAACGCAACATTGGCAGTGCAACAAGAAGTATTTTTGTCATATCAACAGATATTATAATGCCGATAATACAATCAGCGATTCACCCATCCTAAAAGGGATTGGGGCAGTTAGAATTGTTCGGGGCAATACACGATTAAAAACAGCGGTCACAGGCGTGAGCACCCGGTGTTTATATATGTGATACTGGTTGCATACATACTCAAGGGTGATATACTTAAGCCCATGGCCATAGTGCATCATGGAAAATCCGGTTCGCGACGAGAGCGCCTGCATCGATTGTTTGTTGAAATAATAGAGATGTTCTTTTTTGTAATGTGTCCACCGTTTGCCCATGATCACATTAGTCAGCGCATCCGTATCGGGTGTAACGATCACGATGATACCGCCAGGCTTGAGCATCTCTTTGGCTCGTGACAGCGTGCCGACCGGATCCGGCACATGTTCGAGAAGGTCTATCATGGTGATAACGTCAAAAGAATGTCCCGGGAAATTGCTTGTTTCGATCGTTCCGATCCTCACGGCGTCGGATCCGAATTTTTCCTGCGCAACGGTAGCAGAATAATTGGAATATTCTATTCCGTACGGAAGAAATCCCCGATCTCTGGCAGATTCAAGGAGATACCCGGCGGCACATCCCACATCCAGAAGAGCACCTGATTTTTTATACCGTGAGATAGCGTTCAGGTAGAAGTCTGCTGTCTTGCGTTTCATAGCCCGGAGTGCGGTATTTGTCCGAATATCTCCCCAACTTTGATAGTAGTCACGCGAATACAATTGGTCCCGGTATGCCGCATCAGCCTGAGGCCACATAAATTCAAGACCGCATGCAGAACACCTCATGATGGTGTCAGTATCAATAACAGAAAACTTTTTGCAGGCGCGTGGTGATGCGCAGAGCACGCAATTCATCATTTTTAACTCCTGAACCCTTTTCGTGCCAGAAGATAGACCGCTTTGGCGCCACGCCAGTTAGCGGCGAACGCAGCAGGATTCATTATTTTTTTCAGCCGTTTAAAAATAAAACCCGGACGGAAATAAAATTTCGTGTATGCCAGGGACAACAATTTTTCAAGCTCCGCCTGTGTCATTGAATGCGGCACGAACACAATGCAATTGCCCTGGTATTTGTCCCAATCTTCTGTTATAAATGTGCCGCTGCCTTGAAGTTCCTGATGCAATTTGCCGTAGGGTGTCAGAGGAAAAAACCGAGCAAAATCAATATTAAGAGATCGTGCGGTCTCGATAGTCTTTAAACCGTCGGCATAGGTCTCTCCGGGAGTCCCTAGGATAAACGAAGCCTCAACTTCTATTCCAGACTCTTTGGTCATAATGACTGCACGCCTGTTTTGTTCTACTGTTGTCCCCTTGAGCAAGAAATCAAGATTTTTTTGTACCATCGACTCCAGTCCAAAATGCAGTTTCCAGCATCCGGCATCTGACATAGCTTTAAGAAGTTCGGCATCGATCCGATCAACCCGTGCCTGTGCTGACCAGGTTATCGGCGTTTTTAAACCTTTTATAAGCCGGCAGATTTCTAGAACCCGCTGTCTATTAACAGTAAAAGTATCGTCCCAGAAGGCTATCTCCCGAATGTGATAGGTGTTCTGCAGATAAATGATTTCTTCGATGACCGATGCCGGACTGCGAAAACGAACTTTTCTTCCCAGCACATCGGGGAAACAAAACCGGCATCGGGACGGACAGCCTCTGGTAGTAAACATATTGGTAACCGGCAATTTCCTGTACTGCGAAAACGCAGGCACATAGTCGGCTATGGTAACCAAACTGCGATCAGGAATGGGCAATGTATCGATATCGCTTATAATGTCCCGTGGTGGCGTACGGTGTAAGGTCCCTTTGTCCCGATACAGGATGCCATTGATGGGCTCTTTGTCTTTATGGTTCTCGATGGCGTCCACCAGTTCAATGATGGTGGTCTCTCCTTCTCCGTACACTATGATGTCAAGATGTTCAGAATCCGCGAAACATTTCTCTGCATACATTGTCGCATGAGCACCGCCCATGATGATACAAATACCTGGCAATTCCTTTTTAATATCAGCCATAATCGTTCTGACTTTTGACCAGACAAATGTCATTCCTGAAATACCCAGAATATCTGGTTTTCGCTCAAGCAGTATCTCTCTCATGCGCGCATAGTCCATCCGGCTGCCATCAAGAACAAACGCATCATGGCCCGCGTGTTTTAAAACGGTCCCCAATGAGATGAGGCCCAGCGGCGGAAAGGTTCCCGCAACTTTCGCAATTGCCTTACCGTAGCGTTCTTCAAGGGTCATCGGCGGGAGCATTAAAGCAATTTTCATTTTTTTACCACCGGGAGCAGTTTAATGACAACAAGTCCCATCTGTTGTATGATCTGGGGTTCGCCAAAGTCTTCCTTAAATCTCAGCATCTGCTGCTTCTTAGCAGCAAAAGTATCCATGTGCAAAACCAGGTAATCAATATTCTTTTCTCGCATATCGTCTATCATTGATTGAGAAATATCTTTTTCAAAAAAACTCTTCCAGAGAGTGAGCCGGGGCGTCGGATCAAACTTTGGTGGTAACCCCGCGGGAAAAGGGTGAATGTAGATAAAGTGAGGAAATATTGTCGTCCAGGTCCATGCTATTTTGGGATCAGGAAATATATTCGATCCAGGAGGAACGTATTTTTCTACTATTTCTTTATACTGCACATGCTGGCTGGCCGTTTGCTCCCACAGGCTGGCAGTATAGCGGATATCGCTATGATATTTTATAAATATCGGGAACAGTCCGGCGATAGTACCACACAAAAGCCAGGGAATAATAGTTTTTTTTAGCCATCCTTTTTCTTCCTGCAGGTAATACACAAACCCAGCCAGCAGGAGGGTAACCGGGATGATTTCAACCATCCGCCAGACTCTGTCGAGTCCTGGATTAATTTTTTTCAAGACCTCAAGCACAGGCGGATTAAAAAATACCGCCGCAAGTGCGACTACCGGCAAGGTAAGGAACATTTTCCATACAGATCTGTTCTTACCGAACAATGACAGTGTCAGGGGAATGAATGTCAGCGTCGCAACGGCAAAATAGGGGTTGCGCAAAAATCCCCACCAGGGATGAATGTACGGCCACCCATTCCCCAGGGTACGAACCCGCCGATAGACGTCCCCCATCCCTGCTACGGAAAGAAACCAGGGATTGATTGTCGGCGAATCAAGAAGTTGTTTGTAGTAGACGAGATATGCAATCACCGGGATTAAAATAACCGCATACTGCAGCAACAATTTCCTGTAGACGGCTTTGTCGTTGCCAGTAATACATACCAGGCCGGCAAAAGTAGTAAACCCGACAAATACCATATGAGTGACATAATAGAAGTGAGCTAACGCGACGCAGAGTGAGGCGAACGCGATCTCGCGCACATACATTTTTTTTTCATTGAGACTTTTGATGAGATAGTAGTAAAAAGCCGTCAACATCGCATAGCGTGTAACGATGCTGGGATACGGCGAGGTATCCAACGACCACTTATGTTCTATCAGGGGAATATCAGCTCCTCCCAGCTCGATACCAAGAAAGGCGACATACATGATAAAAATGATGGTACTGACTTTCCCCCAGTATCCACTTTTGAACAATTCTTTTGACAGCACATAGAAGCACGCGACAAATACGATCGGCAAATAAATGTTACTGTTGATCCAGACGAAGGCGACATCTTGACGGGACATATAGGATAGTAAAGCCATGAATAAATGCCAGATATTATGCCCGTACTGGGGATACGGAAGATCAGCCAGCAAATAATTTCTATAGGCGATTGGCGCGATCTCGCGTAGTTTCCGGATATAGGTTGCGTGCCAGGTATAATCACCGCTCATCCAGCACCCGTAGTACAACCCCATAATGACAGTCACGATGATAGAACTCCAGAACAGAAAGTTCAATACAGAAGAATTATTAATTTTGTCCTTTTCTTTTTTAAAAGATGGATCCTGTCTACCCCCCACCATATAAAAGATACCAAAGAACAGAAGGTACAGACCCAGAAGTTGTCCCAGGTAGAGACGAAACGCATACGCCGCAAGGGCCGGTACAATAAATATGGCGATCATATTCATAAACGCGATCACCATAAAAGACAGAACTTTATCACCAGTTCCACTGACGGTAAACGTACGCGAAGAAAAGGGAAACTGCGTAAGATATGACACCGCGAAAAGAAGAGCGATAATAATGGCAATATCAAAAGCAGCCATGCCGGTGGGAACGAACCACTGATGGACACAGGCAATAACAATAAGTAAAGCAATGAAGAAGGCAGTAATGGGTTTCATGATAGTTTTGCCTGCACCACAGCATACACCTCATCGACTGTAATAGCTTCCATACACGCAGGTGTGCGCCAATAACATTGGACCGATTTTCTGTTATGGACATTCATGCATGGACTGCAATCAGTATTTTTAAAAAATACCGTATGATGTTCGCCGCGCGGCCCGTAGATGAGCGGTGTCTCAGGCCCAAAAAACGATACGGTCGGAGTCCCCATTGCAACAGCCAAATGAAGAGGACCGCTATCGTTAGCAATAACAAGTTTTGCATTTTCAAAAAAATAAGCAAGTTGGGATATTGTCAGTTTTCCCACTAAATCCGCAATACCCTGGCAGTGGATGTTACTGATAATTTCTCGCACCGACTCGCGCTCGGATTTTGCTCCGATGAAAACGACCTGAATCGGATAATGGAGCAATAATCTTTCTATAAGCTGTTCAAAGTTTTTGTATGGCCACCGTCTTTCAACGCTTAAATCGCTGACATTGGCATGAACCGCAACACATCCGCGCGAAAGCCCGTTCTCAGCCATCAGGTCATCGACTATTTTCTGATCATCCTTCGTTATAACCGGTTTTACTATCTCAAGTGATGTATTCTTGTCTATCCCAAGCCGGGTTCCGAGATTATAAAAATTGTCCATTATGTGCCAGTACCGGTTAAACGGGACTTTGATCGTATGGATATCGCCACGCCACGTTTCCCACGAATGATATCCTACCGTCACACGTGCGAAGGTCAAAAAGGTGATAATCGCAGAAAATCGCGTAAAAAACTCACTATCTATCACCAGATCAAAACGTTCCCGCCAGAAATAGAGGATGCTTGCCGCAAGGGTCCGGACAAAGAACAACCAGCCATGATCAACGTCAAGAGTAATAATCTCGTCAAAGAGATTAAGAGAACGGGTCACGTCGTTGTTTTTTGACAAAGTCAGAAATACGAGGCGGGCATGGGGGAACGTCTTTCGACATCCCAGCACCGTAGGAGAGAGAAGAAGAATACTCCCCAACCCCCAGAATTTCATAATCAGGATCTTTTTAACGGTGTCTTTTTCTATCCGCTGCTCTCGGGACGGCAGCATTTTTTTAATGATGGTCAACAGCACACACAGCGGAAGTCCGACGTACTTATCTAAAAACTGCAGAAAACTTATTTTCATGTCATCCTTTTGCGATTACGCTGCTGAAATTACGCAGCGCAAACAGCGTCGTCTGCCACAGGCTGCGGTGCTCGCTTTTAAGGTAGGTATAAAAGTATATGAGACCGAACCATAAACGAAAAAATATATTCGGCGGCAGATGAACCAGCAATTTTATGATCGGCAGAGCAGCCGGCCACAAAACGGCAGTCTGAAAAAACTTTTGAATATTTTCGATCTGTCCGCGGTCTTTTAGGCGCAGTGGAGAATCGATAAAAAACGATTGTGAAAGGGTATCAGCTGAAAACCCCGGATCCAGACATCCTTTTTCTATGGCATACTCTGCCAGCGCCGTGCGGGGATATGGTGTAAATAATGAACACCACGGATAATCAGTTTTAATGGCGATGTTCATCTCAAGCGTTTTGTAGGCATCTTCAACTGTTTCATCAGGCAGCCCGATAATATTATATGCCCTAAATTTCAATCCGGCTTCATGCAACTGTGTAGCTGCGGCATAGATATCATGATCCCGAAGGTTTTTCCTGAGAATTTCATTGCGCAGGTGTTCTGAACCGGTCTCAATGCCAAAAAACACATTTTTACATCCTGCGTCTTTGAGCTTACGGGCATAGTCGGGATCAGACGCAACGATATCGGCGCGCACTAAACAGATAAACTCCTGACCGATTTCTTTTTTATATATTTCCAAAAAAGAATACAACCATTTTTTATTGACACCGAACACATCGTCACAAAAATAAAAAACACGCGGGTGAGCCGCCTGCTGGATCAGGCGCAACTCGGCAATAACATTATCGACGGATCGAACCCTGACATAACTGCCTTTGCCACGATATAGTTCGCGCATGCTTTCTTCAAAACAAAATGAACACTGAAAAGGACATCCGCGCGAAGTAATTATTTTCTGGATGGAAGTATCATTGCCTGCTCGGGTAGAGGAGTACAATGTCCGGTCCGGGAAGGGCATTGCATCAAGCTCATCCTTCAACCGTCTGACATCATTTTTATGGATTTCTCCCTTTTTCTTGACCCAGAAATTTGCAATAGAGCTATACTCTCCACCAGCCGCGATAGCGTCCAGAAGATCTTTGACTGCCTCTTCGCCTTCACCGCGACACACGATGTCCACCGCGTCATTGTCAATGATCTCAGGAAAAAATGTTGCGTGCGGCCCGCCGAATGCAGCAATGAAGCTATAGCGCTTTTTTAATTCCCGGCAGCATTCAAGTGCCCATCGGTGTTGTCCCGTCATTACCGGAAATCCTACAACATCGGGCTTAAAGGTTTCCATGACGAGCTCAAAATCCTTTGCATGGGAACCTATCACCATACGACATTCATGAGCGCTACCGACAAATGCCGAAATGTACATCGGCCCGAGAAACTCAAATTCGATATTTTGGATAAACAACAGCTTAGCCATAGAAATTTGCCAGCTTTACCGGAACCGTATCTGCAGCAAACTGGTGAGAAACGCAGTAAAGATGGTCTGAAACCCCAAAACAGTAAGAGTCAGCGCCACCATGCCGGTATTGATCTCTTTAAGTTCACCGAAATGATTGTGCGACCAGACATAAAAAATATATGCGATCATCACTACGCCGATCAGAATCAATCCCAGGCCGAACACGATTGTCCGCTCAAGAGTGACCAGCTTCAAGACGTGTTTTATCCAGCTGTCTTCTTCCAGAGCAATAGTGTAGGCGAAAGCTTTAGCCGCTATTCCCAGCGTGATAATCTGCCAGCCAAGAATCGTAAAGAGTGATGTAAAAACCATTACGTGCGTTTCCCATCCCCGCCCGAACACCACAATGGGACCCATCAACAACCGCCAAGAGACCAGAAAACTAAACACACAAATAATCAGACCGGGCAATATAAACAAATATCCCGGGGAATAGATCAGCATAAACCGCATATGGCGCCATGCATCCCGGAAGGATGCAAGCTTTGACTCTCCCAGACGCGGATAATAGGTGATAGGAATTTCTGAAATCTTCAACTTTTTCTTGAGCGCGTGAATAACCATTTCGGAAGCAAATTCCATGCCAGTGGTGTGAACATCCATCATCTCGTACGCCTTTTTTGTGAAGGCTCGCAAACCGCAATGTGCATCGGAGACACCGCCGCCGAAAAAGAGCCGTAACATGCCAGAGAGGATGGGGTTACCGACATACCGGTGAGCCCAGGTCATCGCGCCGGGCATAATCGTACCGCCAAAACGCGTTCCCATGACGAGATCATACCCTTGTTTCAAGCGAGAGACGAATTGATCGATGATTGAGAAATCATACGTATCATCGCCGTCACCCATGATTATAAAGGAACCCTGCGCGGCTGAGATTCCGGCACGGAGCGCGCTGCCGTACCCTTTGCGTTGTTCAAGGATCACTCGCGCACCAAGAGCCTGAGCGATCGCTACAGACTTATCAGTCGATCCATTATCGACAATTATAACTTCTCCCGTTCCCGTCATTTTTTTAAATGCTTCTTGCGCTTTTTGAATGCATGACCCAATTGATTTCTCTTCATTGAGACACGGGATCACTACCGAAACTTCTATCATACAAACTCCTGGAGTACCTGATTGGATACCAACATTCCGCGCTGAGTCAATCGTACGTGATCTTCACACATCTCCATAAGACCCTGGCCAATAAACTCATCAAACGCCTTGCCATGGCGTTGTCGCAGCGCAGCGGTTAAACTGATGCCCGCATGGAGACGAAGTCCCAGGATAAGATGTTCCGTTAAA
>JBELAT010000060.1:0-17881 GCA_049508565.1 Endomicrobiales bacterium | reverse complement strand
TTTTGGCAAGGATAACGAAAACATATATCTAGCGGTTGCAAAACACAGTCTTACAGCCGAGTACGGGACAGACAGATACGGGCACCTCAATGATCATCTCGTCAAACAAACGGTGGACGTGCATTTTAAAAACGGTATAGCAGGTTTGGGTGAGCTATGGGATCAGGTCATCGGAGACCCTGTGCTGGGAGCCGGAGGCGAACACCAGCGGGACATAGCTATTATCATAGTACCGATAAGTTCATTAAAAAAAGAAAATGGTGCAAACTTATCCGATAAAGATCAGCGACAGGCTGCTCTTCGTATCAAAGTCCTTCCTACAGCCAGCACGTCTCCTGTTGAGGGAAAAAGTGTGACCCTGCTTTCGGGTAAGCACCCCGAAACGGTATGGGAAACAGCTTCCATTGGCTCCCAAGATTATGAAACCAGCATCAAAACTGAACATGGAGACAAAAATATAAGGGTACAGCATTTCAGGCTGCCTCCACAAGACGAAGTACTACAGTCTGGTGATTCGGGCTCGCCTGTCATTGACAGCCAAACAGGAGAGGTTGTCGGTATTCTTACTGGCCCGGTTCTCAGGATCCACCCGAGCCCCGTCGCGGTCGTTTCTGCAGAGGATATATGGGCATATACCGAACACTTTCGTTCGACAATGAAAATGACTTCAGCGAACCATTATAGGCAAAGGAGTACCCTGCCAGCCTTGCTTGGCGAGCAGGTGCAAGAATTGTTGGAACGTTTATGGAAAACTAATGAAGATTTAGCACAGTTTTTAGAAAACCCATCGGTGGAGCTAGCGAATATCCTCAGTGGGCGAGGGAGCATCCTGCCATCATGGAACGAGGGCGAAATAATTTATTCGGATCTTCGCGAGATGATACAGCGGATTATTGGTATGCGGCGTGAGGAGTTCGGTATTGAATCAAACTCTACTATAAACGTAAAGATAGTCACTCTTACCGATGAGAGTCTTGTCAATACAAACGACTCGTATCTCTTGGCGACAATGGGCATTGAACAGCACAGTAACGCATCTGGAGCAACAGACTATACCATTATATTTAGTGTCCATAACCGTTTTTGGGAGGCACTGCGGAGCAGAGCCTCGCCTCAAAGAGAGCAACTGCAGTGGCGACTTGCCTTTCATGAAATTGACGAATATCTTGCTCTTCGCTATCCCCAATCGGCAACCGGACAGCTGTTTAGCTCCTATCTTCTTGAGCATGTACTTCACAAAACGACTGCAACTGCTCGTGAACTCGACGAAATAAGGACGAGCGCGAACTTCCATATGTACATCGACTTTCTCAATTCCTTAAATAAGAAGCAATTGCGTTCCTTGAGTAGCCGCGAAACTGTGGAATCGGCAGAACAAAGAATGCATAACATCGGCGATCAATCAAAAATACTGCGGTTTTCGCGGGAGGTTATGGAGCTTGATCCGATCATCAGATCATTTAAAAACGCGCATCCGAAATCAAAAGAAAGCACTGTCGAGCGCATGCGGGCCGCCTACGAAATTGCCGTCAAGTCCTACGGAGACAGTCAATATGTTCCCGGTAAAAAGAATCTCTTGCGTTTCGTAGAAGATGCACAGACAATCGCTCAGTGGGGAGGCGAAGACAGTGCGATCGTTGCCGCGTTACTGGGATACAGCTCACCAGACGACCTCAGGAAATTGTGGAAACGCAGAACAATATCGAAAGGCGAAGCCGAGAAGCTCGGCACGATGTTCGAACGGCGCAAACATAATGCAATGCTTCCGTACGTTGATGAAGACATCATTAAACAATTGCGCGTGGGCGACACTCTTGATAACTATATAAAAATGATTATCAAAAACGCCGGAGATGATCAGACTCTGCTTCTATTTTTTGTCGATAAATTACGGGCTGTTGCCGATGCGTCAACTCCCCAAGAGCGGGATTATCGTTACAATGAGTTGATGCAAGTATATGTTCCGCTCGCTATGCGGCTCAACCGCTTTGATATTGCGGATGATTTACGGGATGGGGCCATGTCGCTGATATATCCACACGAGTACGCTGCAATCAAGGAGGATGTTGAAAAGAATGTTCTCAAAATGAAACGCACTGAAGCAGCGGATGACCTCAGTGAAATGGGAAGAGAACTGGAGATGTGGCTTCTCGGTGAAAAGGGGGTTGTTAAACCTATCGTACGAACGCGTGTCAAGAGCATCTACAGTATATGGGAAAAGATTTCATCTTCTCGAAGAGAAGAATATACGAGCGCAGAAATGCTCAATGATATTTTAGGGATACATATCATTGTCGAAAGCGAATCCGGAAGATTTAACACGACGAGATATGTTCGCGGACGGTTTGAGTCTATGGGTTATACAACGACACAAGAAGAAACGACAGAAAAACAAAGAGGTTACGTGAGCACGAAACTTCTTTTCAGCACTCCCGGCAAGCCGCCATATGAGGTATTTGTTTTTTCCAAAGCCCAATATGATAAATATAGGTTTGGGCTTGAGGAAGCTATAGAGGGAACAGAGACAGTTGACAGCCAAAAACACGCAGTTATACCTCATTGGATTTATAAGTTGGGCACACATGTTAAGAGACTCAACGGCGCGGTTGTTCAAAATGTGAACAGAGTGCATAAGCAAGAAGACGGCACCATCACGGAAGATAAAAAAAGATCACACCAGACATTTCATTCTGACAACCTGCGTTTGCAAGGATCATATGCGGAAAATTTCAAGCTCATATATAATACTATGGGACATATCATGTTTGTAATGTTTTTATACGAAGATAAAAAAGGGGGCATATCCGTACTGGAATTACCGGAGGGAGCAAGGCTTAAACACATTGTCAACCATTCAGGTGTCAATGGTCGTGAAGTTGGATCGAAAGGATTGGCGAAAGTACAGCTGGTTAAGATCGGGAACAATCCTTTGGTTGAACAAAGTCGTCACAATATTGGCGAGAGCGATATTCTGTCAAATGGTGATATCATAACCTTTAAAAAAAATGAGAGTACGACAGCGCACCGCGGTACGGTAGCACGTGAGGCAATGGCAGCTGCCATGCAAGCATTGGGACCGGTGCGGGCTGCGGCTAAGGCGAGCAGAGTCGCGAGACTGGCTCTAGAAAAGCATTCCGTTACCATACCCGGCGAACTTGCCGGAAAAACGGTTTTTCGTTATTATGACACGATTGAGAATATACCCTCCGGCGTGGCTGAGGATGTACAAAGGATCAGCGAGGGCGGCAGCAAGAGGAATCATTTCAATGTTGTGTACGTGGTTTCTCATATTCCCGGCACCGGGAAATGGGGAACGTCCCTGGCAAGAGAAATACAGGTCGAGCGACCTGGTGGGCCAGTAACGTTGCCCTTGAAAGCCGGCATGTACAAAAAAGATGAAAATGGCAAGACCACGCAGCTGAGTATACTCGCTATTCCCGGTTTGACGGCTGAAGAAACGCCCGCGCTTATCCGGTGGCTAAACGAGACCCCGCAGGAGTTAGACACCTTTAATACCCTTCTTGAGTTACCGGTTAAAATAAAACCGGCTGACAATGAAACGGGGGTGCGGTACATCATCGAGATGAACGGTACGAGCGAATTTAACGAAGCCTCGCTTAGAGCTCAATGGCCTTTGCCTGAGACCGCTGTCGTAAAAGGGGGTACGGTTGCTGATGCTCCCGCTGCGGTTGTGTTGTTGAAAATGTATCAGCGGGCAATCATTCAAAAATCGGGTGAAGCGGTTATAAAAGCAAGCACCACAGTAAAAAATATCATCATTTCGGCATTCCGCGGTCCGAGCGATATTGGCCAGTTGACGGACATTGGTCGAAATTCTGAAATAAATAGTTTTATGAATGTATTGCCATTCAACGATCCCGAAGACCCTTTAGCCGAAAACCGCGCGGGGGATATTGCACTCATTGACACTGATATGTTCAACATTGAAGCAGCGGAGCCAGCGGGTTCGGAAAAAGATTACGTTGACAGAGAGAAGGTGCTCCAGCGGAAACTGAAAATGTTGGGAAAGTCTGCCAAAATATTTTTTGCCAAAGATCGCCCGGCCAAAAAGGAATACGAGAGATTCATTAAGACAGAAAGAATATGGCTTGACCCGTATGCTAAACGCATGGCAGCGCAGTTACGGGTCAGCCAGTCGGTCGTCAAGTATATGCAGTGGTTGTTTGACCAGCAGTTAAAGCAGGCGATCAAGGATGTTCATGCCAAAGACAGTACGATTTCCTTTGAAATAGATATTAATGAGGCGAATTATGATGATGCGCTCAGTGCCATACAGCGGTGGTTCATGCTTGGGTTCGATGGTGTAAGGATTAATCTGCATGATACTGATTCGATGACGGTAGACAAGATCACCCGGATCAAAGAAGTAATCAATAGTGCCAAGCCGGATGCGACCATCATGATTGAACCGGCCAATGCTGCGGGAATTCCAGCGGTCGTTGAAGGATCACTGGTGGTCAAGCAGTACCATGACATTGCTCCCGGAGAAGTCCTTTCCGGCGACGTTATCGTTGAAATGGATCGCAATAGCAGGCCGCAGGCCTCCCAGATAAACGAAATGCTCACCCGACTAAAGGGGGCTGGTGGTATAATTTACAATATGGGCGATTTTGAAGATACACTACCGATCGGTCAGGATCGCCGGGATAATCTGAGATACCGGATGCGCAGTGATGGAAACGTAGAACGTTCTGTTTCAATTGAGACCACTGTTCAATGGGTGAGCGCTTTATTGGAATATGCCGCTGCAAACCTGCCACAGTCGCCTCGGGCATTTTACCGCTATTATAAAGAAGTGGCTCTGCGTATGTTCAATACGATTAAAGCTAACGAATCTGAAATGGAAGAACTGGCGGGTCGTGGCCACAGCGATGGTGTTTACGAGTATCGTGATCCTCATAACATACATTCAGCGTCATTTTCCACCATCATAGCGCTGTTTAATAAAATGGAAGAAGATGCGCACGGAGCATATCAGCAGTGGGCTGCTCCAAAAGAGTATATCAGTAAACTCTGGGTCACGTACCAGAAAGTTTCTGCTGCAGACAAAGAAAATTATGAATACGCATTGTCGGGGTTTGTCCGTGGAATGATGGAAAGCCTTGTCGAGCAAAGATATATTGCAGCCAAGACAGGCGACGCATCCCTTCCGCCGGAGCTATCTTCTGATCGTGCGACATTTAGGACGTTGCTCATGGTGGCCGACTCACTCGGCATTAAAGGCGAAAACGTTGTGGGGTCACTCTCGAGGCAACGACCTTCTCAGCACACTGCCCCTATCTTTGAGCTGCTCACTATGGCACGCACTAGTTTAGAACGTGCCGAACAAGCTGGGACAACGGCTACGGAAGTTGAGGCTGGCGTCAGGACAATCATTAACCCGTTGTTGTCGGACATACTCGACAATGGGCAGATGCCCGTGAGCCCTTCACTATCTCAGGTGGAAGCCATTTCCGAGCTTTTGCGTATATTTAATAGCATAGCCGAGAAAAAGATGCTGTCAGCCGCGCGCGTTATAGATAATTCTGCAGTTCCCGCTACACAGGCGATACTCGACATGTTGGCGGCGGGATAAGAGAATAGACCAATTGCAAATTTAAAAAACCATCCTTTGAAAAAATCAAATACTAGGCACATGCGCATGCTTTCTGTTGAGTGCACTGTGCGTCTCTGACGCATGATCATTTGAAATCCAGGATGATATGCGCGTTTATCTTGACTCGTTTAATGATCCCATTATCTCTTCTATAGGTCATGACCGGGAGAGGAATCTAGCCCCTCGCTACTGCAAAAGGTTTCAAAGATCCCGATCAACATAAAACAAACATGATCCGATGGGAGAAAATCAAAAATTCGTCACCACGTTTGTCAGAAAAGCGACAGCAGAACTGCACTTCAGCGAAAAGAAAATGATATTTGTGGTAGGTGGGTTTCCCGCAAACGCAAATCGATGCGAGCTGTAGAGAACTAGTTGATAGAAGGTTTATACACGTTCACTTCTTTAGTTTGGGTGTATCATTCTACCGTATACGATTTTAGCCCGCCTCAAGCAAAGCCTTAATGGACTGCGTCTCAACCGGTGCCGTGGCTCTATTATCTATCTTCGGGGCACTCTTCTCAAGGGCGTACCTTTCTATCAGTAGCATGGCGGTTGCTGCTCCCATTGCGGCCGCAACCTGGTTGTCATTGTCAACGGCATGTTCTAGTTCGATCACTTCCTTGCGGAGCAAGGCGGACATTTCGGACGCTGTCATAGATCCTGTCAATCTTTCGAATGTGGCAATATTGTTGTTGTCCGGGGTTCCCGCGCCCGCGGGATATCTCGCGAGCATTGTGCCGTAGGCCATTTCAATCTCGACGTCAATGTCCCTTGTTGTTTGTCTTTCTTTTCCGTTCGCCAGCGCTTTGCGAGCCTGCAAGCGTTCTTTGATCGCTGTGAGGAAGTCAGTTTTTGCATTTTCTTCGATAGTTTCGAGATGCAACCGCACCGCCTGGATAAAGTCCGGATCGCTCTTAAGCGCAACGTCGTGGCCCTCTTCTATCTTTGCGATATACTGCTCAAATGCCGGGTCAAAGACCCCCATCTCCAGTGCGTACGCGAATTTCCGTTGGTCTTCGGCCGGGTGCAGCAGGCTGAGCAGGAGATAGACGCCGTTTAGTTCCGTCGGGTCGCGCGCCAGGGTGTTTGGCCTGAACTCGGTATCCTCAAACACCAGAGTGACTGATGACGGCATCTGGTTCAATGTGTCTATCTGCTCCTTTGTATACCCGTTCTTCCGGGCATGTACTTTGATCACGGTATCGGGACGGATGACCGCTCCGGAGAGGAAGTCGGTAATTTCAATGTATGGCCGGACAATTTTGCTTTCACCGGGATTCCTCGCAGCGATAAAAGTTTTGGGATGAGCCTTCGCGATCTTCTCTGCCGGCGCATTTTCATTAGTCAATACCATGCCGGCGACGTCGTAGGTGGTGATCAGATCGTCTGCTTCTTTTTCATCCGTGCCTTCGTACACCGCTACCACTTCCGTCCCTCTGTTTTGTAGAAGCCTGACGTTGTTCGCGCCGGCTTTTTTTAGTTCTGTGGCGCTGAGATGCACCGAGCCGTTTTTTATCCGGAGCAGGCGTTGGGTCCACGAGCGCTCCACCGCGATTTTCGGTGTTGTAGCGATCCCATGCGCCTGGGCCACGTTCATGATCGTTCCATAGGAGTATGAGGAAACTCGGCCGGGCAGGACCATCGTATTGTACAGGCCTTCTTTCTCTTTTCCATCGTTGACATAATCAAATACCACCGCCTTCGACACGTCAACCTTTTTGCCGGTCATTGCCTCTATATTTTTCTTGTTTCCTTTCAGGTTCGCGTAGCCGGTGATCTCGGTGATAATATCCTTTGCTTCATTCCAGAGGTTATCTCCGTGAGCATCGATGTACAGCGATAACACACCCTGCTCATCGACTGTCATCCAGACAGGTTTTCCATTGCGCATCACTAACCCTGAATTGTCAGGAGGATGGATGAAATCGGTTTTTGAGAGGATTTTAACGGCGATGCGCCCATTTTTTGTCGCATCGACTAGTTTCTGGTCGCCCGCGAACGCTTTTTCGTTGTCGCTCACGAACAGCTCAAGCGGCAGGGCGGTTTTCGAGTCGTAGAAAATGTGCCCCGCAATCGATGCGGTTATGCCGACAATCAAAGCAACGACGCCGAACACGATCTGTCCCAGCGACAGCGACACCACTAGCCCTGCCACACCGCTCCAACTCGCCGCCCACGCTGCTCCGATAAAGATCGTCCGCCCCCGGTTCGAAGCCCCGTGATACTGATTGAATGCGAACGGATGGAGCATTATCATCGGCAGTTCAGGTATTGCCACAATCTTGAGCAAGGCCTTCCACTGCGGCATCCCCGAGAAACGGGTTTTAAGATATCTCCCTACATTCTGCGGGAGTATTGCCGTGGTGGCGGGAACATCTTTTGCAATATCTTCTTTTGAACGCTGGGCGGGGGGGCTAGTTGGTTCGAGAATATCGGATGTTTCTGTCATTTTCTGCATAACGTTCATAACAGCATCGTTAAAATCTCTGATATTCTCAAGAGAATGTTTGTCAGTACTGGCAAGAACGGTTCCGTACACTATCCGCGCTACGCGTTTGTCAAAACCGGTGTCTAAGAGTATTCCAGAACCGCAAAGTTTCTGAAAAACTATGGCCATAGTTGAACCTGTATCATAAATGGTTTTCGGGAAGGGCAGTTTGACCGTTTCAGGATCTTCCTTGTGATGATCTATAATACCCAGCACCCTGTCTTTGAAAGATCCCGGCATTGAGTTAAAATCGGTCAGGATCCAGCGTGTACTGTTCTTTTTTGCGACCTTAACATAAGCCGGGGTGTCTTTTCCCGAACGCGTTTTCGTAAAAAGTAATAAGTCAGAAAACTCCTTGCCATAAACCAATTTAGCTTTGTCCGGCAAAGTTGAACCCTGGATCACCGGAATGAACAGCACATCGTCTCCATAGATCAGAGTGTTTCGGTATGCTTCAAAAATGGAGCTTGATATGGCATCGAGATCTGGAGCTTCGGGTCCCATAACGAATACAATTGAAGGACTGTCCTTCTTATCTTTTTTCTTAGCTTTTTCGAGTTTCGTTTTTGCGTCTGTAAGGAAATCAATTAGTTTATCATAAGTAATTTCATGGCCCAACAAAGGAAAAAGAGGCTGCATCAGTGTGTCGATCAAAGATAATGTTTCATTATCTCCCTTGTTGAGAGCCATTATCTTGTAAACGCCGAAAACGTCTGCTAGGCTTTCGCGCATTTTCTGGAGGTTTAACAGTTTGACGCTGGCTTTCTTTGCCAGAAACACGTCTAACTGCTGCGCAAAAATGAAGAACTCGCCACGCCGTGCATAGAACTCTTCATATTTATCATCTTTTATACAAGTCTGTATGTACTCCAATCCCCAATCCTTTATGGCACGTTCAATTTGCGGCAGGGTAGGTAAGAATATCTCCTCGTTGACCATACCGGGCACACCTTTTTTTTGAGTTGCTTTTTCAAATTCTTCTTTCAAACTATCGAGTTTATTTCTGTAATCCTTAGCAAATCCCATTTTCCCGGTTTTATGATGAAAAATAAACCGGCTGTCCAGGAAGGCTTTTCCACCGGCATCGCCGGTATAACTTCCGGCATCACACATGTAGAAGATGGTTAATAGGTTAATGAAATCTGATGCGTCCATCCCTGAATATTCAACTAACTTATTGATATTTTCAACTGCTTTTGTTTTTGTTAACCTGCCTCTTAAATACAGTCCAAGATCATCGTGCATTATCAGCGCTTCTGCAATTCTAATATCGTTTTCGCTATAGCCTAATTCAGTCAATACATTTCTCACTACAATCTTAGAATACTCATATTGTTTGTCCCTGTCACCTTCTACCACTGCTTGAGGTTTACCTGCATCATGGAGTGCAAGAATCAATCTAAATAAACCAGTGTCTATATTTCCGGGAAGTTTCCTTCGGGCAAAATACCTTTCAAATTGACCCAAAACCATCGCTATGTGCTTTTCCAGAACATAGCCTTCCCATACCCCAACAGACTGTGGAAAATAGGTGTTGAGATAGGGATCTTTTTTAAGCTCTTCTATCAATTCTTTAGGCAAAAAATTATCGACAGATTTTGAAAGCACCGACCTGATTTTTTCTTTATCAAGTTTCTTTCCTATATTCTCGAATGCTTCTGCGTCCCAATCTTCAAAAGTTCCTTTACGGGCGTTATATTCTTCACGTATTAGGCTAAAGGCCCTAGTCTTAGATATTCTGTTTGAAACATAGTTACTGTCGGCCTGAGGGTTTTGAGCGATAAAGTCATCAACAACATCAATTAGTTCATTGTAAACATAAGCGAAATAATCACCAGCAAAATAAGCTTTTGTTCTTTCAGCGATGACAGTTTTCCTAAGAGTTTTAAGAATTTTATTGAGGACCTGCGCCTGATCCTTGCCATCCACTTTTGAAATGCCGTTCAATAATTCGAGAAGTTTTTTCTTAAACTTTTCTTCCTTGAGTCGTTTTGACATCATCTCTTGTATTATATCAAACGTCTGTTTTCCTGCCGTTTGGACAGTAAATTTAATTGAATATGATGGAGCATCTTCAGCGAATACTATCGCATCAGACACTGTTTTGTCCAGTTCATATTTCTTGTCGAGTAGTAACCCGTAGTCTATCGCGTGGACAAATGCACTAGCTCCTTCTTTTTCACTACGCCTGGCGTATCTTGCAGCTATATGAACCACCCAGGTAACGTACCTTACATGTTCAGTCTCTAGTGCACCACCTTGATAAACGGTTCTTAATAATCCCGTACCCGGCATGATCACCTTTTTTATTCCCCATGTCTTATACCCAGATCGATCGAGTTTCTTTCGCAGCCACTCCTTAATATCGGGGAAACCCGCATCGCTAAATTCTTTTAATAAATCTGCCTCTGTGACCGTTTTAAACTGAAATTCGTTATCATCCGTAATCGCTCTTCGTTTCATAACTTCGCTAAGGGGCGTCATCCCGGGAGGAATCTTTTTATCAAAAAGGGCAACGCTATTAACAAAATCAGGCTGAGCGTCTATGAAATTAAAGAATTCACGCCTTTCGATCATACGCCATAAAGCTTCTTTAACAGTGTCCCTGTCCGCGGCCGGCAAATCTTTAACTTTTTTGGCCAGGCCCCCGTTTATATACAAATCTATCACCGAAGCTATCAGCCGCATATCGTCAAAATTGGCGATTAAAGGGCCGGATGCATAAAAACTCTCGGCAAATTTGCCTGAATTCCTGCCAGCTTTTTTTAGGTAAGGAAGAAGAATATCGCCAGCCCTGGTAAGATCATCGTCGGTTTTGATGAGCTCGACAATGCTCGCTAAAGCAATAAAAAGGTCAACCGTTTTATCCTCGGCCTTGATTCCCAGGGAAACAAATAGTGGCCACAATTGAGCAAATCTGTTGCCATATTTTTCCATCAGCTTCGGGATCGCTCTGTTGAGAAGAATTATATCGCGGTCACCGGAAGCTTCCGCAAGCCGGGCTGTTTGCTTTAGTATCACCCGTTTTTCATCTTCATTTATTGTTTTCAGAATATCCGGCAGCAGTCTCATGAGCATGTAGCTGCTATGCATGGAAGAGAATGAAATATCAGCTATCTCAGGCCAATATAGTTCCAGGTCTTTACCATATTTTTCTTTCAGTTGAGAAATGTCATCTTTAAATATAACACCGGCTTCAGGATTTTGTAAAAGTGCTACCCAAGGACCGTATCCGTGCATTTTCACGAGGTAGCCAAGGCCAGCTTCCTCAATGAGCTGCGTCACATTTTTCTTTAAAAGATGGCCGGGAATTTTAATTTTTGCGTCTTGCAGGTTCTCTACAGCGCCGGGTCTTGATTTTGACATCGGTGGAGCAAAAATTATAGGTTTAAGTGAACCTTTCAAAAATGTCAATTGTAAAGATAATAAGTAGATCGGGTACCATAATGCCGCCATTACTGCTAATCCCGCTATTCTTACCAGAGATTGACTGAGTGTTATTGGCAAAAAAATTATAGCTTTGGTCCACCCTAGCGCTGTTTCAGGTTTTATATAGTGCCCACTAAAGAATTCAAAGATAGTATGCCAATATTCTTTTTTTAATGGGCTGATCGAATAAATGTTTGATATATCAGTGTATTCCGCGCGTGGGGCATACACCCAGGATGCCCAAATCCGCACTGCGGTGTTAATCCACAACTTCTTATACCAAGAATCCTTTTTATAGCTTTGTTGCCTATTAAGACCTGTATCGTAATATTTAAGTCTAAGGTAATCATTAAATGTGCTCGTTTTTATAACCCCAGCGCTGACTTCTGGGTGAATACGCGAATTGATTGCTGGCGATTCGACAAAAGGTGTGTCCGATTTCTTGCTTTCAAAGAGAGGGTAGAGGGCGAGTAAGAGGCGATACAGGTCATCGACCGCCCTAACTACTTCAGGTGTATTTTCCATTTTTATTATCCGCCGGACATGTTCCAATACGGTCATTTGGACCGGCTGACTGAATTGTTCAAAGTAGAGTTGCGACGCTCTGGGATCGATCTCTTCGGCGAGATCGATTATGATATCGTTAATCATTCCCTTTTTGTCAATATTCCACGCCAGCCCGTTTCCATCAAGCCATCCCTGTCTCGCTGAAAGATAGGCAATACTTATGAATGCATAGTAAATTTCCGGGATAAGGTCGACCGGACTGATCATAGTTTTCATCAGTTTAATCTGGCACTTAACTGTTTTTGCGGCTTCCCATGAGCCAATTTTAAGCACAGCAGAGATCTTCTGCAAAAATGGTGCCGGTTGTATTGTTTTGGCGAATTCAGCAGTTATTGCCCTGATTCCGTTGCGGTCGATTTTCACACTTTCACCGGTCTTGAAGCGAAGGACGAATCCGCCGTCCCGTGTTTTTTGCATTACCGGGGCCATCATCTCGCTAAAAACATTGGGCGCTAACGCTTGGCTGGCGAAAATTTTCGCCTGCTCACTGACAATGGCACGATAATTTGTCCCTGCCGTTTCGGCGTTGCCGGTTACGGAAGGGGTGATGGTTAGGTACGATATCTGTCGCTCTTCAAAAAGCTCCTGGAGGCCCTGGGAGTGGAAACCGCCCGTAATAGTTATCACGATGCCGGAAGGGTGGTTGGCAACAATTCTTTTAAGGAAGCTGGAGTTGCGCTGGAGGTTCACACCATAGAATTTATCCAGTACGGCGAACTCGGGCTCGAGGGTTTTCAACTGATGGTCACAAGTGTACTTTTCCCACAGACTGCAGAACTTGGCGAAGCGCGTGGAGAAATAACGGTAGTCGTCCGGGGTTATCTTCGAAAAGAGGTAATCCCTAAAGCAGGGGTAACAGTCCAGGAGGAAAGAAGTTTCCGCCTCACTGACGGTTTCGGAAAGCGAGATACGCAGTTCCATGATAAGTTGTTTTTCTTCTTCGATAAGCTCAATGGGGTTGATGCTCCTGCTCTTAGCAATGTAGTCCAAAAACAGCGTGAGCTCAGGGTAGCAGTGCAGTTTCCGCTGATACTCGTGAAGTATCGGAGTAAGAGACTCATAAAGTTTTTCCGTTGTGCTTAAATTATCTGTTTCCTGGAGGAGAACTCGGTACTGGCTGTACGGCAGTACTGATTTCAATTCTTCAAGAAGTGATCGTAATTGTTTTGAGATACGGTTCTGGTCCAGCCGCCGGGTGGTGTCGAGCATGGCAAGGTAGGTCGATATATTTGGGTAGCTTGTCAGGTCAATGTTGAATCGCGCGTTATAGTCAGCGGGGTGCGCGTTGATTATTTCTACATACTTTTCAAGGAGCCGGTAAAACTTTTCCGTAGTAATGGTGCCTTGCTTATGGCGTTCTATAAGATCATTTAACTTCCGGTTTTTGCGGTTGAGATATTTGATTTTCAGAAAAGCCGCTTCCTCGTCCATCGCTAGAACAGTTTTATCAAACAGTTCTTTTTTTTCAAGGAGGTGTCCCAGACGGATAATGTTTTCACGGTGTAGTTTTTCGTCTTCAAGCCCCTTGAGAAGATTCGGGCGGTTATGAGTGATGGAGAAATACTCGCTGCCGGTAAGCCTTCCGCTGCGCATCAATGCCCCGGCTACTTCTTCCTTCGCTTTCTTGATCGGTAAATCAGCGAGCCAGGAGGTATCGATGTCACCATAGCCGCCTTCGATATAGACGGTTTGAAGGGGATGCTTTTTGTCAAGGATTTCAAGTATTTTTGAGATGTTGCGCTGGACTTCGGGATGGCAATGCAAGTCCTGAATATTAATGACCATCACGCCGCTGTGAAAATCTCTACCGGCGGTGATCCTGCCGATACTCGGGGGTAACAAAAGGGTGTCGTTTTCAACCTGAACATCAGGCCGGGGTGGCAGGGGCGTAACGACTGCCTCAATGATGGGGACCGCGATTGCGCAATAAAAGAAACAAAGCGCCGTGGCCATTGCGACTATTTTGGTTGACCACATTGATCTTTCATTATTATTACATTGCATATACATCCAAATATACTAGGAGTTTTGAATGTAATATTAGTGAAATAATAGTGAAACATTTAAAAAAACTGGATCTTATCGGTAAAATTATTGTTTCTCCAAAAAGTGAGACTGTGCTTTGGGAGAACTATTAAACCGCAAGAGAAAATAGAATGGCATACTGGAACGGCAGAAGAAAAAACTATCTGCCTTATAAGCAGCTCTTTTCTTTCGTTCATCTACTATAGTCAACCGGATTCTCGGAAGGAATAAAATAATCGTTGCGACCTAAACAAGGACATTCCCGGAATAAAATCAGCGATACCTAGAAATAAACAATGGGAACTGCGTACTCAATTAAATACCATTGAATTAATCCCGGTGGTGGCAGAGCAAAGTGTAATTACGTGAGGAGGTGATTGAACATGGTAAAAAAAACATCAAAAAAGAAAGAAAAATCAAAAAAAGCAGTAAAAAATCTTTCTAACGGCGACAAACTCGTGTGTGATGAGTGCGGGCTAACTCTGATTGTTGATGATGAGTGCGCGTGTGATCAGTGCGCCCCGGTTATGTGTTGTGATGAAGAAATGACCGTTTGTTAATCGCGCTCTCTTCAGTGAGTGCATAAAAGGAGAAATGTATGAATCTCAAAGAGGAATTGATAAAAATGTTAAATCATGCCCTTGAACTTGAGCATGCCGCGCGAATACAATACCTTACGCATGCAGAGTTCATTAAAGGTCAAAACGCGGAAAAATTAATTGAACGACTCAATGAAATCGCTTCTGATGAGAAAAGCCATGAAGATAAATTCCGTAATCTTATTGGAAACTATCTGGGTGGCGAACCTACTATGAACCTTGCTGAAACACACCCTGCCAGGGAAATTTCGGATATTATTACGATCAATCTAAAGGCGGAAAAAGATGCAATAGACTTTTACAAGCAGATTTATCAGAAGGTAGTAGAAAATAAAAAAGATCTGCAGTATGTGTTTGAAACGCTGGAACATGAAATCCGCCATGTCATAGTTGATGAACAGGAACACGTCGTTGAGCTATCCCTATTGCTCGGGTAATTCGGCTCACCCTAATTCCATGCTCACATAATGAGAGATCTCAGGGAGTGTAGAATGAGGCAAAATGAAAATAATTATTTTTTTCATTATGGCAGGATTAGCGTTGTATCTGGCTATGTTCTCCTATTTATCAGTTGATTCCAGAAAAGTTCGAGAGATAGGGCTAGTAAATGATCGCTTACGCACCTGCCCGGGTACTCCTAATTGTGTGGTTAGCGAGGGCGTGGAAAAAAACAGTCAGTGGTATATTGAGCCGTTTTCATTTAACGGAGACCCCGGTGAACAATGGGCGAAACTCAAGGCTGCCGTAATACGTATCGGTGGGCACATTGAGCAGGAGCACGAGCTTTATATGTGGGCAACATTCAGGAGTCGTTTCTGGCATTTTGTCGATGATCTTGAAGTTCGTTTAGATACGAAAAACAAGCTCATTGACGTCCGGTCAGCCTCGCGTGTTGGCAAGGGTGATCTTGGAATGAATCGGGAAAGGGTTGAAAAGCTCAGGTCTGCTTTTTCTGAAACATAAATGGTTGCATTTCCACTGATACACCTAAAAAAAATGAACTGGCGATGAACCCATTTATGTAATACAGTGTGCGAGTAAACTGGTTAAAGTCCCTGCGTTGGATGTGTATTCTCGTGCCGTGAGCGCCGGAAAGGATAAGTCGATAACAATGGTTCGTAGAGAAATGATCGAAAATGTTTGCAGATTGTCAGGAATGTTACAATACTATTTATATGGGAGGTGTTTATCATGTATCTAATTCCGTGGAAAAAAAGGGAAAACTTTCATGATTTGGAGAATATTAAAGATGAGATTAACCGGTTGTTTAAATCGTCAATGCGTCGGTGGGAAGATGATGATAAAGGATTGCTCGAAAGTGATTGGAATCCTACCATTGAAATTCAGGAATCAAAAGACAACGTAGTAGTCGTCGCCGACCTGCCGGGGGTGGCAAAAGAGGATATTGATGTTGCTGTTGATGGAGATCTTTTGACTATCAAAGGCGAAAAAAAACAAGAAAAAGAAGCTAAGGAAAAGGATTTTATTCGCACTGAACGATTTTACGGTAGTTTTACCAGATCGATTACACTTCCATGCGCAGTTGAAGCCACGGCTGTTGATGCTCAATATAAAGATGGAGTCCTTAAACTCGTGCTTCCGAAAATAGAAGAAGCTAAACCTAAGCAGATACAAGTAAAAGTTAAATAACACATCGTGTAGTCGTTGTTTCTGTGGGTATCTTGAAAGTTGAGCTTGTAAAGAAATAGCCGGATAGGGATTTAATGAAGTGACTGGTAAAGAAAATATTTAACGATATGAGAAAAAATAAAGAAAAAAGTGGCAAATGAGGAGGTCAGCTATGGACAGTCAGAATGTGACTCTTGAAAAACAGTACAGAAAACCAGTAGTCAGTATCAGAGAATCTGAAAAAGACATACTTCTTGATGCTGAAATGCCCGGACTTACAAAGGATAATATTGGTCTAGAGGTCATTGGCGATGAGCTTACAATAACAGGTAAACGAACCGACTGTGCCGTCCCTGAAGGATATACTGTTTCCTATCGGGATCGCGACTGCGCAGATTACTACAGGAAGTTTATGCTTAATGTGACCGTTGACCGTGAAAAAATTGATGCGCAATACAAGGATGGTGTTCTCACCATCGCTATTCCCAAAAGCGAGGAAGCAAAACCGAAAAAAATAACGGTAAAATAATAAGAATGTGTCACAAGGTGGACTCTTTATCATAGAACTGTTTGCTGGCACACGATTATATTCTCTGCAACACTGGGGACGTGTTGCATCATGCCAATGTGAAAAGGCCTGGAGCGGTTGGAGACTTCGCACATGAAGTGTCGGAGACTGCCTATATCATAGGCTGCAATAAATGTCACCCGCCTTTTCTATTATATAAAATCCGATTATGTGAAATGTGATCCCGGGAATTGAACAGTCCGGGTTCAATGGTGTCATGGGTACTCGCCCGCAGGATATAATACGTGAACACCTATGTAAATTAATAGTAGAAGACATTAACCTTCTTGTAAATCGTTAGAGCAGCCCACATAAAACAATGCTCACGTTACGAGCGTTCTAAACATAAGTCCCCCTTTACTTGCAGATGTCGGACTGCTTGGTATTTTAGGCACTTTTTGCTAAAATGTAAAGGAAGTTTTATGTCGAAAAAACAAAACAATAGGAAATGAAGGAGAATACTATGACCGAGGAAATGAAGGCTGAGTCGTTTGAATATAAAGCTGAGATGAAACAGCTGTTAAATCTCATTATTCATTCTTTGTACACGCATCCCGAAATATTCTTAAGAGAACTTATTTCAAACGCGTCAGACGCGCTTAATAAGCTCAGATATATTCAGTTAACTGATGACACTATTATCGACAAAGATAAAGAACTTCAGATACGCATTACGCTTGATGAAAAAGAAAAAATGTTTTCAATAGAAGATAATGGCGTCGGGATGTCCAAAGAAGAGTTGATTGAAAACATCGGTACAGTTGCCAGCTCAGGCACTCTTGAATTTATAAAGAAAATGAAGGAAGAAAATAAAAATGCGGGAGAACTCATTGGGCAGTTTGGCGTAGGTTTTTATTCCACCTTCATGGTAACCGACAAGGTGACTATTGAAACACGACGTGCGCACAAAGACGCGAAAGGCTACCGGTGGGTATCTGACGGCGGGGGAACGTATA
>JBELAT010000006.1:0-25492 GCA_049508565.1 Endomicrobiales bacterium | reverse complement strand
CGGCCTGGCATCAAGTTCAACAGAACAATACGAACACCATTCTCGCTCAGAGAGAGATGTTGGCAATGGAATCAGGCAAACCGATGGAGACTCCTCAACAGACGTTATTACAGAAGGCGGCAACCCTTGCAGTAAATACATTGTTCAAATCGAAGTCGCCGGCAAAGACACCACAGATTCACCCTCAGAATCCTGCCCCTGTCAATGGAGGTAAAACGGTACCTTATTCTCTTGATGCGAATGTAACAAAATTGATAACAAGCAATGCAGTCTCGGGTACCCAGCTGGTCAGCGCATACAATCTCGACCCCAAAGCGGTTGCCGCTGCGCAAAAAGTGGTTAACGCAAAACAGCTTCCGCTTGACCTTAACTATTTGAAAGGTTACGCCAACAACTATGACCAGGCCCTGCAACTTGACCGGATGATAGCGTCCGGAAATCAAGCCGGTGCGAAATTACTTGTAAACCAAATGATGAACAAGTATGGGTATAACGTGGTTTCTAAATCCAACAAAGAACAATTTCTCAGTACGGGTGAGGCCATATGGTTTGCTATGGAAGTTGCAAAGTATATGAACACGTACAACGACCGGGATCCGAAACTTGTTACCTATCTGGATAATAATGTTACCTATATAAAAGAACACATGAACAATCAGGGGGCTAATCAGGGAGCTGTTACCATGGGTGATGGTCCCGGCCTGAAGAATGCTGTCTCGACTGAAAATAATCTTGATACATTGACATTCCTGACAGCAATGTCGGTAATGTTCCCAGACCGGACTGATATCGAGCAACTGCGCGATAAAAATGCTCAGTGGCTGATCACACAAGCGTATAACCCGGCTACAGGCCAGTTCGTTATGGGATCAGGGGGCGGGTATGGTACTGATACATCTTCCTGGGGTGTTCTGTCGCTGGATGCTATCAAGGAGATGGACCCAAGCTTCTATAAAGAAACGTTTGTTGACTCAAACGGTCATGATCGCATCAATCTCGATGCCCTTCTTTCTGCGGCTGATAAAGCTAAAGTCGGCACGTATGTGTACACTAAACCAGACGGAACGAAAGTCACTCTGAAAAATCTGTATTATTTTTCGACCGACGGACAGAGCGTCCCATCCATGGAGTTTAGCGCTCAGATGGCGGCGGCCTATGCCCAGCGCGCACGGGATATTCTGGCGTCTGTTGCCGGCATAACGGACAAGACCGAACGAGCACAACAGATCGCGCTTGCCGCGCAGGATCAGGCAAAAGGGCAGGCTATTTATAACGATTTGATGTTGGTTAAAGACGGTAATGGCTTTTTGCCTGCCTCTACGCAAACGGGCTGGGCTGTTGACGGAGGGTGGGTTGTGCCCAATGCTGCGGAGTTCTCAGCCACTGATTGGGCCGAATTAGCCGCAAACGCCCTTAAAGGTAATGTGGACAATCCGTTCTTGATTGTTAGAGAACCTAAACATGTGCCGGAAAAAATTGTTCCGCCCACTGATATTGCTCCCAATCAAGTACAGCCTTATACGCTCGATCAACACGTTACTACCTGGCTCAATGGACAGGGAAGCGTTTCCTCACCGCCTCCCCCCGCGCCCCCGCCTCTTCCCACGACAGAAACGCTTGCGGCCATTCATGCTGCACTACCCCCTGCCGGTCAAGCGGTGGTGAAAAACCCCGCCCAGCCCGGAACCAATCAATCTCAGGTTTTCGGTATGAGTAATCCCGAGGCGGTTGCCAAAGCGCAAAAAGAGATTGATGCAAAACATCTTGATGTTAATCTCAAAGCTATGAAAAATGTTGACAACAATTATGATCAGGCTCTCGTGCTTGACCGGTTGATTACCTCCGGTGACAAAGCCGGTTCTAAGACTTTTATAACAAACCTATTAAAGGAGTACGGGTATAACGTGGTTCCAGAAACCAACCAGAAAGGCGAACCGATCACCACGGGTAACGCAATATGGTTTGCGATGGAAGTTGCCAAATACATCGCTACGTTCAATGACAGAGATCCGAAACTCCTCGCATATCTTGGCCGCAACCTAGCTTTCATTCAAGAGCACATGAACCAAAACGGTTCTGTTTCTATGGGACCTGCCGCGCCCTACACGGTTAGTACCGAGAACAATCTCGATACGCTGACATTCCTGTCGGCTATGTCGGTAGTTTCACCCGATCGGGCTGATATCCGGGAACTGCGTGACAGAAATGCGGCGTGGCTGGTTAATGACGCATACAATTCGAGTCAGGGAAGTTTCCGCATGGGATCGTTGCCGGGGTTTGCCACTGATACGTCCGGCTGGGGTGTTCAGGCGCTCCTGGCTATCAAGGCGATGGATCCAACGTTCTATAATGATACGTTTGATGGAAAGATAGATCTTGATGCTCTGCTTGTTGCTGCCGATCAAGCAAAAGTTGTTGATTTCGTGTACACCAAACCCGATGGGCAGAAAGTTACCCTGAACAATCTGTATTACTTTTCGACCGCGGGACCGAGTGTTCCTTCAGCAGAATTCAGCGCACAGATGGCAGCATCATTTTTCCTACGTGCCCAGGATATCATGGCCTCCGATCCCACCAAGGCTCAGATCGCGCTTGCCCAGCAAGACTGGTTACAAGGACAAGCCATCCTTCATGATCTAAACGTTATTAAAGAACCCAACGGAACGATGCCTGCCTCTCCCGAAGCTGGCCCGGCCGTCAGTGGGTCGTGGGACGTTCCCGGAGAACAAATTTCTGAGACTGCAGCCACCATTTGGTATGAAAAGGCAGTAAATGCTGAGAAGAACGGGATCAATCCCTTTATGATCCTTCCTCAATACGATACTAAGGTTGTGTTTCCTCCAGCCATACCATCAGATAATGCGGTCGCATCAGCGATGGATCATTTCAATCCGCAAAACCCTACCATCAGTACATTGTGGGATGCGCTGCGGTCGCCCGATGCAAACGGTAATACGGCCGCTGATGCCATAAAGGACTTATACGGTATTGATCTCACGCCACAGGTTGGCAATGAAAAAAATGTTGAGTTCTCATTGATAAACGCAGCACATCCTAAAGGAATTCCTGTGTATGCAGGCGGAGTGACTCATTATATATACTTCCCTTTAAAAACACCTATTCCGGTGAGAGCTACACATACGTATACAATCACATTCCCGCTAAAAACGCCTATTCCTGTCAGAGCCACGCATACATATACCATCACTTTCAATCTAAAAACACCTATCGACGTAAAAGCTGCGGTAGGAAAAACAATCACATTCCCTCTGAATACTCCGATACCGATATATGCTCAACAAACTACCTCTGTTACTGGCACACTGGATACTCCGATACCCGTATATAATTCAGAGGGTCAAATAGTTAATTATTATACTCAATATACAAATACTACCCAGGCAGGAACGATCATTGGTTATGAGACACAAGGCTCGCTGACCATTACCCCAGGAGAGGTCGTTAACGAGTACACAAAGGGGTCGTTGACTATCAAGCAAGGACAGATAGTTAATTATTGGACGCAGGGGTCGATGACCATCCACCAAGGACAGATCATCGGAGAAAACACGATAGGCCGCCAAATTGTATATCCATGGACTATAACCGGCTACGACACTGTCGGAACCAGCTATTATCCTGAGGCGTTTAAAGGTTCGGGGTTGAGCCTGGCTCAGATTACACAATTATATAATAACGGTCTGCTTACTAAGTCCAGTACTCCCGCCGAAATAACCAAAGAGGCAGATCTTATCTTGCATGTTGACGAGTACGTCAAGGCACTGCGTACGGTCCAGTATGATCCTATAAGCAAAACGACGTATACCGGAGCTGACCTTCTGGCAAAACTAACCGGCGTGAAGATCGGAGATAGCGGACCGATCAGCAAGTCAGTCCTTAAATCCCTCTTTAGCCAGATGTATACCACGTCTGACGGAAAGGTGGTATACTCGAATGCGTATCTTCATCCGCTGGAGGCAGCGCAATATTTCTCTCATATAAATGATTATATGAACGCCATTGAAACTACCTCTGTCGAAAATGGTCGTGGCGGCGAGATGAAACTTATCGACCGCATGAATCGTGACATGGCTGCCCTTCAGGGACACCCTTTAAAAGAAGGACAGCTCACCCAGGCAAACATGACGTTCATATCCAACCAGTTCGCCTCACTGATAATGGATCAATATGGCAACGATGTCACAATAAAGACTAATAAAGATGGTAGTCCCGTCATGCAGGGCAATTACCTTGTTACCACTTCAGGGGTACCGTTTGTTGACAACTTTGGCCATACCATTAGCTTTTATAAGGAAGGAAACAATTGGGTCTCGACCGACGGAAAGTATCGCTTCTATGGCGATACAGGCAAGCTCATTGAGCAGACCCAGGCGTATACTGACCCCGCACAAGCAGCCGTTGGGCTTGCCACAATGTTTACCACCTGGGACAAGGCCGTGGAAACACCCTATACATTGACTCCTAAAGGTCCAGCCGTCATCAACCCAAAAACCGGAAAGCCCATGTCGGTTGCAGAGAAATTGAACCTTGCTCTTTTTGAGCTGCAACCGCCCAAATGGGTAAAAAACAAACAAGGCAAGCTTGTTAATATCGGAACGTCAAACCCCACCGCTGCTTTACCAACTTCTTTAAACGGAAAGCTTTCGGCCAGCAACTTGATTTTCTTTTTCGAGCGTATAGCGAACTTAAATGGTACGTTCCAGTCTCCGGACAAGTTTATTGGTGACAATGTCGCAATACTGCGGATGATTGATGACCTCAACGCTCATGACGGCAGAGGTATGAAGGCGCTTGCCGCGACAAACACGGTGCATTTCATCAATGCACAAGGAAAATTACAGACTGCCACATTCCCGATAAATGAGCCGCTCGATCGTCCAGAGATCAATCTTATTACCCATCAGGTATTTTACAACGGCGCGCCGGGTGTAGGCTATACCAATCCTCTGCAAGAGATTGCTATCATCGAAGCGTACGCTAAAATGGGATATCATATAACAACCGATCCGGACCCCAAACATATTAACGAAACCAGCTCGAAAACCACCATCAAAGGTCAGCGTTTAAATGATACGAAGATTATAGGCACTGAAACGTTCGGGCAGATACTCAAACAAGGCCACATTAATATCAACAGTCTGCCCCCGCAGATTTTTGCTCAGCTCCAGGGTATACTCAGTGCTACCGGAGCAAATCCCCTGGATACACCGCTTGATGTGTATGAAACCATAAATTATTTTCCTTTAATCGGGGCAAACGGGGTAGTTGAAAAAGACAAATTTGGCCATGAGAGAGAAGTTATATACCGCTCATACACCTATAACCTGGCATCCGACCCGCGCATTATTATAGCCCAGTTCCGGCAGACGAACTCTGACTTTGTTATAAATGTTAAATTTGATGCTGACAATGCGCCCATAGAATCGTACAAGATTCAGCCCAACGGCCTGATATTCCACGACACAGCATCGACGGGAACACATGGACAGCTTCCGATGATGAGCACCCTCCAGCAGATCATGGACCATTTCGGTGCTTCGTCGCAATATCCTTATGTTGCCGAACACCTTGCCAAAGATACTCCCGGTTTAGTGTATAACGACCAGTCACAATTTGTTGTTATTCGTGAAGTACCCATGCAGCAGGTGAAAAATGTCTTTGGTAAAATGGTCTGGGTTCAAGGCAATGATCAATCCGCGATGTGGCGCTTCCAGATACCCGGCGATATCTTGCAGAGACAGATCGGACGCGATTCGGGCGACACACTAAGTATAGTCAAATGGTGGGAGCAGGGGAAAGTTTCCCAGATCAAAGGCGGTGCGACAATACCTCCTGGTGTCGAACCGGGATTGCTGCTTATAAGTAATAATGTGATCGTGAGAGACACAGAATTGACTGCCGTAGCACAAGCTGACGGCGGGGGGTTTGAATACGGTGTGCTTAAAGACCTTACGACGCTTGGAGTGCTAAACGAAGTGAGCGGTTACAATACGCTGACGGGTGTTACCTCCGAACAAAGCACTTTTTTAAAGGCCCCTACCACGCAACGAATAACGTATTACAATAATGTGCCCTTATTTACTTCTGTTACCCTTAACGGACAATCACATATATATTCGACGTTTAGCGTTAGTCAGTACATAGACAGTAGCGGTAATGTATGGCAGCTGATCAATGAACACCTTGCCCCCGGAGTTCAGCTGTCGGCGGAACAATGGGCTCAACAGAAAAAAACGACTATCCTGATGGAAAACGGCGTGGTAGTGGAAAGAAAGTTGTCTCCCTGGGACACTTCTTCAACAAAGTTCCCTACAACGGAATCGTTCTCTGACCAGCTGTCAAACGGAATCTTTGGGCAGATCGTCACCTGGGTGTTAGCAGAGACTGGTCTCAGGGCCAGACCGAAAGATATGATAGCCTTGTTGTCAGAAAAGAACAATCCCAGTGTCCAATTTATACCTGCAATCGAAGTTCCCAAGGAAGCGCCGTACGCAATTCCGATACTTCCCACCCAAAATCTTGGAGCCAGTTCCGGCACGATTGGGGCGGTTATTACCGTGGTTGCGCTTATTCCTGCTATTGCGGGCGCATGGTTTCTGGCACGGACAAAGTCGAAATCATTGATAAAACTCAAAGGGCCCATTGGAGCGTTTCTGGTCGGTGTCATTACGGGGATACTCGTTCTAGGGCGCATTGTTACGTGGGCTCCCCGCGTGATTTTTAGATGGAGACCTGCTGTCACACCTTCCGAAAAACCGGTCTCGACGGTGAGGTCTAACGGGTTTGACGCCAACAGCAAAGGGCTCGAAGGTTTCATCAGCATGGGATTTACCGACACGCAGGCCGATGCTATTATCAGAACGAGAATGCTCAAGGGAAGTTTCACCAGCTTCGCAGATTTGAGCAAAAAAATGGGCTGGCTTGACGGAAATAAGCTCATGTCTGCCAAAGATATTTTTGCAACGAGTGGAGTTGCCCTTTCCCGGCATTTCTTCAAACGTCGCTCGGAAATCCGGGCAATGCAACGGGCTCTCACCAGGGCCGCGCGTTTTCAGTATAAATATGCCGGTGCAGAAGCGTTTACTGATGCTGATCTCGAGTCGCTGCGCTCGGCTCAAAACGAAGAAGATTTTTTTACAGCACTATGGGAATTGTATGGGGACATTGGTGCCGACAAGGATGCTTCCCGTGAGTCCTTTATGCTGACCATGAACAAATATGTTTTCACTGAAGAAAATGGCGGTATGCGTGGTGTTCTGAACGAGATTTTCAGAGAAGGTCAGCCTGCACTTGATCTTGTCAACACCGTTGATAAGTCTTTCGCCGCCAGGGTGATCATGCGGCGCTTGTATGAACGCATGTACCAGAGCGAGTCGTTTAAAACGGTGCTTGACAATCGGTACGATGATCTCGTTAAAAAGATGGGTCTTGACAAAAATGACGTTTACCGGGAACACGTCAACTTAATGAAAGATTCGTTTATCACGGGAATACTCAACACCCGGGAACTGCCGGAAGGCCTGACTCTTGCCACCGATGATATAATCTCAGATTTCGCGATTCACAACGCTGCCGACGACTTGCGCAAAGTTGCACCGGCGCGTATTACCGGTGATGTGGTAAGTTTCGAGAGACTTTTCATGTATCAGGTGCTCCTGCGCCGCGGCCTGGGTGCCCTGACAGGGCACGGCCGTATCGAAGACTATCTCTGGGCGAACTTTATCAAGGAAGACTACGGCCATTTTATCGGTAGCGGCTGGGACGACAGGGCGCAGGTTTACACTGGAAACAGGGCTCTCGTCGATCAGATGTTAAGCCGTATCGAGAAAGTAACAATAGTATTTACTACGATGATGAACATGACCGTGCAAACCGGTGCCGAGGGAGTGGAAAATGTCAGAAATCCCCAGGGTCAGGTAAAAAACTTCCAGTCATATTTGGACCAGGAGGTTCTCAACGATGCCTTACGGTATGCGCTGGGTTTAAAAAATCCGGTTTTGGGAGATACCAGCCGCGTCCTGCCGCCTTTTGCAAAACATGAGATACAACCGCTGGTAGATAAATTAAAAGGAACATTTGAACTAATAATGTCTCCGTCATTTAATGCTGCCGATAAAAATCAGTTAGCCGTTGTGATCCCCAATCTCCGCCATAAACTCGTCGGTCTCGTGCAAACGACTGAAGAGCTAGTCAAAGCGCCTTATGTGGTAAAAAACCGATTGGCGTTCTGGCAGGTGTTCGTCAACCCTGCGCTCGCACTTATTTTTAAGGGTTCCGTGCGGCGGACCGTGTATTCAAGCGGCCGTGAAACGACAAAAGCAGATCTTGGCCGCAGAATGATTACCTATTTCATTGTCACCACGCTGGCAGGGTTCATGATGTATTTATTTACGGTGGCATTACACACAAACGCCTTCCTGGCAATTCCCAAAATGATCATGCCGGGCGGCATAATGGTTGGCCTTGTGGCGGCAGTTGCCGTTTTATTAGTTACCGGAGTGATTCTCAAGCACATCAGTAAATCGTTCCGGGCTAAATCCTCTATAGATGCGGAAGCGATCTCCGGGTATCGATCGGCACTGCAGTTAATGGGAAAAGTTAGAATGATTCTGATCCCGGCAGTTTTCATTGCGAGCATATTTTTATTTCCTGCATGGGTCGTTATCGTGCCTGCCGCGGTAATTGCGGGCATTCATTTCTTTCCCTGGCTTATTTTCATCGCGACCTGGCGGCTCGGGTTTTCGGCGTTCAATTACCTGACGGGTTTTATCGCCACCATGTTCGATAAGTGGAGAAAGAATGTTTGGGAGATAAGTTCCAATAACCATCCCAAGCAGTTTGTAGACACTCTGTATGACTTGTTTAGCGATAAGACGCCCGGCTATTTTAACCCAAATAAACTTCGGGGCCAGGAACGCCTGGACAGTTTCAACTTCTTATTAAAAGAGCTTTCCAACCCGCAACGATACAACTTCTTTCTGGCTCCCGGTACGCAGATCACTGAGCAAGATTTCAATACAAACCTGCACGGCCGCATAGAAGAAATCATTAAAGAGATTACTAAGCCCATTGACCGGCCGGGCAGAAAAGCTGTCCCGACCGATTACGCGTTGCAGCACGTGCGCGAATGGATTAACGGGGAATACCGCACTGACAGGCCTGCCGAACCGCAGTCACTTGATGAGATCCTGCCCCTGACCATTGTTGACAATGGTTATGGTGAGGCGTCGTATTACACCTGGGGAGATGATATATGGGGGGTCAAGGAGGGTGACACGACTCATCGTATGGGTATGCTCGCCCGCTATAGAACAGAATTCTTCCTTAAGATGGTTGAGTCGGTGATAGGCAAGGGCAATCCAACGTACGACGATTTCCTTAAGATGATCGATGACCCGACGTATGTGCCCGCAGCAGTGAAGGATGAACATGCTTTAAGCGATGATCAAAAAAATGAAATGGCGCGTTGGGTCAGTTCTCACATCGCCTCCACGTGGACCAACGTCCGTACAATGTCACTGGTTCACAAGGATGTTCTCAATTATTATCTGGATCAGTTCGGTGAAGAAAGTCTTCGCCAGTGGGCAAAAAACAGTGTCGGCGAGCAAGCAAAGAATATGTCCAATGAGCAACTCAGAGAGAAATTTATTCAATCGCATCTGCGCGTTATTGAAAGAGAGATTGTTGTTAATCAGGCCATAGATAAGGCAATAAAAAACAATACAGGGAGCACCTTGAGAGCTTCCTTCGATCAGTTTGTCAAGCAGGGCTATGACCGCACGGGCATAGCAGCCTTTACCGAAGAAAATCTCGCAAAAATGGATGCAAAACAGAGGGCAGTGCTTGAGGTTATGCTCGATGAAGGCATCTGGCCGGCATTCGTTCTGGGTCCGACTGAACAGTTCCATGGTGCGAAGTGGAATCAACTTACAACCACATTCTTCTACAACCTGGGGCCGATGCAGTTTAACATTGACGCTGATCACCGGGCCAGTATCAGCGGGTCCCGCTTTATCTTTGCCATGGTTGGACATTATCTCACTGATCCCCGCGTTGGCTCAACGGTTCCGGTCATCGAGCATGATATGGCTAAAGGTATCGGACCGATCGGTCCCGTTGTTCCGGAAGCCGAGGGCGCGTTTACCAATGAGTCACAGGATGACAAGGTTCTGGTGGGCGGCGTTACCGCGTATGGAAAATTTGGCGTTCGCATTTCCGCCATGACTTCTTCCGAAGGAGCGATGGACCCGTATGTTGCCGAAGATTCCGTGACAACGCTGTCGTTCCTGCTTTTTGGCTATAACCCCGAACGCGCTGGATATGTGACTATCTACAAGAACTGGATGACGCAGTATCCTGTTGTCCGTAATCCGATCAGAAAATGGTCCATCGACGCAATTGAGTCAATAGTGGGACGCACCCCCATGAAAGCATGGCTTTCCCCACAGACAAAGATGCCGCTTCGCGTTAATAATCTGTTAACGGACGGATTCGGTTTTTATCTCAGCCAGCCGCCGGTGAAAAAGTATATCATGTGGATCATTGTTGCGTTCCTTATATTTAACCTCAACATTTTCTCGGGAGCCGTTCTTGTATTCTGGCTCGCGGGTGTCTTTCTCGGCCAGATAATCAGCGGAAGTTTGTGGCGCTACTATGTGTTTGATGAGGGGCTGGGAATCAGAAAAGGCACCTGGAAGTTCTTTAGAGACATATTCATCGGGCCTACTATGGGAAAAATGTATGTCTTTTATGTTCATGTCATGATCATGTACGATGAAACGGTCAACCGGCTCGGGTCATCCCGGCTTGCCAAGTTTATCGCTACCAAATCAAAAGGCGAAAATCTTAACCGAAATAAAGACTGGCGGGATTTGTATCTGCTTAATTATCCTACCATGCAGTGGGGTGCCCGCTGGGCCCTCATTATGATAGTCGCCGCGGGATTTAGTCCGTTCAACGCGTTCCTCCTGTATCCTCTTGTGTTTTTCGTTGCGCCCGTGTCGCTGATAGCGCCGTTTTGGTTTAATGCTCGAAAGCACTGGGAAGGCCCGACAACTTTCAGGGAGAACATTCTGGCTCCGCATCGCTTCCTCATAGCCCTGTTTAAAGCGAACAGTCTGGAATCACTGGCCGATTATCGGGATAACGTGAAAATGATGGTAGTAGCTTTCTTCGTTATTCTGTACGATCTGATCGTGAGAGTGGACTACCGGATACCCTTTATGAAGGCCGAGGCCGATCGCGCTCAACAGGCTGTTGCCAATCTTTCTACAACCCTGTTTACGCTTAACGGAAAAACAAAGAAAGATTGGTCTCCTGCCTTAAATGAACTTAATCTCTACTTCCTGTCCCCGGGACATTATCGCAGTTTGTACCTCCGTGTACCTGAGCCGATTGTCTGGCAACTGCTTCAACAAGCGGAGGAAAGCTTCAACTTTGCCACAGACATCGACGATCAAACCGCTCTGGACAGGTTCAATCAGGCGCTCGAGGAAGCTCTGGCCAATACCTCTTATACAGAAACGCAGAAAGCCGATCTAATGCAGTTTTCAAAGAGAATTTCTGATCAGCTCGCCGCACCCGGTGCACCGGCACCCGGCAGGGACGAAGTGGTGGGATGGGCGAAGGAATTGATGACTCTTCAAGTACAGATCGCGAGTAAATATGAGTACCAGAACTACAACCAGATAAAGGCCCATAGGGAAGCCCTGGAAGCACGATTAAAGGATCGGGACGGGTACGCCGAAGATGGCCTGCTGGATCATGACAAGAGGGTAGCAAAAGAGTTGGTGCTCAAGATGAATAATGTTTTGAATTCAATTCCGGCGGGTATAGACGATGTGGGGGAGATCACCCAGGATAAAATGGTTGAAATTCTCAACAACAGGATCGCGCTGCGCAAAGCGCTTCACCGGCCGGTTTCGGTTGATCTTGGTATGCTCCTCCGCCTGGTGAAGACAAAGGACCTGCCGCGCACGCTCAAGAAAAGAATTATCTTAAAAACGATTGAAGAAACTGACTGGAATTCATCCCAGCTTGGCTGGTTTCCACATCCAATCGACAGACAGCCGGGCATCGGGTTTAAAATTCTGGACGTAATGTTCACTAATATTTTGGGTTTAACCGACATCTTTATTCTCCTGGGCATCTATGGAAGCATACTGCTTCATTTTACGGTAGATCAAGCGTATACACCGCCCGATCTCAGTAAACTCGATGATTATCCTGCGTCGTCTCAACCTTATAGGCCTTCTCCTAATGGTAATCAGCCAGCTAAGCCTGCTACTCCTGCGGGTCCTACAGCCCCGGCAGCGGCGGTGCCTGAAGTTGCCTCAGTTGCTTCCCCGGCGATGACCGCGGAACAGTCGTTTAGTGAGGGTGAGGCAATTGCGGAAAGGGCGTTCTCTGAAATGGAAGCTGCAGGGACGCTCAGCGATGATGTGTTGGCCATGATGTCTTCTATGTTGTCTAGAATTCTCAGTGACGCAGAAAATATAGCGATATATAGAATGCAGCTGGCACTCGCTGAAGCTCAGGCTGGAATGAAATTACCTAAAGTAGTGATGAAAGAAAAATATGGCACATTGTGGCATATGATAAGTACCGCAGTGGGCACAATGGAAACTCTTGAAAACCCTCTGGAAACAGAACAGGCGGATATTCTAAGAGGGTATAACACTGACATTTTTACAGATATTTCAGCAGAACGTACTGTCGGATATAGGGTCATTAGAAGTGAAGTGTTGATGGGGTTCGTTACGGGTTTGTTAAATGAAGCGCGTCTCCGGCAGTCTGGAGAAGGTTCTTCAGCCCCGGCAGCGGCAGAGCCCGAGGCTGCCCCTGCTGCTCCTCCGGCGACAACCGTGGAAGAGTTGCCGCAGTCAGCCATTGAAAGTGAATTCACCGCTGAGTCCTGGGCGACATTAAGTCCTACTGCTCGGTGGGATTCCAGTGATTTTGCGACTGCTGTTCGCCGCGCCTTCATTTACGGAACCACCGTCATTGTTGAGGGTGCTCACGGTGAGCAATACGCCGGCACAGTCTATATGTATGGCAATCCGGACATTACTACGCAGGAATTCATTCGCACGCGTGTATTAGCACTGGAAAGCGCTATGGGGGAAAGAAAGAGTTTTCCGCTTAATTCAATTAAGAAGATAACAGTATTGAAACCCGGGAATGCGATACCCGTTGAGGTAAAGACGATTTTTGAGCCGATAGTAACCGTTGAGTCAGTTTTAGCGGCTCTTAAAGAAACTCGTGATGAACATAAGCGAGCACGCATTAATACAGAAGAGGTATTCTATCTTGAGAACCTGGGCAACGTTATAGCGAGAACTAGCCCTGAATTATTAAGTGATCAGCGCATCTGGGACGCGGTCAGCGCTCTTTTGATTGAGATATATGTGCATGAACGCATGGCTTATGATATCCATGGGCCAATTGATGCGATCATTCTAGGGTTAAATTGGACGGGCAGGATATCGACCGAGCATGGCCAGCATTTAGGCAGCAGACCGATTGTAGGTTTTGGAGATGTTGAACAGGGAGGCTTGTCAGTCTCTAAAGAGCAAATTGAAGAATATCTCCAAGAGCTTTTCCCGATGGGATTCCTTGGAAATAATACAAGAAAGGTACCGGGGACGTCGGGAGAGCCGGGGATGTTCCCAGTAACCTTTTATTCGATCGTTCAGGATAAAAGTGCGTTCAAGACTAATTTTCAGGAATTGATGCAGAGATTGATTTCTCCTGCTGGAAAAGGTTCTTCAGAGTCGAATGCTGCCACAGCCTTTCAGGGTTCTGCACCAGACGTTGCAGGAGCTCTTGTTCCTCAACAAGTACCGATCGTTCCGGATGTCGAAGTGGTGACGGGTGCTCAGACAGCTGAAAGTGCGGTTCCCGTACTGGGATTTGTACCAGAAAAGGCAGAAGGTTTAGCGGCTGCTGTTGGTGCAACAGTGGAAGGATGGGATACTGGTAATGCTCCCGTTGTTGCAAAAAAAGGAGCTAGCGGAGTTGTGCCAGTTGAGGAACCAGAATCACCTTCACCAGCTCTTGCTGAACGGGCTGATGAAACTCTGGTCATCGGTGGTGAAACTGCCGTTCCCGCAGCCTCAATAAAATCAGGATTCCTAGCTGAATTTATTAAGAATTGGAAATTACAATCTGCCAAACCAGCTGAAACGGAAGTTCTGCCGGAAGGAACTCTTGAGACAACGGAATCTCCCGCCGCCACTGTCGCTGCCCCGGCGCAGGAGTCAGCGATGGCAGAACATGTGGTCTCGGCTGCCGTTACGCCTCCAACAACAAAAGTTACAGTCCTTAATGAAACTGCGGTGAAATCTACGACACGTCTGACACCGGCCCAAAAAATTGATGCACTCAAGAAGGCGGGGTTGCCAGTCAACGACACAACCCGCCGCTGGTCTCCCAGGCAGATAGATGTCATGGCAGCCCGCGCGGAGGCCATGAGAGAGCGTGACGGTGAAGGTGCGGAGATTACCGCGGTTGGTTTGCGCACGGTTGTCCGGGGAGTTGTTAAAATGGTTAGCTTGGCCCGGTTCCTCGGCTTTTTGCGTGGCTTGCCGATCGTACCTGCGGCAGTTTCTTTGCCGAAAGCTGAGTTGAGTGCGCAACAAGCCTGGTTGATGGACAACAACTCCGAACTGGCAGGAAAATTTGTGATGCAGTTTGCTGCAAGTCCCACCATGAACGATTTGGATGAAGCCGGGGCCCTCGGCGAGAGCGGCATGCATCCCATCATGTTCATGCCCAAGGAAACTATGCAGAATTTTGTTATAGCTAACAGTGAGTTTAAGATGTCCGTCCGCCTGGTACGTCTGCCCGTACAGGCTACGGTGGTGCGCAACGGCAAAGAAAAAAATATACCGGTATACGCCGGCATCATTGAACATACCGTAACACAGACGGCGCTTGACGGTACGGAAACAGATGTGATTATCCACACGCCGGTTGTCACCTTCAACGATATGACCGCCAGTGATATGGCATCATATCTCTCAGACATCAGCGGCAATCCGCTGATAGTGGACCGGTTGGCTGCCATTGCCGGCACAGCAACGATATCATTTGATATCCTTCAGATGAAAGAAGGCGAAACGACTCCGGACATGAACTTTGACACAATCCTTCTTGGAGGCGAACATACAAAGAATATGATGATCGTCACGCGGCCGAAGAAAGTTGACGAAATTGAAGACACCATTGACGCAGCTCGGGAACTTGTGACTACGCTGTACGAGCCGCTGCCGGTCACGAAGCAGCCGCGCCAGATGACTGCGGCGCTCATCGGTCACGCAGTTCCGATCGCGGATGTGGCCGGCCGGGTGTCGTCGTACTACACACATAACATTCAAAAAAACAACGGTAATCTTATGGTTCTCAAAGTGGAAGCGAAATCAAAGCCGGCCTTTATCAAAGGGATTACCGATGAAATCGCCACGTTACATACGCCAACTGAAAAGAGCGGCATAGCCGGCATGGTCGGATTTGAAGTGTCCGTCAAGGATGAAAAGTCTCTGACAACCGCCGAGAGTATTGTTGAACAATGGAAAGCCGCCCAGTTCGACATGGTAGTAGTCAACATAGATCCTGACATGGATGTGACGAAGGTGGATATGGCGAAGTTGGATAGTCTCTTCAACGCTATTGCGCGGACAATGCCTGATAAAACAGTGGTGCTCAGTGGCAGCTACAATAAGCTTCAGACCAGTCAGGTCAGGCTCTTGAGTAGTGCCATGCAGGTACACTTCTCCGTTAATTTCGACACCTTCAGGAGTTTGGCTGCCCAGGGCGTCAGAGACCTGTCCCATTACATGGTCAAGGTTGACGCTAATAATGATAAAGAGTTATCAGAGGCTTCATCTTTGCATACCGCGTTTGAAGGGTTCGGCGGGGTAGTCTTTGACCTGCAATCCGCTCCCGTTGACGGAGATACTACTAAAGATACTCTGGCAACGACGCTTGCAGACGCAGTCAGCCGGATCGCTTTGAATCTTATGGCTGGTGTCAAAGCGACACCTGAAACGATGTTTGCCCAGGGCGGTGCTGTAGGCGCTGCGCTGACAGCGAAAATGTCAATCCTCAACGATGACGACATGGAAGCTCTCAGGTCCCTGAACGATGTTCTATTCGCGGCTCAGAGAGCTTCGACAGTCGATGCAAGTGAACTTTTTGCGAACGTCATAAATGCTTTACGTGAACTTACTTCACGCAAAGCGTCATCCAAGAAGTACACTCAAGCCAACCGCAAGTATTGGGCCGATGCACGAGCGGAGGTTGAGTACCTGCAGGCCGCATATCTTCAAGCGGATGACGCAGGTAAACAACGGTATCTTGCCAAGCTTGCCGGCATTGCCCGGGGCATACTGGCTGAATCAGTTTTGAGAAAATATGTGCCGGTGACGGAAGTGCCCAAATCAACCTGGGCCCGTGCCATGACTGCGTCAATACTGATTTCTGCGGTATACGCCAAAGTTGATATAGCAAAGTTGTTAAAGAGACAGCTGCCTGTTCTGTCACCATCGGCGATAGATAAACTCAAACTTCCAGCCGGACTCAAAGAGGTGGCGGGATTGATAAAGAAATCAGGAGCGTTGACTCCGCAAGAGATTCTTGCCGGACTCAAACCGCTTGAGATTTATGGAGAGCTGCCTGACGCTGACGATGCCGGCAAGGATACTCAGTCGGCTGCACCATCGATCATTGCCACGATCTGGAATATGATCGAGCCTGCCATGCGCGAGCTCAATATCGATACCCAGGGTGCCGTCAAAGCATCCATCGGCTCAGCTGCCGGCAACGCCATAGATGCTATGCTGAGCGCAGCATAATTTCCAGCCATATCGTCCTGCTGGTGAACTCTTGTCATGCGAGATTGCCTAAGATCCTTCGCAGATAAGCGGATAATTCTATGTTTAGAAAAATTATTGCTTATGTGATGATGATCAGTTTTGCATATTCAGCTTTTGGAGCGCTGGATGTGCAAGGGGCAATCGAGTTGTCCGAGATCTCGCAGGCGATTACGCAGCTAAAAACCGCGCAGAACCCTCAATTCCCAACCTTTAATCTTGATATCCCGATGTCCCTGGGCCGGATAACCGGCGGCTGTGACGGCGGCGGCAATGTGCTTGTCGTCAATATTCAAGACCTGCACTGTCACGCGGAAGTCCAGCGCAATATCACCGACATCCTGAGACTACTTGACACGAAGTACGGACTAAAAAAAGTTTTTGTTGAAGGCGGATACGGCGCGCTTAATACATCATGGCTCAACACTGTCCAGGACGCCGCGGTAAAAAAGCAGGTCATGGATGCTTTACGTTCAAGCGGCAGATTAACCGGGAGCGAATACTATGCGATGTCCAGCGGCCGGTACGACATGCTGCAGGGTATGGAAGATGAGAAACTGCATAAAGCCAATATCGTGCGGCTGGGAAAGATACTAGAGAAGAAACCGCAGTACGAAGAGAAACTCAAAGAATTAAGCCGTGACCTTGAGTTCATGAGAGCGAAGTATTTGACTTCGCGCAACAAACGATTCAACGATGTTTTGGCACAATACAAAGCCGGCAGGATTGATACTGCGCACTATTATCTGCTGCTCAATAAATATGTTGAAAAGATCAATGAACATCCTGAGCAATATCATAACGTTCTCCCATTACAATGCAATCAATTTCCCGCCATACAGTCATATCTTCAAACAGAATCAATGCAGAAAAATCTGTGCTTTAACAGAATACAAGCTCAACTGCGGGAATGTGTTCAAGCGTTAAAAAACAAGTTGCCGTATTCCGAATATAATAATCTGCTTAAGAAAACGGATAATTTTACCAATCCCGAAGTGCTCTATGCGCAGCTTGCACAGATGTCAACGCAGTATCATCTCGAAATCAATAGAAACTTTCCCGATCTGGCCGACTTCTTCTCTTATATCGAAATAAATCGTACCATCAATCCCTTAAAGTTGGTGAGTGAAAATCAACGCCTGATAGAACAACTGAGGATCGCCTTTTCGGGAAATATCGCCGAGCAGGAAGTCTCATTTCTTTCGGATTTTTTTGATTGTTTTGAGGATTACCTGCTTAACCGGCTTTCAGCGCAAGACTACGATTATTTCCAGTCGCGGTTTGAAAAATTTAAAGCCACATGGGGAAAATACACATATAAAAATCATGTCCTCGACTGCGCAGCGGACTTCCCGCTCCTAAACGATTATTACGCTCTTAACGATCAGCGCAACACCTTTTTCATCAAGAACATGCTCTCTGCAGTCTCTGCACCTCTGGCCGTTGCGAAACGCGAAAAAACAATTAATAGATCTCTGGTCGCACGTGAGCAACGGGGAAAAGAAAAACCAACAGTGATCGTCATGATCAGTGGTGGTTTTCATACGGTCGGTATTGCTCGACTGCTTGAACAAAGACATATATCGTATCTCACGATAACCCCGAATGTGACGTGCTCCGCCACGTACGCCAACGATATCTACGACAAAATAACGCGCTACCAGGCGAAGCTGTTCGGCAGTCAGGCATTGAGCGATACCCCCCTGGGATCTTTGAACCCGAGGGTGACGGCAAGCGGCAGTGAAATCCGCGTACATATTGACGGCGGCGAACGGTTTATTGTCGAAAATGGCAGGCTCAGAATCGAAGGAGCAAACAGCGAAACCTCACCGACGCTATCGGAACACGTTTCTGAGTTTCAGATATTAAGATGGAACATGATGATTATGCTTGCCGTTCTCACTACCCGGCAAACCCCCATGGAAATAGTTCCCGGCTTGTATGCGCTGGTTAATCTTCTTGGAGATGCATTAGCCGAGCTAGGTTTATCCGACGAGATGATTTGGAATATAGCGGTACGTCCTGAAGTTCAGGAAGCGCTCATTGCGGAAGGGATAAATCCCGAAAGGGTTAGCAGATGGTTAGCCCCCTTGCAAACGGTAGCCGCAGGATACGCACAAAGTCGTGCTCTGTTGGAAACACTGAGTGCTACTACAAGCAACCCCCTTTTAAAAGCTATTGCCAGCGTCCCCGGTGTTATTGAAACGATGGCGGCATTATCCGGCGACCTGCATCCGGCGGTGACGATTGAAAAGTTTATAAATGTGCCCGCTCCGCCGTCCGCCGACGGTCATGACTATTTCATTTCCTCACGGAGACACCTTCTAAATGCCATTGATGTTTCCGATGTTGCGGTTGATCATGAGGGGATCTTTGCGCGGGGGGAGGTGCATTACATCAGGCCTGAACAGCTACAGTTAACCATCGTGTCAGATGAAAGGGTCCGCAATAGAGACTTTATTTCTGATCGGTTAGTGGACAATGATTCTCGTGCCGGCCGCACCATACAAGACTGGGTAGCTCAGGCAGAGCGTCCAGAGGAAGTTGTTGCCGCATTCAATCTATCGCAGGGCCATAACTTTGTTCCTAACACGCTCACTATAGTCGATGGTAAAATTGTCATACGTGCTCAAGGGAAAAGAGGTCTCGATCAATCAGTGTACGAGTCGCCTCACGGGGTTTTTCACGTGTTTAGCCTTGATGCGGAGAAGAAAGGTGTTTACGATATTACGCTTGATGAACAGGGTCGCTTGATGGGAGAATTGCCCGTACGCAACGGGTTCGGTGGAATATTGTTAATGAGGGACTATGAGCCGATGATTGATGGGATAAACCTTATCAAACCGTGTCTCGACGGCAACTCGGTTGATTGGGATTCTATCGATAAACGTCAGAGTTTCACGGTGTATGGTTTCAATAATAAAGAAGAAATGGTCATTGTGCAGATAGCTGGAGACCCTGATAACACCGCCAAAGGAGAGCCGACACTCCGGGATGTCATAGAGATTCTCAAACAGCTTAAAGTAAAAGATGCCGTGCTCGGTGGCACGAGCGCCGACGTTCAAAGATATCATCGGGACTCAACGCCGCACGTCTTAATGGCAAGCGCGCGTGAAGGGTCAATCGTTCAACGGTTCTTGGGAAAAATAAATTACCGCGGATGGAGCCAGCGCCGAATGGGACAAGCATTATTAATTTCGTTATCGCGTGGGTTGACCGATGCAGAAGTCCTGGCCCAGGCAAAATCCGGCAAAGTTTCTCTTGCCCCTGGTGAACACAAGAAGGCCGACCGGCAGCAATTCGCGGGAGTATATGGGGTTTCGGCGCCTTCGACCCGTGCCAGTGGTTCAGCGGTGACAGGACGCCCGTTAGATACGACGGATCCCGCTGAGGCGGTGCGGATAGCGAAGAGAGACAATCTTCTCATTGAACGCACGGCTGCCGGATTTACCGGGTATCCCAAGACATGGTGGGTAACTGGGGATGTCTCTGAAGCGATACGGACTCTATTCCGGTTACAGAGGAAGGTCTCTATCGACGCGGAAACTGGGATCGGCGCCGATGGAAAACCTAAAGAAGATCGATTTATCAAGATTGAACAGAACGGCACCGGCGATGTTGTACAATATGCGGTATATGATGCGCAGGGGAAGTCGACGGTATATTCCCGGGAAATTCCTGCCAGTGTGCGCGCCAAGGCGTCTTTGATTGTGGTTTTCAACATCGTTCGCGCTTCACGGCCTGCACGTCCCAGTGTTGCCAGAAAAGACGTACTACCTGCGGAGGTAGAGGCAAGCCCGGGTGCATATAATCTTCTTCCGTCGCATCTCGCGCGTAATCCGCTCGAGATGGTGGCATTATGGAAATCTCCTCACGGATCTGTCTGGGGAATCGAAACCAACCAATACCCTATTTGGCCGTATGACACGGCAAAAAGCGAAAGCGATCAAATTGATCATGTTGTAATATCCAGGGCGGACACACAAGCTGACGGCCGCGACGTACGGGTCGGCCAGGCGGAGATGCGTTCGCTTGAAAATATAAGGGATGTCATCGAATTCCAGAAACAGGCGAATGCTTCTCTGCCCGAAGGCGCTTCCCGCTACATAGCAGCCGTCAACGGATGGTTCTATTCCCGTAAGGCAAATGCCGTTAAAGCAGGAGCGACGCAGAACCATGCGCACGCTCAGCTACTGCGTGCCTATTTCCCTCTTCAGAATGCGCCGGTGAAAAAGATCGGCTCGTCCGACGGTATAGACGTGGGGGTAGTCAACGATGAAGGCTGGGGCTCGGCTATTGTCCTTGAGACGGACGATACCAGTCTCGATGCACTCGCGGCGAAAATGCACGATCTCCTCGCGGCAATAACCGCCCGGGAACATTCCTTTAACTACATCGTTATGCCACAAAATGGCCGCCTGCGCGCGTATGTTTTCGACCGGGTCCTCACCATGCCGGAAGGCCTGAGCGGCGAGCCCGCTTTCTGCGAAGTGTCCCGGGCTTTTGTTGTTGATGATCCCCAGATTTTCTTTAAACTTACCGACGATCAGAAACGCGAATACATGAATCTGGGCAATGAAGCGGTGCACCATGCTCGATGGGTCGAGGAACACATCGTCAAAGGCGACCTCCGTCTTAATACCGATTTCTTCAACACAGCGCGGGCCGCCCTTAAGACGATAACTGCCGGGAAGGATGAAACCGAACAACTTGCCCGCAGTATCATCAATCCGCTCTCAAATGGGTCCCGCGGCGGCCAGTCTTTTGCTTCCGAAGTAACTCCGCACATAGCTGTTCAAGAGCTGGCGAAATTTTTGAGTAGCTCCGATGTCAAGGAAACGGACTTGAAAGCAGATGAGTTCATTATTTGCGGCAACTCCACGATCGAGACCTTCGAGTTTGTGCTTGACGCGTATCTTCAGAGGAAAGTAAAGCATATCATTATCGCTGGCGGCCATGGCAGGCTGACTCTGCCGCTTATCAGGGCAGCGGTGCAGGCAGGGTATCCGGTGGATGTCGGCCGGGGAGACAATGGTAATCGCACGTCTCTCGTTGTCACAAAAGACAACATACGGGATTTTGAGTCCTTGGGAACTGAAGACGAATTAATGACGATTACAGAAAAGAGTGAGGCAGAGATCATACAGGGCATACTGGCCCTCATGGCCGCAAGAAAAGGGAAGAAGATAAATCCTGCCGATGTCACACTTGAGACAGAGTCAACGAACACTCCGGAAAATTTTAAAAATGTATTACCCCTGTTACACTATGAAGGCAGGACGGCACCTTTACACGTTGCCTTTATCGCGTCACCTCTTCAGCAGGCCAGGACTAAGGCAACTTTTAACAAAGTTTTTGCGAAATTAATCGCCAATGGATCAGTTCAAGGCATTAGTGTTAGTGCTCAACCTGCAGAGCAGTCGAATGAGACGCTCGCACGCAGTGTGATTCAGGAGATGCAACGAATGATTCTTTATACTGCATCGGGAGACCTGATGCCGGGAGACAATGGCATAGACTCAATTGCCGATATAAACTGGCGCTACATGCTGAGGCTTTTGCAGGCATACGGGGCGGGCGAGATGCAGAAGGACATTGTAAACAACATAGTCAATCTCAAGAGAGCCGGCGCAGTGTTGTATCCGGACACAGAAACTCTGTTGCGAGGTTTAAACAATCCCCGTTCCTTCATGCTGAAAGCGGTCATCACGGAGATGTACTCAATAGCTGGGAAAGCAGCCCAAGGGCAAGAAGTCATGACCGCTTCAAATTATCGCCGGTGGACTGGTACTGGGAACAATGATATATCGCTGAGCATGTCAAACACACTTGCGGTAAGCCTTGAAACAGTTTTTGGTCAGGAAGCTTTTGCGGCAATGATGAATGAAGTCGTTGGAACTGTTTCGAAATCATCTCATGGCAGAGCAAACATTACGATTGCTTTGACGGATCAACCTGGACACTTGTTTATTGTAAACGGCCAAAAAATAACCATTCTCCGGTCGATTATTGATGTGGCTAAAACTGATAAACAGAGTGCGGCATTACTGCTGACTGCTGGTTTGACGACATTACTGGTTACTGCACCTTCGGAAATAAGTGATACAAAGATCGCGCAAAATATTATAGGACAACTGTTCCCTCACCGGATACCGTATGTACGCTTTAGAAGCTTTATGGACAAAAACGCATTGTTCCCTGGGTTTGTCGCCGAGTTGGACCGGCTGTATGATAGAGCGTTTCAGTCAGTGATTGACAGGGTGATGACCACCCCGGCATCGCCTGAAGACATATTTACTAAGACGCTAAAGCCATTTTTAAGTCCGCTTGAAGATAAAGAACGGTCCGATGTCAAAGCGCATATTGAACAGCAGGAACAAAGGCTGTTTTCATCATTGGCCCGGCAGTATACCGGTAAAATACCTTTGCGAGAGTATATGATCGGCCATGATCCGCAGCGAATTGCTGAAAATAAGATCAAAGAAATTGTTGCGGCCATTGCCGTGTCTCATCCCAGGGACGCGATGAAGTTTGAAGCAATGATTTGGCGCGGCATAGATGTAATGTATCAACATCTTCCTGATTATCTTTTCGATTATTACCTCTCCGATACGGGGCTTGTCGCGGAACATACATTGATGCATTCTCTCAATATATTGCTTTTTAGTTTCCAGGAAATTGTGCCGCCGGAGGAATTCAATCGTATTGATTGGCAAGCTATGATTTTCGCGACACTGGCACACGATATGTCGTACATGATTTATCCGGCCAATCATGGAATAAATTCAGCCACGTGGATTAGCGCAATCCTTAAGCAGGCTGGTGTCAATCGTAAAATGATTGAAAAGGTTTTTACCATCGCCAGTGGTCATAATAAGATGATTGAACCGGGAGTACTCAGTCCGGAACATGTTCTTTTTGAGACCCGTGTCCTCAATGATGCGGATGCTCTTGATGGGTTGAGCCTTGAAAAAATTTACAAAGTAAAAACCGCGTGGGCAATCGTCCAGCAGCCCGATAATACGATAGAGCGCAAACGGATGATATTTAATCCTGATTTGACCCTTCAGGACCGTTTGAACGTTTTTCAAACAGGGAATTTTTGGATCGGGGATGCTCTCACCGATCTCATGCGTCATGCATGGTGGATGCGTGATCCGGGTCTGCTGCTCACCGCTCGAGGAAAGTCTATCGTCGTACGGGATCGCCCAACCATAGAAGAGTTTAGAGCTTTTCTGGAGCACAAACGGGATGAATTGCGCGAACAGTTTGCCATAAGCGATGATGATTTTATAGCAATGGGTTACGCTATTGATTCGATGTTCACCTATCTGTCTCGAAAGGGGACTTCTGATACAGTTGTTCCAGAGTCCGGAACGCGAACGTGGCGGCTGCAATTAAGCAACATCATGCACACCGTGTTGATAGGACGGTATGCCACAGGGTCACGCGCGGGAGCAATTGCAGTGACAGCCTCATTCTGGGGGACGTTCCTGGCGGCAGGCGGTCTGGCATTTTTCGCGGTGCATGCATTAATGCCGATAGTGGCGATTGCACTCAGTATCGTCATCGGTTTAGTATCGGGGTTCGTGGTGCGCAGGACCGTTCAGGCTCGCGTGGACTTCAATTTCATGCGTTCAACAGAACTCGCGGTGGCAATGCGCGGGACGAAAGGTATAGGCAGTAGAGGAGACAACCAGCTTTCGGTGACGGTGTGGGGGACGCAGGAAGGTGGTCTTAAAGATGTAAGTGATGCGCTGGGCGTTACGCCCTTACCTCTGGGGATATTCGTTGCAGTCAACGAACAGGACACGACGTCACACGAACTGTTCGCGGTCAGTAGCCGCGAAGGGCATATAATTTTCGGGTTTGCTGAAGATGGATTGCATGTAAATGCATCGATAGTGACCCGGGCAATCACCCAGCAGTTGAGGGCGCAAGACGGTTTTGCCGGCAATCCTATTTTTGTCGACCGGATGAAGACTTTGATTGAGCAGTCGGCAGCAGCCGAGCATGTGGATGTCCCGCCGCTGGGTGAGCTACATTTTTCACAACCGATCCTGATCGATCATTCGCTTGAAGGCAAAGCAGTAAAGTTCCTCAATGGGATGATGGTGGTGCCGCGGATGGCGCTCCCTTCTAACCCGTTAGAAGCCCAGCAGGCGCTAGACAAACTGCATCAGGTTAATGTTACAATGGGCGATTATGTAGTCCTGGATGCACGGGGATTAAATGTTGCACAGGTGATTGCTCAAACAGGTACGGCATCGTTGATTCTTGATGAAACACAAATAAATCAGCTCACTAAAGATCAGATTGCTTCAATAAATGGAGAAGAAAAATATATTTATATCGGTGTAGAAAACCCCAATATGTCAGATAATGACTCATTAGATAAGGGTGCGCATGCGGCTGCAGGCACCCTTGAGAAGCGTCTTGCTCATCTTAAACTCAAAGGTTATTTTGCGGACAAGGCTGGCAGCGGGGAACTTGTGAGTTGGGAAAAGGGCCGGCAGAAGAGCAGGCTCATGAAAGGACCGATCGATGTGCTGGTAACCCAGCTTGCAGATAACAGGCGGCTAATGGGCAGCACACCGCCC
>JBELAT010000059.1:0-11669 GCA_049508565.1 Endomicrobiales bacterium | reverse complement strand
CCCCCTATTCTGCAGAAAGTTCTTTTGCGATTGACCCGATGTACTTGCGGTTGCAGAATATTGTTGGTGCTCCGGGGGAAACGTCATCGCCGGGTACTCGTTCTAAAAGGGCAAACTATGATTTGAGCAAATTGAGACGGGATTTTCCTACGGGCGGTCAAAGAGTAAACTACGGTATTAAAAAAGCCAAACTGGATTTGTCGAGACAAATATTTGATGGCATCGATGATTTGAGCAAAAACAATGAGTTTCAATCATTTCGCAGGAAACAGTCGTACTGGTTGACTGATTACGCCCTTTTCCGGGTCATCAAAGAGAATCTTCAGGACAGTCCATGGTGGCAATGGCCATCGGCATTAAAAAAGAGAAACAAGGCTGCTATTGATGCACTTTTAAAAAACCATGCTCGTGATATCGAGTTCTGGGAGTGGGTTCAGTGGCAACTGTATCGTCAGGGGATTGACGTAAAAGCCTACGCCGATAAGAACGGTGTTTTCCGTGAAGGAGATTTGCCGTTTCTTACCGGAAGGGACAGTGCGGACGTCTGGGCGCACCAGGATCTGTTTTTATTGGACCGTGAAGCCGGAGCACCGCCTGACCAATTCGCGGTAAAGGGGCAACGGTGGGGCAATCCACCGATGGATTGGGATAATCCGGCTTCATATGAGTACATACGGAAGAAAATGAAATATGCTTCTAATTTTTATCATGCCTACCGTATAGACCATTTTATCGGTCTCTTGAGGCTTTGGACAATTAGTTCAAAGCAGCCCCCGGCGGATGCGGGTTTGATAGGCTACTTCGAACCCCAGGATGAAAACATCTGGAAAGAGCACGGCAAGCAGATATTGGAGGCTATGCTTGATGCCGATATGATGCCGATGGCGGAGGATCTTGGTGAAGTGCCCCAACAAGCCGTTGAACTACTCGCGGAATTCGGCATCGTGGGTATCAACGTCGCTCGCTGGACGACGATGAACCCCGGGGAGCACCGCACCAATGCGGTCTATACAACATCGGTTCATGATACATCGATCTTTAACGGTTGGTATGACAATGAACTTGGCGCGGTAGCCCGCAGTGTTCTCGAAGAAGCAGGTGGCCAAGATGGAGTGAATATCGATGCGATCAAGCAGCTTTTCGTCGAAGAAACCCTCGACACTGATTGGTGGCACTGGAAAAAGGACATCAGTGATGAAGCTATACTGGCCCGACGCCTCGGCCGAGAACTCGAATCCATCTCTCATATCCGCAAACTTTACGGTGACAGCGGCCCCCAGCATAAGACCAAGTTCTGGCATTCACTCGGATTTTTCGGTCAGGAACCTCAAAAACATACCCTAGCTTTAGATAGACAGATTGCTTTGTTTAGCGGACAGAGCAGGTCCATTTTTGAGGTAAACCCGCTGTCCGACTGGCTTGGATTGTCCCCCGATTTGCTCAAGGGACGATCTCCAAACGAGTTGATGATAAACACTCCAGGGACGGTCGACGGCAATTGGCGGATGGTGCATCCATTTTCTCTCAAAGAGTTGCTTTCAAATCCCGGTAACGGGACCTTACGGTCAATCATTCGACAGACCTTCCGGGCGCCATCTATAACTCCCGACCTTCCTGCGACAATAAGTGATTTTAACCTCCCAAAACCCGGCGCACTTTTACAGATTAATGCATTGGCCTTCGGCGCTCAGTTGATCAATGGAAAACTGGTTCCAGGCACAGCGGCCCACCTGCTTAAAGAACTCCCGCATATTCTTGTAGCAGGTAATAAGGAAGTATACCTCGTCGGTCTCCTTCAACGGGGCGACCTGGCTACACGAGAGGTCCTGGGCGATCGCCCGGCGGGATCGCCGTATTATATCGGGAATTATCCCAATGGTAAGAGACGGTTGGTCATTTCTCAGCCGTGGATCGGCGTAGAAGCTGATATAAACGGTGCCACCACTGCGGACCCTGAAAAAACGCGTCTTTACGCCACGGCCTCAGCTTTTGCGTCCGCGGAGGCCCGGGTCGTTGACCGCGCCTGGGGAAAGATAGCGGATATTACTAAAATCAACCGCCTGCTTCGAAAAAATGATGCCAGACTTATCGTCGATGTTGTTCCCAATCATATCGGTGTGGACAATACATGGATCGATAAGTCCACCAACGGTGTTCCCAATTGGGAAGCGACTATCCATATCGACCTGATGTCAATGCTGAAGAGTGATCTCGGCAAATTGGAAGATGAAGATTTATTTTATCTTGGTGCAGTGAGACCCCACGACGAAGGGCAACGTGTCGATTTTGATCATCATTTTAATGAAGCCCGTGCGAAGATAACCGACGAACGAGCCTTCTCCGATTTCCGCTATGCTCTGTGGAATCGCGGCATGATAAAAGATGACCAGGAATCTCCGCGTAACGATGACTGGGACCGGTATGGGAATCGTTACGCCGTGTACTATACGCGACCCGGCGATAAGACCAGCCGGGTACTCATCGCTCATGGCAAGGATCCTTATTGTCCTTCGTGGACAGACACCCTCCAGCTTGATTTTAGTAATCCCGTCGCGCGGGACTTTGTTTATAACAACATAAAGTACTGGGCTGACCGCGGGATCAGTGTGCGGACGGATATGTCCCATTTATTAACGATCCCGGAATTTAAAAATTATTGGTATCGGAACATGAGCGATGAAGATTTCGCAAAGCGCTGGCCCCGGGAATTATGGGATGATGTTGTCGATGGGATCGTCAAGCCAAACCCTGACTTCACCATCACCATGGAGGCATATCAACAATTGGATACACTAAAGAATCTTCATCCCCGCGTCCGTGTTTACGAAAAAGGCGGCATCTTAGACAATCTGCGAGCTGAAAATATTAGGCAAGGCATTGACGGTTTGCGGAACTATTTGAACTATTTGAAAGGTGTCATTCATCCCAATGCCGTTCATTTCCTGCAAAATCACGACGAGGAAGGGCTCTGGCATAGGGGCCCGGAGTTTATGAAGGTCGCCACTGCGCTTATCATGACCATTCCGGGAATTCCGTTTATTCACGAACCGCAGCGTCACGGACTGGACCGTTTCAAGATCCAGGTGTTGCTGCCGCAGCAGCGTCCGGAGGTGCCGGGCATGGAACAATTCTCCGATCAGATGGCGGCTCTCGGCGCAGATCCGTTGTTCCGCGAGGGGAATCTCACAGTGATCGACACCAACAACCCCGACCTGCTGGTCTATACCCGCCAGTATCAGGGAAAGCGGGCGCTGGTAGTCCTTAATCTCACCGGTGATCCCGTGACGGGTACTATACCTCTTCCGGAAAATTGGCTGCCCGGTGTCGGCAATGGCCTTCGTCTCACGGATGCATATTTCCCTTTTAAACGTGACAAAAATAAAGCATCGAGCTTCTATCTGCGATCACGAGAAGACCTTAAAAACGGTTTGTATGTTGAACTCCCAGCTACAGATGCGCATATTTTCTTTCTAGATGAGGTCCATGCGGGCACACCTGCCGCCATGATGCCCAGAACGCGAGAGTTGGGCAAAAAGCTGGGGCTCAGTGATCCGTTCATACGGTATGGGTTTGCCCCGGTGTGGGAGAACCTGCGGATACTCTTGTTGCCCTGGACGTTTGGCGAGAAGCACACACAGTATCACAGTATGGATCAAGATGTCCTGACACGATTTGCATGGACATCCGCAGCGGCAGCGGTGGCGGCTAGTTTTTCCGTCGGATTTGTTGTTCAGGTGCCCGTTTGGGGTATCGTGGCGTGGTTATTGACCGGTGTTGTGATTCATGTGCTGTGGAACATTTCTCCGATAGGACACCGTATTCCCGCTACAGCCAGTTCTCAGGGATATAGCGAGATCGTCTCCTATGGAACGTGGCTTGAATTCTTGGAATCCGAAGGACTTTCTCAAGATTTCAACACACGATCTGATGATGAAAAAAAAGTGATAAAGAGCTCGATCGAACGCATGTTGCCGCTATGGACAAAGATCCGGGACGAGGCTCGAACATATACCGGGCTGACTGCGGCGCAGCAAAGCATGCTGCAGGAGGGACTGTCACTCGTGCGTCGCACCGATGCGATCGGCATTCAGAAAGCGTATCAGAAACTCGTCAATATGAGGCGTCTCCGGGCGCCTCCTGATGGACTGCTATTGGGACTTCTGCCACGTAATTACGAAAACGATGCCGCAATCATACAGGCTGTTGAAGATCATCCCGGCGTTTCAACGGTTTGGCTCATCGCTCCCAATGAGGGGAGACCGTATGAGCTCAACGACCATCTCGCCGCATACTCGCCGACGTTTCCTTCCCTGGTCCAGGGCATACACGAAATCGGAAGAAAAGTCATGGTTGACGCGGTCTTGAATCATTTCGGACTTGCAAACAGACTTTTGGACGAAAAACCTGAACTGTTTATAACCCGGGAACTTCCCCACAATGAGCAGGACAAAATAAAAGCCATCTGGCAGCGTCTCTCGGCTGAAAGGGATCCAGAAGTCCGCGAGGCAGCGCGCATGACCCTCAATACACTTCATTTCATTGTTGAAGAAGAAGAAGTGGGGTGGAGAGAATTCTTTAATCCTAAGAGCCAGAAGCTCTCCGAAGCTATAACAGGGCTCATAAAACGGCAATATCCGGACTCTGACAAGAAGGAACAAATACATGCCGTTGTCAATCAAGTGTTGCGCCCATTCCTTGAGATCGACGGGGTTTACGGTGAGACGCGGCCGGCGTACGATATGGCTAAGATGGCCGAGGGCGCTCCGGTGCCACACTGGTTCTTCAGGATACAGTCTGACGGGCATGGCTCCGTGCGGGGCTCGATGTTTAAACATGGATCCGACCAAGGGTTTGGAGAGTCCTCCTGGACAAATACGGTGCAGCTTGACTGGCAGAACAATGTCGACGCCGTCCGCGCTTTGGTCGTCAATATGTTGAGTACGTGGGTAGACAAGTATGGAGTTGACGGGTTCCGGCTTGATGCGGCGCATTATGTCAGTCTTGCAAATCTTATTGCCATCAGGGAAGCTCTCACCAAAAAGCACCCCGATAAGAAACTAGAGTTTATTGTTGAAACATATGACCCCACCATGGTTGCGAAGTCGGGGATGAAGGCGTACCGGTTCGATGCAATAAACGCGTTATTCGATTTTGTCAATTATGGTTCTAAAGAAAATCTGCTCAGACTGCTGCGGTGGGGTTCTTTGTCAAACGGTGTCGTGTTGGCATCCAATCATGATTCGGCACAAAGCAATCTAACACTGACGAATCGATTTCAGGGAGATAGAGCAGCAGCAGCCAGAAAGGCGGGGATAGTCAGGTTCCTGCTGATGACAGCTGGGGCGGGGCTGACCTATATCAATGGCGATGACGCGTATAACACCTCTGCTAAACTTATGAAATTCGACCGCGGCGCGTGGCAGAGAGACGGGATTTCAAACTATTTTAGAGCCCTGGAACTGCGCCTAGAAACCCTGGCAGTCGATTATCCTCTGATATGCAATACGAGCCAGTTTGTGTTTGAAACAAGTAACCCCAATGTTGCCGCGGGTGCGAAATGGGATGATGACACAATGGTCATCTGGTCGGCCGAGGCGAAAACGGACGATTCTGAACAGTATGGACGTATCGCACCCGAACAGCTCGCCCAACTTAACACCTTGCTTCCGTCGACCACGCGCATCGACAAAGATGCAATGTACCTGCTCAGGGACCTGGTGACGGGAGTCGTCTATAAGGAAATATCCGGCACAGACATATTGGAGCAGGGTATTAGTCTATTTCTTTCAAAGGCAACAAAAAGAGACGGGGAATGGATCGCAAGTCCTCAAGAGCAGCGCACACCGCCTTTCCAGATATTGCAGCTTGATCGGGTTAGGCAATTCGCACCTGAAGAAGAGGCCCGAATCAGGTCGTTGCGGGACGGAATAGTCACGGTCGGCGACGCGTCCGGATATGTTTGCGGCAAGGATGAAAAGTTCATATATGTCCTCATGGCTAAGCACCGAGTAATAAAAGATGGCCGCGTGCCGGAACATGTCGTATTAGATGTTCATTTTAATAATGGCAATTGGGGCCGTGGTAGTGTTTTGAATGCGGGTGAAGAAGCGCAGGCCGGCAGCGTGGATCCGACAGACATCGCACGGGATATCGTCTTGGTTCGAGTGCCAGTCAACACGCTTTTCCCATCACTGGATGTTGCCCGCTCAGCCGATGAATCTACGGAACCTACGAGCAAACAACGCATGACTGCTCTTTCGATCCGGGTTCTTCTTACGGCGGAGCAATCACCCGAGCCGGAATCAAAAGTCCTGCTCGTTTCAGGAAGGCATCATCCAACGGTCTGGTACTCAAAGAGTATTGGTCTTACCGATTTTACTGCGGGTGACCACACGATTTCACAGCACCTGGCTCTGCCGACGCCGGTGGATGAACCGGATAGAGTCCCCAAAGTGCAGCCGGGGGATTCCGGCTCGCCGGGCATTTACAGAGGTAAAGTCGTCGGATTATTGATCGGCCCCCATACCAATATCAATGGAAAATCTTATACGGCATTCGTTCCCGCTGAGATAATCACTGATTATCTTGCACGTTATATGCCTGAATCAGCCCATATCAAGGCCGAGGCTGTACCCCCGATCGTGGATGAACGGGATTTGTATGAACGAACACAGCCCTTACAAACACTTGCTGGGAGAAATAGACTTATTCAACAATCTGACTCGCTCCTGCCAGCAAACTATGCGCGCGCTGTCGCGGCCGCGCTGAAACTTGGAGCGAAGGCGCTCACGGTGGATCGCTACATCACCCGCATCGAATGGCGGCCATCTATGCTCGCAGCCTTCAACATCGGTGCTTTTATTGGACAGCACGGCGAAAATACTAACGGGGCCAGGAAGCTGGTCGCAAGGACCCGGTGGGGACTGGGATTGGGCGCTGCTGCCGGGGTGGCTTTGGCCTTTATCAGCGGGTTTATCGTGTTTCCATTCCTGGGCATTTTAGGATCTCATGTGGCTACCGTAATCGCGGCGATGCTCGTCATAGGGTCCGCAACGAACTTTATCGTTCACATGCAGATCGATTACGTAGTCTCGAAAAACCTTGTAGCGGCCACAGCACAATACCGTAACGCCCGAATCGAAAACGGAAATGTGGAGTATACCGTTTTCATTGTCAACACCCCTCCTCCCAATATCGACTCTCTCAATCCAATCCCCATAACTATAACTGATGACGGGAAACAGGTATGGGGGGTGGTCACTCCTGCAGGGCAGATCGTTTGGTACAGCGAAGCGTCATCCGAACAAGTAACGCGCGCAATAACCGAACGTACGCATGACATTGACGGTATGCTGGGAGATACCCGGCTTGAAGAACGGTTACGAAAATTCTTTATCAGTTCCCTGTCGACGCGGACCGATGCTAGTGCTGCACTACTCATTAAAGCGACACAACAGGCAGTATGTGGAACGGCAGTGCGCATCGAGACGGAAACTGTTGGCAAACGGATTACGTATGATCAGGATGGCACAATTGTTCTCACCGGAGACATGTCATCAATCCTGCCGTCTGTACGCAACGCCAGTAGCGGAGATGCCGTTGCAATGCGCAACAGCATCCTTTTGTATATCAACTCGAAATTCGACATCAACAAAACCGTGCGGGCTCTGATACATCTCAATGAAAAACAAATCGTTGTTGACGGGATAGAAAAAGCTGCAGCGGTGCAATCAGCCCTAAAAATGAATCGTCTGCAGGTATACGCCATGATTGATCAGGCCGAAATACAGAGGGCGTTCAAAAGCGGGATAGCAGGTGCTGTAATACGAAGTCAGGATGGCCGGGAAATCAAAGTCATTGATTTTGCAACTGCTAACCCGGCCGACCTGGTTAACGACAGTGTGCCGGCTAGCTTGATCGATACAGCTAATAAAAGCGTCGACGTTATAAAGACCGATATACGCAGTTTACGAAATAATTCATTACTGGTACTTGATGTTAGTCAACTTGCGCAATGGATTGACGAAGTGCGCGATATGACCGATAAACAATCGCTTATCAACTTGATTGATAGTACTAGCATTCTTTCATTGTTTAGCACTCGGTCATACAGCGTCAGATTCATACGAGACGCAGTGTACGGCTTTAGCGAAGATCAATTAACGGAAACGACAAAAAGCGCCTACCTCGCTAAAATGCAGGCGGACCTTGAACGGGAATCTGAGAGATATACAACTTTGGCCATCGAGTTCAATCAAGCATGGGAACAGCGATTAAAGGCTGATGCATGGATCAAGAAAAAAGACTATAAGTTCTCCATCCCAGTCAATCACCGGCAGATGATTGGTCGTGCCCTTTCCTTATTGCCAGCAGAGTTTTCACAAGTTGATGTAACTGCCGATATTAATGAGACGAGCGAAGCAGGCATACGGGAAAAGTACCGAGAGGTTCTCAAAGATCCTACAGCGAAGACCGTGAGCGAGCTTCTTGCGTTAATAGAACTCTTCGATATGCAGTTCATTAATGTAACAGACCAACCATTGCAACCGCAAGATATAAGAACTATCACCTCGATATTAAGCGCTGCATAGGCTCAAGTTGAGATTGATAAGCGCAGCCATATTTTAATACTGACTTTTGGTTGTTTTTGGGTTGTGTTATTACTTTCACATTAGTATAATCTTTGATAATATTTTTGAAAAGATTACAGAGAAGTGATGGTACGGAAACCGCAAGCATGTCACACATAAATATTAACAATGAATTACCTTAAAAAGATAATTAAAATAAAACTCTTTTTTATCTTTTTGATGGGGATAAGTACTTTTGCATATGCTGCCCCTATTCTTGCCCCAGCTAAATCAGATTTCCAAAATTATCTTATAAACCGTAAAAAACGCAATATTAAAAAACTTACAGGAAAAGGTCATGCGTTAGGCTTAATCCCTTTACCGATTGATCTTTCAAGTATGAAGGGTCAAAGCATAGTGAAACAGGCTCGGGCAATGAAAGGTCTGACCATCACGACAGTTGGCGGGGCAAATGGCGTGACGGTGCCCGCAGTTGGGGGGGGGAATTATCCTACTTCATATGATCTTCGCACTCTGGGAAAACTTACACCTGTAAAAGACCAGGGCCAATTTAATACCTGCTGGTCGTTTGCCACCTATGGGTCACTGGAATCCTGTCTTTTGCCTGTTCAAACCTATGATTTTTCGGAAAAAAATCTTGTAAATTTATCGGGGTTCGACCTTGGAGAACCGGGTGGCGGAAATTTCTTTTTCTCCACAGCATATCTCACACGATGGGGCGGACCCGTAAACGAATCTGATGACTCCTATCCCACTGGCTCATCGTGGACTGCGTCAAACCCGGGATTACCTGTACAAAAACATGTTCAGGAAGTCTTGTTTATACCGGATAGAAGTAGTGCTACTGACAATGATAATGTAAAAGAGATGGTCACAGATTATGGCGCTGTTATGACTTCCATGTATATGGAAGATAACGATAACACGTATCTTAGCGTAAATGATCAAAATTATTATTATTATGGATCCACTTCAACGGTAAGTAATCATGCCGTTGCAATAGTTGGATGGGATGACAATTATGCAAGTACAAATTTTACTTCGACGCCTCCGGGTAATGGCGCATTTATATGCAGAAACAGTTGGGGAACACTATGGGGGGATAGCGGATACTTCTATGTTTCCTATTATGATGCCAATATAGCAACAGATATGGCTGTTTTCGACGATGCCGAGTCAACGGGTAACTATTACAACATATATCAGTATGACCCACTTGGTATGACTACGTCTCTTGGGTACGGGGGAAGCACCGGATGGTTTGCTAATATTTTCACTGCAGGCTCCAATGAAAAATTGCAGGCTGTTAGCTTTTATACGGCGGTTGTAAATTCAAGCTATACGATAAACGTGTATAATCATTTTAATGGCACATCATTTACGGGGCTTTTGGGGAGCATAACCGGAACAGCTCCTATTGCTGGATTTCACACTATTCAACTTAACTCCTCAATCTCACTACCTTCAAATCAAAACTTTTGCATTATTGTAGAACTTACAACCCCCGGCAATAATTTCCCCATTCCCTTAGAATATCCTTTTGCAGATTACAGCAGTCAGGCAACAGCTTCTGCAGGAGAAAGTTATATCAGTAGCGATGGCAATTCCTGGACAGATATTACTCAACAGTATCCTAATACAAATGTGTGCGTGAAAGCATATACGCTCAATGCAGCCGCACCACAAGAAACGGTAACTTCAATAACACCAAACAACGGTGCAAATAACGGACTGATTTCAATTACTAATATTGCCGGGACTGGATTTATGCCTGGCTCAACTATCTCTTTGAGCAGACAAGGACAAAGTTCCATTAATGCTTCTGATGTATCTGTTGTCAGTTCCACACAGATTACGTGCGCTTTCGATTTAACAGGACAGTCTCCCGGCGCTTGGAACGTGATCGTAAGCACAGGTGGGGTAGGCTCATTGTCGGCACAGCTGAGTAATGGTTTTCTTATAGTCAGTTCCATTACGATAAATTCTATTCTGCCTACCAGTGCATTCAATAGTAGTCCTGTGTCAATAACCAATCTTTCGGGGAGCGGGTTTGGTGCAGGAACACAGGCGATGCTTAAAAAAACAGGTCAAAGCACCATTGTAGCGACAAATGTCAGTATTGTAAACACTACGCAGTTGACATGTACTTTTAATCTGACGGGAAGTTCTACGGGATATTGGGATGTTGTAGTTAGCACCGGAGGACCTGGGTCAACATCAGCAACCTTGACTAGCGGTTTCCTGTTAAATCCTATGACAGTCACATCAATAACACCTGGCAATGCATTTAATACAGGTCCTGTTTCTATAACTAACTTGTCTGGAACAGGATTTGTCACAGGTTCGTCCGTCTCATTGAATCGGCCAGGTCAAACTATTACCGCTTCTAATGTTTCGGTTGTCAGTTCCTCACAGATCACCTGCGCTTTTGATTTAACGGGACAAACTCCCGGGGCTTGGAACGTTGTCGTAAGCACCGGTGGGTCAGGATCGATGTGGGCACAGCTCAGCAACGGTTTCATTATAGTCAGTTCCATTACAATCAGTTCAATTCTACCTGCCAGCGGATTCAATAGTAGCCCAGTATCAATAACAAACCTTTCAGGCAGCGGGTTTGTTACGGGAACTCAAGTTATGCTTAAACAGGCTGGTCAACCCTCCATTGTTGCTACTAATGTCAGTGTCATAAGTCCCACACAGCTGTCTTGCACTTTAAATCTGGCGGGAAGCGCAACAGGTTATTGGGATGTCATGGTAAGCACCGGGGCAACGTCATCGACATTGATCGGCGGGTTCCTGATAAATCCTATGATAATCAATTCCGTTACACCGGGCAGCGCATGTAACACTGGCCCTGTTTCTATAACAAACCTGTCGGGAGCGGGGTTTGTAACGGGATCATCCGTAATGCTGACTGAATTAGGACAAAATCCTATTAATGCTTCAAACGTTTCCGTCGTTAGTTCTACTCAAATAATATGCTCATTTAATTTAACGGGCCAAGCGCCCGGCGCCTGGAACATTGTTGTAAGTACGGGCGGAGCGGGATCGGTCTTGGCACAGCTCAACAATGGATTT
>JBELAT010000058.1:0-16440 GCA_049508565.1 Endomicrobiales bacterium | reverse complement strand
GAGCCCGTGATGCTTGATGGACTCCGCCAGTTCGTTGAGTTTCTCGGTATTAAATACTTTACGCGGTTGGAATTTATTCGGTTTAATTTTATCAATCGCAATAGTAAGGACGGTGTTTTTTGCATCTCCTTTTACTGATGACATCGGTATTAATGATTCCAACCCTCTTCCAAGTGCTTTATGCATAGTGCCTCCGCATTTCAATACTGATCGTTTTATTTCACCACACTGTGATGTTCTAAAAATTCTTTTGCAAGATCAAGATAGGCAACTGTCCCGCGACTGTTTTTGTCATACAATATTATCGGTTTTCCATGACTTGGCGCTTCCGCCAGACGTACCGTTCGGGGAATAGTCGTGCCATATACCTTATCTCCAAAATATTTCTCAATTTCGGCTCGGACCTGCATTGACAGATTCATCCGCTTGTCAAACATGGTAATGAGCACCCCCTCAATTTCAATTTCCTTATTATAACTTTGCCTTATCAATTCAATAGTTTTTAGCAATTGCCCCAATCCCTCAAGTGCGTAGTATTCTGCCTGAATCGGTATCAGCAGCGAATCGGCTGCAGAGAAGGCATTAATCGTTAACAGATTAAGCGATGGCGGGCAATCAATGAGAACATATTTGTATACCTTTTGAAATTTATCCAGTGCATGCTTAAGTCGCAGTTCCCGATCCGGCATGTTTACCAGCTCGATGTCAGCCCCAAAAAGATCGATAGTGGCAGGAGCGATTTCCAGCCAGTCCATCGCAGTCGGCTGAATAATATCCTCCAAAGCTATTTCATTGATGAGCACGTGATATATCTGCTTGTCAAGCATAGATTTATCGATCCCCAGCCCGCTGGTTGAATTACCCTGAGGGTCTAGATCGATTAACAACGTTTCCTGCCCCAGATGTGCCAGACTTGCTGCGAGGTTTACCGCTGTCGTCGTTTTGCCAACCCCACCCTTTTGATTCGCGACAGCAATGATTTTGCTCATGGTTTTTTTCCTTTTAATAACAAGAATTATTCTCGCGGCATTATATCAAAATACCCCGGTGCATGCAAATTGTTTCACATGAAACATTATTTTTTCCCCTCTTTTTCATATCTTCATGCTCACGCAGTTCTACCGTCGACAAAAAAAACAGAGTATTGATAATGTGACGCTCTTTTGCGCACACGCTATTCGCCTCAGCTAGATTGATAACACCGGCACGGCGCTGGCTTAATATGTGCCCGGCTCTCACCCGCACTTTACGTAGTTTCAATACTGATCGCGGACGTTTTTTCTATGAGAATCTGGAACTATACCCCCCCCATCCACCCAAAGCACAATTGTTGTGTGCAACGAGTACCGATAGCATAAGCATGGTTAAGCATGTAAAGCGGGATCCTCAACCTGCATGAAAGTTTTTCTTGTTTATTGATCCTATCTTTTCTTGACACTCGTGACTCGGCTACACCTGCCATCATTTTTTGCAGCATAGCGACCAAACTAATGTAGCCTGCTGCCCGAAAGCCTGATCATTGAAATTCCGATTATTCAGCCAGACTACGTGTGGCTCTTACAAAACACTTTTCCTTATACCCCCTGTAGGCATTTTGCAATGTTTCACGTGAAACAGTTATTTTTTTATTACCCATACAACCTATGGTGATGTTCTGACCGCGGGCCACCCAACCCCCAAAAGCGTGCATTCAATCGGCAGACTATATCTTTTAAGATATGAAATAGTGACCAGCCTCAAAGAATACAGCGGTACAATAGGCTTATTGTGCAAGAAGGATCATCGCGGGCAAAAAAGGTGTAAACACGTTTCTATCTGCAATATCTGGATTGATGAACATTGATCAAATGGAGCCGAGCGCCGTTTCGGTGTGCAAAATAAATCCTTTGTTCGATTTCTTAAACTACTCGATTGGACACACCAATCATAATGTATACCGCAATTTCGCCTTATTGACTACCAGCCAATCGAAGGCGCCGGATTGCAGATGTAACATATTCATTTCTGTACTTTCGGCTCGCTTGCATCTGTAGCATTAGACTGATTGCTTAAGACTAGTGCGCGACACGATAAGCCGGTATACCACAAGGTCTCGGCTATTGAGCCTGCGTCATGTCGGACACACAAACCCTTTTGAGCACTGCAACGATACATCTTTTTCCATAAGACATTACAATAAAGACACGCTACAGGCGTATCATGAAACAGACATCAACACATAAAGCTCTAATGCGTATGCCTTGGCGCTTGGACTGTCTCGATTTCATGAGCAACCGTGCCCAACAGCAGTCTTTTTAAATCGGGTAGCAGTTTTGCTGATAGCACTTCAACTACATTCTATACATAAAGCCGCGGGTGGCGGAATCGCAACATGTTCATTTTTCTGATAATGATTGTGATCAAGAGATGGGGGGATCAGAAAACCAGCAAGACCTTCTGTAATAATAGGAAGCAGCGATAGTGCTCCCATATTGTTCGCTGGTCTCCATGCCACCGCTGACAAACCGCCTTACAACTCGATTATAGAGCGCTTGCGAAGAATGGCATATTCGAGGAAAAGGGTCGCATATGCCCTCCAGTACAACTAGAACACAGAAACGATCCCTTCATTAGATAAGCGTTTTCTTACACACTTGAATACCGAAATACCAGCAGGACAGCCGGAGCTATACCACGCGGACTAACCGCTTAAATGCGCCAAGAAGTATAGCTCACGGCGGACCACATCGTTTATACCTGCGGGGAATGACCGCAAGAACGGCCGGCTTCGTATTTTCTTCAACACACAGGCATCAATACCCAAACCTCACACATGATCCTTTCTCAAACAACACGACTCCGTTATCATCCCGATTTAAAACAGGATAACGTCTGTCCATACTACATGACAAGACACAGCATGCCCTCTCACTTACAATAATGAGATGCGATGAAGTTTTAGCGGCTTCATTCATGCATCGTATGCAGCAAAATCGCAAATAGGGGGGGGTAACAAGAAGGATATGCGCGAACTTTGTGGTATGTTTCACGTGAAACAAACATACAGCTACTGCAGACTTTGTCCATCTTTAGATACGGGGTCCGCACAATGGGAGTATCTTTTATTTTCAATGCACTCTGTCATTATACCACGAAAGCAATGTTGCCCATCAGGCACTAGATACTATTTTATTTTAATACACGAATATCATTCATTTTTCTATTCTTTTCATTTTCGTGAAATGAATAATATAGCGCAGCGCATCATGATCGCCCCAGCGAGCAGAAGGCTGTTCAGCGATAACAGGACTTACTAATAATTCAAGTGTGCAAACAGGGTTGCGACATTTTTTTTCTTCGTTTGTCGGTCTGATGCAAAACCCAGTTAACAACTTTTTTAAAAACGCTCTTCGCGCGCTCCGGCTTTACAAGGGGGGGAACAAATTCACAGTCGTTTGTCCGGCGCTTGTGTCATGTTCTGCATCAACGCAAACCTGACACACTTGACGATGTCTCTGTGCGCTTGATCCACGCGACAGTCTTTTTCCAGGCGAGCTGCACAACACCATTCATGGCGTTATCGCCAGTCCACTCAAAAAGATCCCGACATGCAACATGATCGTGTCTGACGACACGTATCAATACTGCCGTTTACATCCCGGGAAAATATGAGTAATGTCTTTGATAGTGTTAATTACGATGTCTGCGCGAACAAGATATTCGGCGGGCAAGCTGGTCGTCAGAGCGATACAGAACATCCCGGCGGCTTTTGCGGCACGGATGCCGTAGGGCGCATTCTCGACGACGACACACTGTTTAGGAAGAAGATTAATTTTTTTAGCTGCAGCGAGGTAGGGGTCGGGAAATGGCTTGCCGCGTCTCACCATATCCCCCGTGACGATAGTGGAAAACAGATTCCGCAGAGCTGCCGGCAGAATGCTGAGCATCTCTTTATGGGTAGTTCCGGTTACCAACGCCAGTTTATAACCCTGACTATGCAAACAGGGCAGAATATCTTCGACACAATGAAAAATGGTCCGTTTAAAATATTGCTTGAAAAGCGCGTTCTTTGCTTTTAATATATCCTGCGCTATGGCCGGTGTTAGCGGTCTTCCTGAAGGCCGCCATAACGCCCGCAGTGCCTTCTCCCAGTTTTCGCCTTCTCTTTTATAAACGTCAAAACACGTGACACTGACATCATAGGGTCGCAGTGCTTCGTACCAGGAAATAAAATGGTAGGGCATGGAATCGACGATAACTCCATCCATATCAAATAAAATAGCTTCCGGTTTGCGGGGTAATGCGTGTCGCAGACTCTCTTTAGTATGAGGTGGATTCATGGCTTCTCAAATTGCTTCAGGCATTGCCATCGGCTCGCTCGCCGGCATCTCCTCAGCCGTAAGCGCCCGATACACGCGGGCGCCTGCAATCATGCTCAATGGCAGGGTGACCGGCAACCCTAACGTCAGAACCAGGAACCCCGCCAGATTGATGCCCGCTGACACTACCACAAACCATGCGAGCATCAGGGGACGTTGTTTTACTAATGCAAACGTAGTGGAAAGGGATTGTATAATACCTTCATTTTTGTCGAGCATCACATAATACATCAGCGTCAGCAGCAAAATAACAAAACTAAATGCTGCAGCTCCGACGATGATGGCCGGGATCAATAAAACCGGCACTAATGCCACTGCCGTTGCCAGCACAATAAAGGGTATCGCCAACAGAAAGAACGCCACCAGTATTTTCACACCGATAAGGAAGGAGGGAACAACAGATTCAAGCACGGGATTTTGTTCATCAACAATATGAAGGGCAATTTTAACTGCAGCCATCGAAAATATCAAACTCACCAGCTCAACGATACCGCTCACCCAGACGTCCTGAATGGCAGCAGCACACCATATGGGCACTACGAGTAGCAGTGCCAATACAATCCAGGCTGTCGTGTTGCCCTTGAGATCTTGCCATGCTGCCCGATATACCTGACCAATACTCAACTGCATAATACCCTCCTGTAGGCACTTACGTGTCTCAATTTAATGTGAACCTAAGCATACGACTGTGTTATTTTCGAATACGACGAAAAAACCGCAGCGCCTCCTCGGATTGATAATCTGGATATGTCCAGGGAAGAGCGACATAGTCCCCTTTCTGAAACATCATGGTTATCTCCGCATAAATGCCAGCTGACAAATAGATGCGATGACTGTAATCTTTTGTCGATGCGAGCACGATCTTTGCTGGAGTGACATATCCGGGATCAATATTGACCTGACGCTTTCCGTCAGAGCACATTGATTGCTCAAGATCATTGGATATAATTTTTATAGCCGCCAACTCTGACGGAGAACGCAGAACCGAAAAACTCACCCAGCAACGGAGCAGGTCCTCACCCATCTCCCGGGCATAATAGTCCGTAAATGTAAAAGCAATGACAGCGCTCTCGTTATCAATGGTTCCCCAGCGTTGTTCAAGCTGTTTTTTCGCCTGCTGTATCAACTCATCATTAGCCGCAATGATGCCCGCAAACAGCTTCACCGGTTTCTCTACATAGATGGCACCCATAATCGTTGCCGCTCATTGTGACAAATAATATAGTTGTTTTCAACCCCCTTTGACAGCGAATGAAATATTAGATATAATCCATTTATTATGAAACGCACATTCCAGCCTAATGTTAAACGTAGAAAAAAGAAAATAGGGTTCAGAGCCCGCATGTCCACAAGCGGTGGACGCAGAGTACTCAGTGCCCGGCGCAGAAAAGGCCGCAAGCGCCTCTCAGCATAACGCTACAGCGCATGAACACGGGTTTGACCGTGCGGAAATGACCATGATCCGGGTTCACTTGTTCATATCAAACCGTCCATCTGCGTGATACCGTTGAATTGACCGTATACAGCAGATGAACATTATGGACATATAAACTATTTGTATGAACACTGGGTTTTCCTTTCGCTGGCATGAGCGGTTGCATCGTGACCGGGATTTTCAAAGAGTAATGAAAGAGGGCCGGAGGTTGGTTCATCCGGCGCTTTTTATTTTTATCTGCCCGCGCAACGACAATCGCGAACTCCGGCGTCTGGGACTCATTACCAGTCGCAGGGTCGGCACCGCTGTCGAACGAAACCGGCTCAAACGGATGCTGCGCGAGATTTTCCGTCTTAACAAACATCTGCTGATACCCGGTATCGACATGGTATTTGTTCTGCGGCGCGGCGGCGTAGGTCTCTCAATGAAAAAATTGAGCGGTGAACTGATCGAGCTGTGGTGTAAAGCTGCACTAAAAGCTTAGAGCGGATATTAGTGCACGGCACAGCGAGAACAGTATTTCAATGAAAACAGCGATCCTTTTTTGTATACGGTTATACCAGTCGGTATCGCAGTGCCGCGTTCCGCGATGCCGATTTTTTCCGTCGTGCTCACAGTACGCTTTTGATGCAATAGAGCGCCACGGTGTCACAAAAGGTGTATGGCTGGGTATGAAACGGATTCTGCGATGCCACCCCTTACATAAGGGCGGATACGATCCTGTCCCTGACTGCACGCATCATACAGGGAAATAACCGAGAAACCATACCACACTCTCTCGTGACGTGAAAGGAATATATGCAAAAAAACACCTTCTGGGCCATTTTACTATCATCCGTATTTCTCATTGTCTGGTACGCCTGGGTCATGCCACCGCAAAAACCGGTGCCATCGCCGGCGGCCTCAGTATCCCTGCCGTCAAATACGCAACTCACCTCGCCAGAACCGGCCGGAACGCAGTCGACAGAAGCTGTCGGCACAACCGAAGCCGAAAAAGAAGTTGTTGTGGAAACAAATGATTATCAGGCAGTTTTTACCAGCCGCGGCGCAGGGATCAAACACTGGTATCTTAAAGAAAAAAATGGGACTCTGGCCGACCTTGTCCTGCCGGATGCGTCTCCGTGTCTTGCGACATTCCCCGGCTCTAATTATCTTGTTTCTCAACCGTCAAACAATAAAATTGTCTTCACGCATGAGTCTCCTCTGGGCTGGAAGATAACCAAAACGTTTGACCTTTCAGACGATTATCTGCATACACTGACCATAGATACCGTTAAAGTTAAGCCATCGGCTTCTCTGCCGGTTATTGAACTCAACTGGGGCCCTGGTCTGGGAACTGATGTCAAACAACAAAAAGATAATTTTACCGTTACTCGCGCGATTGGATTTCCCCGTACCGTTCCCTTGAAACTGGAACGTTTTAAAGCCGGTGAATATAATTCTGTCGCGAGCCTTCAATGGGCGGCAATAGATAACCGTTATTTCCTGGCGGCTTTTATTTTTGACGAAACATCACCGTTTACCACCGTTTCCGCATACCGAGAAAACCGGCATCTTCCTTTCGGCATGGTGATCTCTTCTGCAAAGCCGGGCGAAGCTGCATCGCAACATTTTTCCATGCGGATGTATCTCGGCCCCAAAGGCCATGCCCATTTGAAATCTCTTAACCTGAACCTCGAAGAATCCGTCGACTTTGGGTTTTTCGGGTTCATCGGAAAGATCACGCTGTCGGTGCTACTCTTGTTCCGCGGATTGACTCATAACTACGGCTGGGCAATTATTCTTCTGACAATCTGTATCCAGATGCTGGTTCTGCCGCTTACTGTAAAGAGCTTCAAAGCTTCCGCACACATGAAAAAGTTGCAACCTTTATTTAAACAAATCCAGGATAAATACAAAAACGACCCCAAACGACTCCAGGCTGAAATGATGAACATTTATAAAGTTCATAAATTCAATCCGATGAGCGGATGCCTGCCGATGATATTGCAGTTGCCGATTTTCTGGGCATTGTTTACGACCCTGCGCAATGCGTTTGAACTGCGCGGCGCACCGTGGATACTGTGGGTGCATGACTTATCGGTGCCTGAAACCCTGATAACTGTTGCAGGCTTTCCCATTCATCTGCTGCCGCTTATCATGGGCATCGGCATGTTCTTTCAGCAGAAGATGATGTCTGCTACGACTGATCCGACGCAGGCGAAAATCATGTACATAATGCCTGTGATGTTTGTCTTCATGTTCTGGGGATTTCCCGCAGGGCTGGTCTTATACTGGCTGACCAACAGTATTGTTACCATGATCGAACAGATGATCATCATGAAACAAGACACCGGAGGAGAAATTCATGGCTGAAATAGAGATAGAAGCCAAAACTGTCGAAGAAGCAATCCAGGAAGGTTTGACGAGACTTGGCATATCACGTGAAAAAGTTGATATTAAGATATTAAACGAAGGCACCGCGGGACTCTTCGGTCTGATGGGTAATAAACCAGCGCGCGTGCGTCTGGTTACACTGACCGGCAGCGTCGGCACAATGGATACTGCCCTTGACTATCCTCTCGCCCAGAAAGAAGCCACGGAGATTGTCTCAACCATCATAAAAATGATGGAAATACCTTTCAGTGAAGTGGATGTAAAGCTAGTGACCGGAAGAATCATCATTGACATAAAAAGTCAATCAAGCAGCCTGCTCATCGGCAAAAATGGCCAGACTCTCGATGCGCTGGAACATATTATCAATCTGATCCTGAGCAAAAATCCTGCCACCCGCGTGAAGGCGACTGTTGATTGCAATCAGTTCCGCATGCGCCAGGAAGAAACGCTGCAGGCCATGGCCGCAAAAGTCGCCGAGCAGGTAAAAACAACGGGGACAACATACCGTTTCGATCCTATGTCCTCCATTGAGCGGCGTATAATCCACGTTTTTTTAAAGTCTGACCCGGAAATCGAGACTCTCTCTGAAGGCACTGGCAATTTTCGCAGGGTCATTGTGAAACAAAAGCACAGCACATAAGTTCTTTTCTCATGTCCTATGATGTTGATGACACCATTACCGCCGTTGCAACCGCCCGTGGACCTTCAGGAATCGGCATAGTACGTTTGTGCGGTCATCAAGCGCGATCCATTCTCGCGCAGATGTTTAGACCATCGCAGTCTCGCTCGACCGACACCTGGACTTCCCATACCGCCCGGCATGGGTGGATTTCAGATGGCCGGCTCACCATTGATGAAGTGATTGTTACCTACTTTCAAAAACCCTGCTCCTATACCGGCGATGAAACAATCGAAATTTCCGCGCATGGTAATCCGATCATTCTTGATAAGATAACCCAGCTCTGCTGCGCTAAAGGCGCACGGCTTGCACATCCGGGAGAGTTTACGTTCCGGGCGTTTATTAATGGAAAAATGGATCTTGCCGAGGCTGAAGCGGTTGCGGATATTATTGCCGCAAAAACCGCACGGGCGGCAGCGGCAGCGATGTGTCAGCTTAAGGGTGCCATGTCGCAGAAAATAGAATTATGGCGGAAAAAGCTTATCGACTTGCTCAGCGCAATTGAAGTTTCGTTAGATTACGGTGAGGAGAATATACGTTTTATGCAGACCGGCGAGATTCAGGCCGAGATAGCAGCCCTGCAGAGCGACATTGGCACGCTGCTGGAAACCGCTGCAAAAGGGATGCGTCTGCGAAATGGCCTGCGCGTATGTATAGCCGGCAGTCCGAATGTGGGCAAATCGTCACTGTTAAACGCGCTTCTGGAACGGGACCGCGCCATTGTCTCGGACATCCCGGGCACTACTCGGGATGTCATAGAGGAACTGCTGGACATCCAGGGATTTCCGGTGGTTATTTCCGACACCGCAGGCTTGCGAACACACACTTCTGACCCACTGGAAAAAAGCGGCCACGAACGAACAATCCAGTCTCTGAAGTCCGCAGATGTCATCCTGTGGCTTACCGATACAAGCCGACCCCGCTCACCCCAAGACATGACTGTCGGAAATATTCTCACCACCGAGACGAGTTCTGCTAGAATAATCGTGGTCGGTACCAAGATTGATTTGCCGTGCGGGCTGACAGATTGTCCTACCCTGAAAATCTCGTCAAAAACAGGAGAAGGCATCAAAGATCTCGAGGCAGCAATCGTATCAGTGGCCGGGTCGGTCACACCCGATTCAGCTGATCCTCTTGTCACGAGCATCCGTCACCAGGACGCACTGGTGCGCGCGCAGAGCGCCTTAAAAGCGACAGACACGCTCTTCTTTGAGAAACATACTGCAGACGCAGCAAGCTCTGCGGGTGACAGTGATGACGTTCTTATCGCGGAACAGTTACGCGAAGCGTTGAATGCGCTTGGCGAAATCACGGGAGAAACTACTCCTGAAGATATCCTGGAAAATATTTTTTCTCGTTTCTGCGTTGGCAAATAAAAAGCCCGTTTTTTCGTCATGATATCAACCCGCGTTACCAGAGCTTTTCATCAAAGTACCGCATTCATTTGATCAAAAACTGTTTTCTGAGACTCATAGCAGCACAGGGGCAGGCGTGGATGACACGTAAACAATAAGAGAATACTTAATGCGACAACCTTTCGGACAACATTTTTTAGCGGATCAAAATATAGCGCGCAGAATCGTTGATGCTGCCGGTATCTCAGCTGGGGATACCGTTGTCGAGATTGGGCCCGGTAAAGGTGTTCTGACGGACCTTATCGCTCCGGCCGCCTGCCACCTGTATGCGGTCGAAATTGACCGCACACTCGCCGAGCCGCTACGCCGGCGTTTTAAAAATAATCCTCACCTTGAGATCATCACGGCTGATTACCTGCGGCTTGATCACGCTGTCTCTGAGACCGCTATACCCGTGTACCTGTCGAATCTTCCCTACAACGTTTCGACAGCAATAATCGAAAAAATTCTCCTTGAAGGCCGCTGGAAAAGAGCAGTTTTTATGCTCCAAAAAGAAGTGGCTGATCGTATTACTGCGATGCCTGGCACATCATCTTATGGCGCGTATTCTGTATTCTGCCAGTATTTTGCCCGGACCGAACCGTTGTTTCGCGTTCCGCCATCATGCTTTGTGCCTGCGCCTGAAGTGGATTCTGCCGTTATCCGCATGACACCAACTCACGCACCAGTGCCCAGCAGCACGTTTGTCCCTCTTGTCCGGGCGTGTTTTCAGCATAAAAGGAAAACAATTGCCAACTCGCTTGAGCGAAGCACAAACATTGCCAAAGATGATATTTTACGTTGTTTGCAATCTGCCGGCATTTCTGGTACTATGCGCGCCCAACAATTGCCGCTTGAATGCTTTATTACCTTGACTAGACTATTAGAAATATGTACAATAGTAACAGGCAGTACCTTGATTAAAAAGTAGAACTTGGTAAAAGAATAATAGTAAAAGAGTTAAAAACTTACTTTTTAATACTTATTAACAATTGTGGATAAGGTTGGGGATAACTTAATGTATAATGTGGAAGAAGTATGGAAAAAGACTGTGGATAACTTGCGCCAGAATATGGTGCAAGAGGCTTTTAGCTTATGGATTCAGCCTTTAAAACCCATTTCTTTGACCAATGATATATTCCTTCTGCAGGTACCGAACAAATATTTTTCCGATTGGTTGAAAACAAATCAGCAGGAATCCATTGAAAAGTTTTTGAACGAAGAGATCCAGCGTCCGGTAAAACTTCAGTTTCAGGAAGTGCAGGATCTGACATCGATTCTCAAAAAAGTAGAAGACATCCAGGAACCGACTATCGCGACACCGCTGACGAAAGCACCGGCTGACGATCAGTTCAACCCGCGCTACGTGTTCGATCGTTTCGTCGTCGGAGCTTCGAATCGGTTTGCCCAGGCCTCCTGCGAGGCGTCGGACTGGGAAAAACACATTTGCTGCACGCGATCGGCAATCACATTAGAAAAAACAATCCGTCCCTGCGCGTGCTGTATGTCTCGAGCGAAAAGTTCATCAACGAATTTATCGATTCTCTGCGTTTTGAAAAACCCGCTTCCTTTCGCAACAAATATCGCAACGTCGATTGTCTGCTCATCGACGATATTCAGTTCCTGGTTGACAAACAAAGTTCCCAGGAGGAATTCTTTTACACGTTCAACTCGCTCTATGATTCTCATAAGCAGATCATCATCACGTCAGACCGCCCCCCCAAAGAATTGCCGAACCTGGAACCGCGTCTTATTTCCCGTTTTGAATGGGGGGTTATAGCCGACATACAACCGCCCGATATTGAGACCCGTATCGCCATCTTGCGTAAAAAGGCTGAAGAAGAAAAGTTGTATATTCCCGATGATGTCATTCTCTATATTGCCACACAGGTCAAATCGAATATCCGGGAACTGGAAGGCTCTCTTCTGCGCATAACGGCATTCTCGGCGTTTACCGGAACACCACTGACCGTTGATTCCGTACAGAAAATCTTGAAAGATGTCGTCCGTCCACCGGAAAATGCTCAACCGATCACTATTGACCGCATACAAAAAGTGGTGGCACACCATTTTAATCTCGATCTCAGAGATATGAAATCCAAACGTCGCACCGATGCTGTCGCTTTTCCGCGACAAATCGCCATGTATCTCGCCCGGACACTGACCGATGAATTCTCAACCAGCCAGATTGGCGATGAATTCGGCGGCAAAGATCATACGACTGTTATGCATGCGTGCAATAAAATAAAAGCACGCATGGCAACGGATCCTTATTTTGTTGCCAAAGTTAACCAGATCAGCCAGGATATTCGATCTGAAAAAGAGTTCTAATAGCTTGTGTGTAACATACGCAAAGAGTGCCCGTTTTCTTTATAATGTTGATTTTTGGTGATAGACTGTATAAAGCAGGTAGGTTATCAACATCGTTATCAACACCATTCGTTTTGTTTTTGTTGTTCATTTTTCAATCGCTTTATTTTTTAAACCTTGAAATTCGCAATATACAGTGTGCCTACGGCTACTAAGACTATTTTCTTATTAAAAAGGGAGGAAGCAGATGAAGGTCATTTGTGGAAAAGAGGAACTTACCAAGGGAACGCAGATCGTTCAAACCGTTGTTTCTCCCCGCAGCACGTTACCTATATTATCAAACTTTCTTTTTGAAACAGAAGGAACCATTATTAAATTATCATCCACAGATCTGGAAGTGGGAGTTACATGTTTCATTAAAGGGGAAATAGTTCAGGAAGGCAGTATTACCATACCGGCAAAGCGGTTTTCAGATATTATAAAAGAATTGCCTGCCGACAGCACCATCGAGATACGGGTAGATGATTCAAGCCAGATAACCATAAAAAGCGGTAAATCCCGGTTTACACTGATGGGGTTACCAAAAACTGATTACCCGGTACTGCCCAAGTTTCCTGAAGATAAAAGTTTTACCATAAAAAAGTCTGTTCTAAAAACACTGTTACGCTCAACCATATTTGCTGTTTCTACCGATGAAACACGGTATGTGCTTAACGGAGTATATCTGACTACCAGTGATGGGACGATCCGGTTTGTTTCAACAGATGGTCGCAGGCTTGCTCTTATGTCGAGGGACGTTATAGACAAAAAGCTGCAGTACGGTGCGATCATTCCAACAAAAGCTATAAATGAAGTACAGCGTATTCTTGCCGGCGATGAAAAAGATGATGAAGTTAAGATTGGTATTACTGAAAACCAGGTTGCCTTTCAGATCGCAACGGTAACAATAATATCCCGGCTCATAGAAGGCACGTTCCCCAATTATGACCAGGTGATTCCCAAAAAACACGAAATCCAAGTAAAGCTCGGCGTAAAAGAGACGTTATCGGCTGTTCGCCAGATGGCGCTTCTTGCCTCTGATAAATCATCTTCCATTAAGTTTTTTTTCGGCAAGAACATGCTTCGCGTATCGGCGTCCGCACAAGGTCTTGGATCAGGTGAAGTAGAAATGGACATCGAATATAGCGGGGGAAACCTTGAGATCGCGTTTAATCCGCAATTTCTTATCGATATATTGAAAAATGTCGACGAGTCACATGTGATTTTCAATCTGACAAACTCGCTCAACCCGGCACTTATTACGCCGGTCACTGACAAGAATTATCTCTGTGTCATCATGCCGATGAGGATTTAGCGCGCGGTTTCCCTATGGGCTTTACCGAACCACGCGTCATTATAGAAGCACTCAGAGCACAGTTGGGGTTAGATGAAAACATATCAACGGTTATTGCGATATGGGAGCGCGAGATGGGCGCACAGTCCCGCCACGTGAAACTGGCGGGGTTTAAAAAAGGGCAATTGATTGTTGACGTGTCTTCAACCGCCCATATGCAGGAGATCAGCCTGCGCCGGCGAGAAATTATAAATAAGATCAACCAGTATTTTGGCGGAAAAAAAATAGTTACCTGTATCAAGGTTCAGTTGGAAACACAGGCGGAGCACTAAGGAGCGGAGATGGCTAAGAACACCGATGAGATGGTAAAAAAACATTACGATGCATCGAACATACAGGTTTTAGAAGGGCTGGAAGCAGTCCGCAAACGACCGGCAATGTATATCGGTTCAACGGGGCCGACGGGGTTGCATCACCTGGTCTACGAAATCGTCGATAATTCCATTGACGAAGTGCTTGCCGGCAACTGTAAAAACATCGATGTAACCATCCATCCGGATAATTCCATTACGGTGCTTGATGACGGCCGCGGCATTCCCGTCGACACTCATCCGAAATTCAAAGATAAATCGGCGCTGGAAGTCGTTATGACGGTACTGCACGCCGGCGGCAAATTCGATAAAGACTCATACAAAGTTTCGGGCGGTCTCCATGGCGTGGGTGCATCCGTGGTTAATGCCCTGTCCGAATGGATGAAAGTTGAAGTGTACCGCGACGGTAAAATATATTGTCAGGAATACCGGTGCGGCAAACCAGTGGAGCATGTTAAAGTTACCGGCAAGACCGAAAACCGCGGCACTAAATCCACATTCAAGCCTGATCCGGAAATATTTTCAGAAACTGTTTATTCGTTCGATATATTATCCAACCGTTTGCGCGAGCTGGCTTTTTTAAATGCCGGAACACACATAACCATAATGGACGAGCGGGAAGATAAAGAACACGTGTTCGATTATGAAGGTGGACTCAAAACGTTCGTCAAATACCTCAATGCGAACAAAACCGTCCTGCACGCTGAACCGATCTACTTTTTTAAAGAAAAAGATGATATGTGTGTTGAAGTGGCTATGCAGTACAACGACAGCTATAATGAACAGGTGTTTTCTTTTGTCAATAACATCAATACGATAGAAGGCGGGACGCATCTCACCGGCTTCCGCTCGGCGCTGACCAGGGTCATCAACGACTATATTAAAAAGAATAATGTTTCCAAGATCAAAGATCTCGCCCTGTCCGGCGATGACGTACGCGAGGGAATGACCGCCGTTATTTCCGTCAAGGTAGCCAATCCCCAGTTTGAAGGGCAAACTAAAACAAAGCTGGGCAATTCTGAGGTTGAAGGAATCACCAAATCCGTTGTCAACGATGCCTTATCGGTGTTTCTTGAAGAAAATCCGGGGATCTCCAACAAAGTCATCGAAAAAGCGGTTCTAGCAGCCGAAGCTCGCGAGGCCGCGCGCAAAGCCCGGGAGTTGACCCGGCGCAAGGGTGCTCTTGATTCGGCGTCTCTTCCCGGAAAACTTGCCGATTGTTCTGAGAAAGATCCCGAGAAGTCGGAGCTGTTCCTCGTCGAAGGCGATTCAGCCGGCGGATCGGCAAAACAGGGCAGAAACCGGGAATTCCAGGCGATATTACCGCTTAAGGGAAAGATCCTCAATGTCGAAAAATCGCGGCTCAACAAAATGCTTAACAATGACGAGATCCGCACCCTGATCACCGCGATTGGCACCGGGATCGGGCAGCAGCAGGATCAGGAAGGGTTCGAGATCAACAAGTGCCGGTATCATAAAATAGTCATCATGACCGACGCCGACGTTGACGGTGCGCACATCCGGACACTTCTGTTGACGTTCTTTTACCGTCAGATGACGCCGCTTATCTCAAGCGGGTACATATACATCGCACAGCCGCCCCTCTACAAGGTAAAGAAAAATAAAAAAGAAATGTATCTTCATTCGGATGATCAGCTCGATAAGTTTCTGTTCGGTGAAGGATTAGATGACGTGGCATTGTCGCTGCTCAAAAACAATAAGCCGTCAGAGCCTTTTGATGCTAAAAAGTTGGCTCAGATGATACAACATTTAAACGAGCTGGACAATCTCTCGCGGAAACTCGACAGAAAAGGCATAACCTGGAGAGACTATCTTGCATTTCGCGCCGCGGAGAAAATGCCGCTGTTTCGTATAGAACAGCCGGGGGCCGCGGTCCGGTATATTTACACCGATGTTGAATGGAAGGAATTTAAGAACGAATTCCTGGCAAAAAAGGCGATTGAAACACAGGCTGCAGGGGAACTGCCGCTGGAAGTAACGGACACCGAGCTCGGCTCTCAGATGAAAGATCTCTGGGAACTGCCCCGGGTTGAGGTCCTGGTCAAAAAACTCGAGACGATGGATCTCGACATTGCCTATTTCAGCATTCGCTCGGAGAAGCCCATCTACCGTCTTCAAACAACCACCGAAGTGTTTGACCTTCATAGCAGCAAAGAGCTGGTT
>JBELAT010000057.1:0-11767 GCA_049508565.1 Endomicrobiales bacterium | reverse complement strand
CGCAGAGCGGGATTATTGAAGGTAAGTTTATTGCCCATATGGTTAAATCTATTTCATCTCAAAAAGAGATAGAACAGCGTATAAATATCGTTCTAAAGGGACTTTCCACATGAAACGTGTAAAACTCGCTTGTATCCTTGTTATGATTGTCATGGTGGTGCCTCAACTGCTCAAAGCCGCTCCGATTGTTTCTCTTTCGCTTGCTGATCTTGAACAGAAGGGGCTGGCCAAATCTGAATTATTCCGTTCAGCACAATTCGATTCTCAAGCTGCACAATATCAGGCCCGCGTTGTCAAGGCTGCGCTTGCGCCTCGTTTGAATATTGAAGGGAACTACAATTATGTAACGATCGTTCCTGAGCTTGAGGTACCTATTCCTAATTTTCCGCCCGTGAAATTCAGCGACAATACCAGTTATTCAATCGGACCTACACTACACTGGACGTTATTTGACGAGAATGCCCTTCATAATTCTTGGCTTAGTGCACAATCCATGGCCAGATCTAAAATGTTTGACGCCGAAGCGGTGAGGCGTCAGGTTCTCCTCCAGGTGCGGAACACCTACTTGCAGCTTGCGCTTGCTGCTGAACAAACAGTGCTCCTTTCTGATGCGCTGAATCTTTCTCTTGCCCAATATAATGATATCAAGGTTAATGTTGAAGCGGGAACTAAAAGTCGGTCAGACAAGCTCTCCTCCCACCAGGATCTCCTTTCCAAAGAACGCTCGCTCAGCCAGGCACGAGCCGATATGGCGCAGTCGTTAAGAGATCTGTCCGATCTAACGGGGGTTGTTTTCAGTAGCGGCGTTTCGATTCCCATAGATGTCCGCGCCGCAGGAAGTCTGCCTGACGATGTCACTGCGCCGAGTGTTGAGATTGAATTGGATTCACATGACCGGCTCTACCAACGATTCGCCAGCTTCCAGATGGAGCATCTGTGGCAGGACCACCCGTCCCTGTCTTCTCTGACGGAGCTGGCCAAGGCTGCACATCAAACTGCTGATAGTGCTTCGGCGGGATATTGGCCAACATTTCAACTCATGGCGCGAACATCACTCGATTATCCTAACGGACCCATTCTCGAGAAATTTAACCAGACCTCTGCCGGTGTCACGGTCAATTGGCCATTATTTGACGCGGGTAACACTCGTAACCGCATCAGACAAAATGAAAAAATCAGTGAATTAAATATGGAGAAACACGATCAAGCCCTGGCTGATATGACACGGGATTGGAACAAGGCGATGGACCAAATTGCATCCCTTGAAGAACAGAAACATATTAATGAGACGGCCGTTAGTGAGTCAGCCGAACTGGTGGATATAATATATAAAGCATATAAGTCCGGCGCGCGCACCTATTTAGATGTTGAGAACGCGGATCTACAAGCTCTGGAAGCAAAGAATCAGCTGGCAATTACCCGGGTTCATATAGTTATGAACCTTGTCGTTCTGGCCAGCCTTTCTGAAGATAATAATCCTAAATAATGAGGTGAGTACATGAAATCGAAAATTATTGCGGCTCTCATCGGGTTGGCCGTTATTGTAACGGTGGTGGCTGTGCTGGGCAAAGGAAAACCGTTTCACTATGCGGGCACTATCGAAGCAACCGAGGTCGACCTGTCGTCACAAGTAAGTTCCGTCATCGGCAAAGTTAACGTTGAAGAAGGTGCAAAAATAAGAAAAGGTGATGTCCTCGTACAACTGCTTGGCGAGGATATTCGCGTCGCTGCTGAGCAGGCCGACAACAATTACCAACGCGGTGTAAAACTATTTTCCGCCGGCTCTATGGACCGTGAAACGTTCGATCGGCTGAAATTTACTCGTGATGATGCCATGGTTCGGCTCGGGTGGTGCACTATCATTTCGCCTATCAATGGTGTTGTCCTTACCAAGTACCACGAACCTGGCGAGCTGGTGACTCCGGGAACGAAACTCCTCATGTTAGCGGACCTGAGCAAAGTCTGGGCATACGTCTATATTCCCCAGCCACTGCTTGGGAAGGTATCAGTTGGTGAAAAAGTCGACGGAATCATTCCTGAATCAGATAATCGGCAGGTGGCCGGAACGATCATAAAGATTAACGACGAAGCGGAGTTCACGCCAAAAAATGTTCAAACGCATACAGAACGGACGAGACTCGTGTATGGCATCAAGGTTGAATTTGCTAATGATAATGGATTTCTCAAGCCGGGAATGACGGTTGAAGTTAGATTGCACAATGATACAACGAAATAACCTCATCACCATCTGATTAATCGGAGAGCTTCCGCTATTATAACTGGCAGAAACAAAACTTTTTTGTCACACAACTGAAATATGATAAAAATCACTAATGCCGGCATCGAAATAAAAAATATCACCAAGACATTCGGAAAAAACAAAGCTCTCGATGCTCTGAATCTGCATATAGAAGCTGGCCTCCTTCACGGGATCATCGGTCCTGACGGGGCAGGCAAAACGACCCTTTTGCGCATTCTTGATGGTCTCATGCGATTTGACGGTGGAACGATTGAGTATACTGCCGACGGACAGAAAGTAGCATTTGAGGATATCCGACCTGCGATCGCCTACATGCCATCGAGCGCGAGTCTGTATCCCGATCTTTCGATTAATGAGCATCTCGAATTTTTCAGAAGTCTCTATCATCTGCCATACGAGGATTTCCGGAAACGATCTGCCGAACTGCTGGCTATCACCCGGCTTGATAAATTTAGAGATCGGAAAGTTGGTCAACTTTCCGGCGGTATGTACAAAAAAACGGGACTCATGTGCGCCATGCTTCGTGCCCCATCGGTACTTTTGTTGGATGAACCCACCAACGGTGTAGACCCTATCAGCCGGCGGGAGTTCTGGGAGCTCCTCTATCGCCTTGCCAGCCAGCATATCCTCATTCTCATTTCAACCTCGTACATGGATGAGGCGGAACGCGCTAGCCGGGTGCACCTCATAGAGACGGGCAGGTTGTTATCAAGTGGTGAGCCGAGTACTGTTCTCAGAGAGCAGAATGCCAAAACTTTTGAAGAAATATTTATGAGAAAAGCCATCGACGATACTACTATTCTGACATCTTCCTCTCGTGGCGAGGAGAAGCGGTAATGGAAAAGAGCAACAATGTGATAACCATCGATATTAAAAATCTTGTAGTGAAGTTCGGTGATTTTGTCGCGGTTGACAATGTCAGTTTTTCTGTTTCAGGCGGGGAGATCTTCGGGTTTCTCGGGGCAAATGGAGCGGGGAAAACGACCACTATCCGCGTGATGTGCGGATTGCTTTCGCCGACCAGCGGGGACGTGTGTGTTGCGGGACTGGATTTTGAAAAGGGCGGGGACGCTATCAAGAAAAAAGTCGGCTATATGTCCCAGAAATTTACCCTATATGACGATCTGACCGTTGAAGAAAATATGGCGTTTAAGGCTGCGATACGCCGGATACCAAAAGATACAGCACGCAGCAAAGGGAAAGAACTTTTTGATTTTATTGCGTTTAACTATCCTGTTACCACCCTCGTTAAGAACCTGCCCACGGGTATTAAACAGCAGATATCTCTGGCAGCTTCGCTACTTCACGATCCCGACATTATTTTCCTTGATGAGCCCACCTCAGGCGTTTCCCCCTTGCTCCGGGCGAAGTTCTGGGAACTTATACGACAACTGGCAGAGAAGGGAAAAACCGTAATCGTAACAACACATTATATGGACGAGGCTGAACAGTGCGAGCGCATTGCTCTTATGCGCACCGGGAAAATTATCGCGCTTGACAGTCCGCAGAATCTCAAGAAAGAGGCGTATCCCGAACCGATCATGGAGGTTGTTGCTCACGAAAAATCAAGGGCAGACATGGCCCGGCATCTCTCCGAAGATAAAGACGTTGCGTCCTTCTGGACCTATGGCTTAAAATATCATGCTGCTTTAAAACAAAAAGCTGGCATGGACCCTTTTGTGCAACATTTGCCTGCTGGTGCTACGGCAAAAGTAATTACACCTTCTCTTGAGGACGTGTTTTTATGTCTGGTCGAAGGAGCTGACCGATGAAAGAAACGTTCAGTATTTCGCGCGTACGTGCCATTGCCAAAAAAGAAGTTATGCATATTATGCGTGATCCTTTTACGTTGGGACTTGCGCTGGGCATACCGGTCCTGCTGGTGGTATTTTTTGGGCTCTCCATCAATTTTGATTTCAAAAACATTGATATATCTGTCATGGATTTTGATCATACCCGTGAGTCGCGTGAACTGGTGCAGGCGTTCACGTCATCTGGTTATTTTCGGGTACATCCCGCAGTAAGTGCAAACCCCGTCGCAGAGGTCGATTCCGAGAGGTCATTTGCTGCCATCGTAATTAATCCCGAGTTTGCAAAGGACATTTTTACCGGAAAAGGTGCGGAAGTACAGGTTCTCATCGATGGTACGGACAATACGAAAGCTGGTGTCGTCGGCGGGTACATCGCCGGTGTGCAGGCTGAGGCTATTAAAAAGATCACCGGGAGCAGCCCTCAGAAAGATCCCATCCGATTAATCACGCGGTTTCAGTATAATCCAGAGCTAAACACCCACTGGTTCATTGTGCCGGGGCTCATAGTTGTTGTGAGCGGTTTGCTTTCGATACTCCTGACCGCACTGACAGTCGCTCGAGAATGGGAGTACGGTTCAATGGAACTCCTGCTGTCTACACCGGTTACGCCTCTTGAACTCATTATGGGAAAGATAGCTCCTTATATTGTTTTGGGATTTTCCGGTATCGCAGTAGTCTATGTTATCGCGCGCACGATGTTTGGTGTCCCTTTTGAAGGGAGTTATTTTCTTCTTGCGATATCCTGCATTCTTTTTACGACGGTATCGCTTGCACAGGGATTGTTGATATCAGTCATGGCTCGCGAACAGCGCAAAGCAATGCAGTTTTCGATGATGATGGGGCTTATGCCAGTCTTCCTTCTTTCCGGTTTTATTTTTCCTATCGAAAGCATGCCGATTTTTTTCCGATACTTTACCATGCTCCTGCCAGCGCGGTGGTTCATGGACATTATCCGCGGCATTGTGTTAAAAGGATCGAGTCTCTCTGATCTTGCCGGTCCGTTCGTGGCACTGGTGTTAATGAACACAGTCCTCATTTTTGCCGCCGTCAAACGATTTAAGAGGAGTATTGATTGAAGGAGACCTTCAAAGTCCTGGTAGGTTTTTTTAAAAAAGAATTTGCGCAGTCGATGCGTGACCCTGCGATGAGGATTCTTTTGCTCGCGGCGCCTGTCCTTCAACTTTCATTATTCGGTTATGCGATTTCAAATGAATTCAAAAATATGACAATCGCAGTGGTCGTACAACCCGGAGACGCGTTGGGGCGACAGCTTGCCGACCGGTTTTACTCAAGCAGAAAGTGGTTTGTTCCGGCACGAGGCGTCAGTGAAGGAGAAGATCCTGAAGCAATCGTGCAGTCTGGCAAAGCAAATGCTGTATTGCTCATGCCCCGCTACGGCCTGACCAGAGATGCGGGAAAAGGCGATGCGGAACTTCAACTTATAGTTGATGCCGAGAACGCGACACGGGCAAGCATCATTGAAAGCTATGCCACCTCTATAGTGAGGGAATTCACTGCTGACACGATGCCCCAGTCAGTTCCCCGTATGCCTATCCATTTTACCGTACGGACACTCTTTAATCCGACAATGGAGGCGTCCTATTTCTTTGTGCCCGGCGTTATGACGATGCTTATTTTACTTGCCACCATCCTGATGACAGGGATGTCGATCGCGCGGGAAAAAGAGCTCGGCACTTTCGAAACTATTATTGCGGCACCACTAAAGCGATACGAAATCATACTTGGCAAAACGATCCCGTATGCTATCCTGGGCATGGTCAATGCCACCTTGGTTATCATTGTGGGTGTTGTTTTATTCGGTGTTCCTATCCGCGGATCGCTGGTGGCCATGTTCATAGCGATGCTTGTTTTTGTCATGGTTACGACTGGTATCGGGACACTGATATCGACCATTGCACGCAACCAGCAGCAAGCCATGATGGGGACGTTTCTTATTATCTTTCCGTTCAACATGATGGCAGGTGTATTTTACCCGATCGAAAGCATGCCCGCGATGTTGAAGGTGTTCGCCTATCTCGATCCGCTGATGTATGCCATCAAAATTTTCCGAAATATTTTCCTCAAAGGTGCAAACCCCGCACTTGTGTGGCCGAACATAGGGGTGCTCGCTGTTATGGCTTTTCTCGTTATCTCCTTCGCCGTCTACCGCTTCCATCAAAAACTCGATTAATCTGTTACTGTTGCGGGCAATCTTGTAGTTTCTTAAAAAATTCTTATTATCTTTTAATTTAGTCGTCGAAGATGGTAAAGATATCTTTCACGTGAGCGTCATAAGCCAAATTGACATGTTCCGCAGGCTCGGAAATTCTAACGAGTTCACGAGGGCGGCAAAGTTTCCAGAACGATGATTTGTTGACAGAAAAAAAGGGCCGAGAGAATAATCTCTCGACCCTTTTTTGTTAGTTGTTTAACAAGTTTACTTAATGCGCATGCTGGTAAACGAGCGTACGACGAAGAAGAGCGCTCCGGCAAAGAATACCATGGCCAGCGTCAGGCTCATTGCCCTGCTGAGGCCGATAGCAAGTTCCATAGCAAGAAGGCCAAACAGCGTGGTAAACTTGATTGTCGGATTCATGGCAACCGATGAGGTGTCTTTGAAAGGATCTCCCACCGTGTCACCGATAACCGTTGCTTTGTGGAGTTCAGTTCCTTTTTCTTTCAGGTCGACTTCGACGTATTTCTTAGCGTTATCCCATGCACCGCCGGCGTTGGCCATGAAAATTGCCTGAAACAGTCCAAATAGCGCGATTGAAATCAAGTACCCAATGAAGAAGAATGAATCCAGGCAGGCAAATGCGAGCGTGCTCAGGAAAATAACCAAGAACAGGTTGATCATGCCCTTTTGCGCGTACTGGGTACATATCTCGACAACCTTTTTGCTGTCTTCAGTTGATGCTTTAGCGGACGTATCAAGTTTGATGTTTGCTTTAATGAACTCGACAGCCTTGTAAGCACCCGAAGCCACTGCATGGTTGGCTGCACCGGTAAACCAGAAGATTACTGCGCCGCCGGCCATGAGTCCGAGCAGGAAGGGCGGGTTGAGGATCGACAGCTTGTCGAGGTTCTGCGTCAGTCCTGCGGTTAGCATCACTATAATAGAGAAGATCATGGTAGTAGCGCCGACGACGGCTGTGCCGATAAGCACTGGTTTGGCAGTTGCTTTGAAGGTGTTGCCAGCGCCGTCATTGGTTTCGAGATTATGTTTCGCTACGGCGAAATCAGCGTCGAACCCGTAATCTTTTTTAAGCTCAGCTTTAATGTTGGGGATCGTTTCAATCAGCGACAATTCATAGACAGACTGGGCGTTGTCCGTCACTGGTCCATAGGAGTCGACCGCAATGGTCACCGGTCCCATACCGAGAAATCCGAATGCGACCAGGCCAAACGCGAATACCGGGGCGGCCATCATGAGAGCGCCGAGACCCAGCGTGCTGATACCGTAGGCAATTGCCATAAGTGACATTATCGTAAGCCCCATCCAGTAGGCGCTGAAATTACCTGCGGTAAGTCCCGCGAGGATATTGAGTGATGCACCACCGTGCCGTGAGGAGTTGACGATATTCTGAACGAACGCGCTTTCCGTCGATGTGAAGATTTTCACCAGTTCGGGAATGACCGCACCTGCAATAGTTCCGCAGGTGATAATGGAGGACAGTTTCCACCAGATCGAACCATCGCCGATATCACCGATGAGGTAGTACGATATGATGTAGGTTAATCCGACTGAGATGAGTGACGTGATCCATACCAGTGAAGTGAGTGGTGCTTCGAAGTTCATTTTAGTGGCAGCTGCATATTTCATCTTCGCATAGGCAGCGTTGATGCCGTATGAGGCTGAACTGGCGATAAGCATGGCCAGACGCATCACAAAGAGCCATACCAGCAGTTTGACCTGCAGGATCGGGTCTTTAATTGCAAGCAGGATAAAGGAAATAAGTGCGACGCCGGTGACGCCGTATGTTTCAAATCCGTCAGCGGTCGGACCGACTGAATCGCCGGCATTATCACCGGTGCAATCAGCGATAACGCCCGGGTTGCGAGCATCATCTTCTTTAATGTTGAACACAATCTTCATCAAGTCTGAACCGATATCGGCGATCTTTGTGAAGATGCCTCCAGCGATACGCAGGACCGATGCGCCCAGGGATTCGCCGATAGCAAACCCGATGAAACATGAGCCTGCATAGTCTGGACTGATGAACAGAAGGATGCACAGCATGACCAGCAGTTCAACGCTTATCAACAACATGCCAATGCTTATGCCGGCACGAAGAGGGATCTCATAAACGGGAAACGGTTTTCCCTGGAGACTTGCGAACGCCGTACGTGAATTGGCGAATGTATTGATACGCATGCCGAACCAGGCAACGCCATAACTGCCGAGTATTCCGATGACGCTGCACAGAACGATTGTTATGACTTTGATTGTTTCAAAATGTCTCAGCCAGCCGAAATAGAACATAATGACTACAGCCAGCAGGCACTCAAGCATCAATATGAATTTGCCCTGAGTGATAAGATATGTTTTGCAAGTTTCATAAATGAGTTCCGAAATATCACGCATGGACTGGTGAACCGGCAGGTTCTTGAGTCCCACGAACTGAACAAGACCGAAAACCAACCCGAGGATACAGATAAGAATGCCGCCTAGGAGCAGTGTGTGGCCGTCAATCCCCATGGAGGTAAAGGTTACGGAGCGAAGATCTGGCAGGATCAGGTCAGATTCCCCGGCGAATAACGGTGCAGCGAGTGCCATTAATCCGGAGGCAATAACCCACCGTTTAACAAAAGAGAAAAAACGACTGTGTGACATAATGCAACTCCTTTCACTATGTTGTAGATTTCCTTCAGGAGACACATCAGTGTGCTGGCTGGAGGTATATAAGCTACGAATTGTAGAATAAACCTCATCATTTGTCAAATTGACACATGTGCAAAGGTGTACTATAATGGTCTATCGATTTTTTTTAGATCTTAACCAAAGACAGATGTTTCATGCATTATAATAGATCAGATCGATTGTGTTTCTCGACAATGATAGAGCAATGTGTGATCCTCAAAGGAGACCCTCTGTATGGACATGCTCAACGCGCTTATTTTAGGTATAGTGGAGGGTCTGACTGAATTTCTTCCGATCTCATCGACTGGCCATCTGATCTTGGTAGGGCATTGGTTGTCATTTGAAGGGGCAGTGGCCAAACTGTTCGAGATATTCATTCAGTTGGGTGCGATATTGGCGGTTGTGTGGGTATACCGTATGCGTATACTGGGTTTGATCAAAGGCATACGGAGTGATCAGCATTCTCGACAACTCGCGATTAACTTGTTCATTGCTTTCATGCCTTCTGCTGCTGTCGGACTATGTGTTCATCACTACATCGAACGCTATTTATTTAGCCCGTTTACCGTTGCTATTGCCATGCTGGGTGGTGGTATTGCGATATATGCCATTGAAAATATGCGCCATCGCAATGTCTTTACGACGAGCGATGCAATTCCGTTCAAGGCTGCGTTCTGGGTCGGTATTGCGCAGGTATTGTCTCTGTTCCCCGGCGTTTCCCGGTCCGGATCAACTATTATGGGCGGGCTTCTTTCTGGCATGGATCGTTCCACTTCGACAGAATTTTCTTTCTTCCTTGCCATCCCAACGATGTTTGCCGCCACTCTTTTTGATCTTGCCACAAGTCATGCGATGCTTACGTGGAGTGATGCGCGTCTTCTGGCTATCGGGTTTATAGCCGCATTTATTTCAGGACTTCTCGTAGTGAAATGGCTGATTCGCTTTGTGGCGACTCATGATTTCAAACCGTTTGCCTATTACCGTATTATTGTCGGTATCATCTTATTGATACATTTTAGTTAAGGGAAGTTACTGGCAGAAAGAGGAGTTATGATTGAACATGTTCTGAGTCTGCTTTCAACATTTATCATAGGGACCATTACCGCCATGGGGTATAAGGGTGTGGCCTTATTGATGGCGATCGAAAGTGCCTGTATTCCTTTGCCTTCAGAAGTTATTCTTCCGTTCTCGGGATACCTGGTAGCAATTGGAACTTTCAATATTTGGATGGTTGCACTCATGGGAGCGACGGGATGCGTGCTGGGATCAATCGTGGCATACTACGCTGGTGCCTGGGGTGGGCGGGTTTGGATAGAAAAATATGGGAAATATATTCTGATTGCGCACCACGATCTCGATATGGCGGATCGGTGGTTTTCAAAACATGGCGATATAACAGTTTTTGCTGCCCGGCTGCTTCCTGTTATCCGTACTTTCATCGCTTTTCCCGCTGGTGTGGCGCGGATGCGGATGTCGACATTTATTGTGTACACGTTTATCGGTTCTTATATCTGGAGCCTGGTTTTGACGTGGATTGGAATGATGCTGGGGCAAAACTGGATGTCATTGAAGGTTTATTTTCACAAGTTCGATGCGGCAATTGCATTCGTCCTGTTTGCCGGAGCGGTATGGTATATACGTCGTCATCTCACACTGCTCAAACAAGCGCAGTAAAAAGCCGGGTTTGTTATTGAACGTGACTGGTTGTTGACTGAACGATGCCCTGGGATGATATCTGAGTTACTGCAGAAGTCTGTAAGGTTGTGCTGGAAACGGCAACGGTATGTCTGATTACTGGTTTTCCTTCGCGAGGGATAGTCGAGCTCTTCTCAATGATTTCCATAAATTTCTTGTCTTTTAACCCGCCACGAGTATACACGCAGCGCGGATTCCATAAAAGCCATTCTCCCACATTATTGTCATACGTTGCCTGCACCTGATCTCGAACTTCTTTAGCACCATAATGCTTATGCAATGAGAAGTCCTGCAGATAAGGGCGGACTTTGTCTTCTCCGAGACGATGTACAGCGCCTTCTATACCCAAATAGACGATACGATATGGCGCCGCATCGGGATTTGCGATGCCATATTCACCGGGATTGTAGTGGGAAGGATAAACCATGGGACTCACAAAGTCCACCCACCGCGCCAGATCAATAATCCGCTGACCGATTCCCATATCATTATTGACAGTCGTGGTCAGGCCAAAAACGTCAATAGATATGTTTGCCCCTTTGGGTTTTAGCCGGTTATGAGCTTCCTTCAAAAATCCGACTAATGCCTGATTGGCTGAAGTTGTTGAATGGGCGACACTGTAGCGGCAGGCTTTTATATTGCCATCAGAGGGGAATCGGATATAATCAAACTGTATTTCCTCAAAACCGAGTTCGAGAGCCCGCTCGGCGATCGATATATTGTAATCCCAGTTTGCCTTGTTAGTCGGATCGAGCCACGTCAGTCCTCGATGATCTTTCCACAATTTTCCATCGGTAGTCTTCACGCCCAGTTCTGGTCGTTTATGAGGAAATAAGTTGTCTTTAAAAACAACAATACGCGCGATCGTGTAGACGCCTCTGCTTTTTAAATCTGCGATGTATTTCTCAATGTCAGGAATCGCTTTAACAAACGTGCCCGCCTGGTCGGCTTGTTTGACCCCTGGAATATATACTTCGCCTTCATATTCCTTGATGTCGATAACAACCGTATTAATTTCTGTTTCGTGCAACAACTTGTCGATCGGTGCGCGCAATTTTGGTGAGCCTGCGATCCATGCAGTCAGATGGACTCCGCGAACATATTTCGGTTTATGAGGTGTTACGATCACGGGATTGATAG
>JBELAT010000056.1:0-11776 GCA_049508565.1 Endomicrobiales bacterium | reverse complement strand
GAGGTAAGCCGATAATGGAAAGAGCACAACGAAAATTTCGCGCTGGAACAGTCGTAACTGATAAGGTCAACAAAACCCGCATTGTCGTAGTGGACCGTACGTACCGAGACAGTGTGTATTCGAAAGTTCTGCGGACCAAAACAAAATTTTATGTGCATGACGAAAAAAATGAATCCAAAATTGGCGATACAGTCCGTATCATGGAAACACGCCCTTTGTCAAAAATGAAACGGTGGGCGCTGATCGAAGTCGTCAAGAAAGCTCAAGGATAGAGGAAGCTATGATTCAAGAACGCACGATTCTGACGGTTGCAGATAATTCCGGTGCTCGCAAGGTCCGGTGCTTTCGGGTGCTCAAAGGGATGAAACGCCGGTACGCAAGTCTCGGTGATACCATAGTCGCTTCAGTCCAGGATGCGATTCCCAATGGGGCGATAAAAAAGGGTGAAGTCGTAAAAGCAGTTATAGTGCGGACCGTTAAAGAAGTGCGGCGTCCGGACGGGACGTACATCAAGTTTGATGATAACGCGGCCGTGGTTATCAACGACGAAGGTGAACCAAAGGGAACGCGCATATTTGGTCCGGTCGCTCGCGAGTTACGCGATAAAAACTATCTTAAAATAATTTCTCTTGCTCCGGAAGTAGTTTAATCCGGGGTTTCAGGGATGGGGTTTAGGGGTTAGAAAACCCTAAGCCATATAAGGAATGGAACAATGCTGACGATAAAGAAAAAAGACAAAGTAGTAGTGCTGGCTGGGAAAGACAAAGGCAAGCAGGGCGAGGTGCTCAAAGTCTATCCTGAGAAAAACAGAGTCGTGGTAGCAAAAATTAATTTTGTAAAACGTCATACACGTCCGACACAGACAGAACCGGGTGGTATCCGGGAGAAGGAAGCACCGGTTTCGATCGCCAAGGTCATGCTGGTGTGTCCCAAATGCAGCCAGCCGGGTCGTCCGAAATTCGATGTGTTGTCGGATGGTAAAAAAATCAGAGTGTGTCGTCGGTGCGGCGAGATGATTGTCTAGACCCTGAATTAAAAGAGGAAATAAACCCATGGTACCGAGATCAAAAGAACTGTATATAAAAGACGTTGTGCCGGAGCTGATGAAAAAATTTAGTTATAAGAATGCTCATCAGGTACCGCATCTTGAAAAAATTGTCGTCAATATCGGGCTCACTGAAGCAAAAGAGAATGTCAAGGTAGTCGATACTGCTACGGCAGAAATTTCGGCTATTTGCGGCCAGAAACCTAAAGTATGCCGCGCCAAAAAGTCAATATCAAATTTTAAATTGCGCCAGGGAATGCCGATCGGCCTCAAAGTGACGTTGCGCGGCAATCGGATGTTTGAGTTTTTTGACCGTCTGATCAATGTTGCTATTCCTCGAATCCGTGATTTCCACGGCGTTGAACCGATGTCTTTTGATGGGCAGGGCAACTATAATTTGGGGCTCAACGAGCAATATATATTTCCGGAAGTCAATGTTGAAAAGTCTGATAAAACCCGCGGGATGAACATTACAGTTGTTACAACGGCTGTAAATGACAATGAAGCCAGAGAATTATTAAGTCTCATGGGTGTCCCCTTTAAAAAACGGTAGAGTAATAATAACTTCCGATCAATGAAAGAAGGTTTTTAGCATGTCAACGTTAGCAGCAATGGCAAAAATGCGCAAACCGCAGAAATATGCGACGCGCTACCGCAATCGGTGCCGGTTGTGCGGCAGACCGCGGGCTTATTACCGGGATTTTGGCATCTGCCGTATTTGTTTCCGCAAGCTTGCCCATGATGGACTGATACCGGGTGTTACAAAGTCAAGCTGGTGAAGCACAGGCGGGTCGCAGTGGGTTTGTGGCTGGGAACCGTAGTATAGAACAGAGCAGGTAAGTAAGTATGCAACACTTAAACTACCCGCTCCAGAAGAAAGAGGCTGACTGAATGATCACCGATCCAATAGCAGACATGTTTACTCGCATTCGTAATGCAAATGCGAAATTACTAGAAAAAGTAGACATACCATCGTCAAAGATGAAGGTCGAACTCGCAAAGCTTCTTAAAGACGAAGGATATATCACCAACTATAAAAATATTGAAGACCATAAGCAGGGTATTCTCCGGGTCTATTTAAAATATACTCCGACCGGCGAACAAGTGCTGCAGGGACTCAGGCGGATTTCAAAACCGGGGTTGCGTAACTACAGCACCTATCGGTTATTGCCCAAAGTGCAGGGCGGGATGGGGATTGTTATTCTCTCAACACCCCGGGGCTTGATGACTGATAAATCGGCGCGTAAGGAAAAAGTGGGCGGCGAGATTATTGGACACGCCTGGTAAAACGTCGGATTCGTCACGTATATAACAACAAAACTGTATAAGGATAATAAAATGAGTCGACTGGGAAGCAAACCGCTGCAAATACCGGACAAGGTTAAAGTGAATTTTGCCAATGCAATGCTGGAAGTACAGGGGCCGCTCGGCAGTCTCAAACAGCCCGTCGATCACCGTCTGACAGTTAAGGTCAACAAAGACAATGTGATTGTCGAAGCTCTCGGCACGACCCGTGAGCATAATATGTTGCACGGTCTTATTCGAGGGCTGGTGAAAAATGCATTTGAAGGTGTATCAACGGGATTTAAGAAAGATTTGGAGATACAGGGACTAGGGTTTAAGGCTGCGCTGGATGGAAAGAATATAGTCATGTCGTTGGGATATTCTCATCCAGTTGTTTTTACCATTCCTGATGGTATTAAAGTGTCTATCGAAAAACAGACACTCTTATCGATCTCCGGAGTAAACAAGGAGCTCGTGGGCGAAGTTGCCGCGCGCATTCGATCACAGAAAAAACCCGAGCCATATAAGGGAACGGGTATACGATACGTCGGTGAACACATTGTTCGCAAGGTTGGTAAGGCTGCCGCGGGGTCTGCGGGCGGCGCTAAGAAATAAGTATCATAAAAAGTGAGGATGTAGCATGAGATCAAATACAGAAAAATTTCTCTTTCGCAAAAAGAGAGTCAGAAGCAAAGTTCGCGGGACAGCAGCAAGACCCCGTCTAAGTGTTCATCGGGGGCATTCTCATATCTATGCCCAGTTGATAGATGACGACAAGGGAACAACACTGGCCGCAGTGTCGACACTGTCACCCGAGCTCAAGGGCAAATTGAAAGTGACAGACACAGTGCCGGCAGCGCAGGCGGTCGGAAAAGCAATAGCTTCGCAAGCGTTGACCAAAGGTATTAAAGCCGTCGTTTTTGATCGTGGTGGTTATATGTATACGGGTCGTATTAAAGCATTTGCAGATGCCGCGCGCGAGGGTGGTTTGGATTTTTAAGCGGTATATTCTTGGAGGTATGTCTTGGCTGAAGAAATGAAAGCACGATCAGAATCACAGAATAAAGAAATCGTTGTCGCTGTTAACCGAGTCGCCAAGGTTGTTAAAGGTGGAAAACGGTTTTCCTTCAATGCCCTTGTTGTTGTCGGTGATGGTGCCGGCCACGTCGGATGTGGTCTGGGCAAGGCCAATGAAGTTCAATCGGCAATACAGAAAGGCAGTGCCAAGGCGGCAAAGAGTATGATATTTGTCCCGCTGGTCGGCACGACCATTCCTCACGAAATTATTGGAGTATCCGGTGCAGGCCGGGTGCTGATAAAACCGGCAGTTCCCGGAACCGGCGTTATTGCCGGCAATACGATGCGTGCGGTTTTGGAAGCGGCAGGCATCAAAGACATTTTGACAAAGTCGCTGCGTTCATCAAATCCTTTTAACGTTGTCTATGCGACACTGGATGCGCTCACATCGCTTCGTACAAAGGAAATGGTAGCAAAAGTCAGGAATAAAGAGGTTACGGAATTATGATCGGTTTACATAATCTTAAGCCGGCGGCTGGTTCGCGCCATCGAAAAAAAATAGTTGGACGGGGGGAAGGTTCAGGCCATGGTGGATCGGCAACCCGCGGTATGAAGGGTCAAAAATCTCGTTCTGGCGATGGGAAAATGGTTGGTTTCGAGGGTGGACAGATGCCGCTCATTCGCCGTATACCGAAACGGGGATTTACCAATAAATTCCGTCATTCATTTGAAATTGTTAATGTAGGGACGCTGGAATTGTTGTTTGAGTCCGGTCAGGAAATTACCCCGGCAGTGTTGAAGGAAAAAGGGGTTAATGTTGATATTAAACGCACGAAAATATTGGGTGAAGGCGAAATAAAAAAAGCTTTGACCGTCAAGGCCCATGCATTTTCGACAGCCGCTAAAGAAAAGATTGTAGCCGCTGGCGGCACAACTGAGATTCTTAAATAATTCAATTCTATGCTTAGAACATTTACCGATATATTTAAAATACCTGAATTAAAACGACGCGTGTTGTTTACTCTGGCGATCGTTGCGACGTATCGCCTGGGTGCTGCTATCCCGATTCCCGGGGTTAATGCGCTGGCGCTTAAATCGCTCTTTGATATGCACGCAAATTCCCTGCTGGGATTTCTGGATATGTTTTCCGGAGGGGCGCTCAACCGGCTTTCAATTTTTTCGATGGGTATTATGCCGTATATCAATGCATCGATCATTATGAGCTTGATGCAGGGAGCTCACATACTTCCCTATCTCGACCGGCTTGCAAAAGAAGGTGAGCTCGGCCGTAAAAAACTCAACCAAATAACCCGCTATGGTACGCTCATACTGGGCGCCATTCAATCGTTCGGATTGACCATGGCAATTACAAAAATGCCTACTCCTGCCGGCGTGCCGATTGTAGAAAATCCGACAACGGCATGGATAATGCTTACAGTTGTTACCCTGGTTACTGGTACAGTGCTGATCATGTGGATGGGTGAACAGATAACGGAACGCGGTATCGGCAACGGTATATCGCTGATCATTTTTGCCGGCATTGTTGATCGTCTCCCGACTGCTGTCAAGGATGTCATCCGCCTGTTGCGGCTTGAGGAAATATCCCTGTTGACCGTGCTTTTGATTGTGGCAATGGTGATAACCGTGCTGCTCCTGGTCGTCTGGGTTTCGACGGCCCAGCGCAAGATCCCGGTTCAGTACGCCAAGCGCATGGTTGGCCGCAAAATGTACGGCGGATCAAGTACTTTTTTACCGCTGAAGGTTGATCAGTCGGGTGTTATCGCTGTCATTTTTGCCGTGTCTATTTTGTCAGCACCTCTTACGGTGGCTCAATTTTTTCCTCAGTCTGTCTGGTCGCGAACGATTAATACCTGGTTCAATCACGGATCATTGCTGTATAATACAGTCTATGCGTTGCTGGTTATTTTCTTTTGCTATTTTTACAATTCAGTCGCCTTCAATCCCAAAGAGCTGGCAGAAAATATGAAAAAGTGGGGCGGGTTTATTCCCGGTATTCGTCCCGGCGATCATACTGCTCAGTACATTACGCGTATTTTAGAGCGGATAACCCTTGGTGGCGCCTTGTTTGTTGCTGCAATCGCAGTTTTACCGGATTATCTGCGCAGCATGTTAAATGCACCATTTTTCTTCGGCGGTACTTCATTGTTGATCGTTGTTGGTGTTGCACTCGATACAATCGGCCAGATAGAGTCACATTTAATCATGCGCCATTACGATGGGTTCATGAAAGACGGACGTATTAAGGGTCGCTGGTTTAACATTAAATAAAAAGGTACACCAAAAAGGATATAGTATGAATCTTATTTTGATAGGACCACCAGGAGCAGGCAAAGGGACACAAGCAAAAAATATTATTCAAAAATATAACATTGCACATATTTCAACGGGTGACATGTTTCGTGAAACTGCCGCCAGCGGCTCAGAAGTCGGAAAAAAGCTGCAAAGCTTTATGTCGGCCGGGAAACTGGTGCCGGATGATGTTGTCATTGAAGTTGTGAAAGTCCGCCTTCAGAAATCTGATTGTAAAAACGGTTTCTTGCTCGATGGTTTCCCGCGGACCGATCCTCAAGCACAGGCGCTTGATCTGATGCTTGCCGCAAATAACCAGAAAATTGATGCCGTGCTCTGTTTGAAGATTGATGATAATGAGATTGTCAGACGTTTATCTGGCCGCCGGGTTTGTCCGGCATGCGGGGCCAGCTTTAATCTTGTTTCCCAGCCACCGAAAGTCGAAGGAACATGTGACCTGTGTGGATCAAAACTGATCCAGCGCTCTGACGACAATGAGCAAACGATTCGTCAACGCTTGACCGTATATCATCAGCAGACCAGTCCCCTTATAGAATATTATTCAAAACGCGGGATATTGCATACTGTTGATGGATCCCGGACTGTGAACGAGGTTTTTAAAGATCTCTGTGCATTCATCCCCGCCGGTCATTGAATTAAAAACGCAACAAGAAATCGATATCATGCGCGTAGCGGGACGCGCGGTTGCACATATCCTGCAGATACTGTTTACAAAGCTTGAGCCGGGAATATCAACCGGCGAGCTTGATGCAATAGCATTTCGTGAGATACGCTCTTTGGGCATGAAACCCGCTTTTTTAGGATACCGTGGCTACCCAGCGACAGCTTGTATTTCGATCAATGAGGAGCTGGTTCACGGCATACCGCGCAATGATCGCATTGTTCACGCGGGAGACATTGTAACCGTAGATATGGGTGTCGTTCATAATGGTTACTATGGAGACGCTGCTGCAACCTTTCCGGTGGGTCCTGTTTCAACTGAGGCCAGTAAGCTTCTTCAGGTGACCAGGGATTGTCTGGACAGCGCTATTGCTCAGATGACCGCAGGAAACCGTCTGGGTGATGTGTCGTGGGCGATTGAGCAATGTGCTCAAAAGGCCGGGTATGCTGTTGTCCGGGACTATGTGGGTCATGGCATCGGCCGTCAACTTCACGAAGAACCGGCTGTTCCCAATTTTGGCAAACCTCATAGCGGACCGCGTCTGGTTCCCGGTATGGTCTTGGCCATTGAACCGATGGTCAACTGTGGCAGTTATCAGGTCAGAACGCTAAAAGATCAGTGGACAGTTGTAACAGTAGATGGGCGGTTATGTGCTCATTTCGAGCACATGGTTGCGGTGACAGATCATGGACATGAAGTTCTTACGGTACTTTAACTATGAATAAAGAAGAAAAATTGCTTGTTGACGGAAAAATTCTGGAATCGCTTCCAAATGCGATGTTTCGCGTTGAGATAGATGGCGGGCATAAAGTGTTGGCGCATATTTGCGGGAAAATGCGTATGCACTACATTAAAATTCTGCCGGGAGATAAAGTGAAGGTTGAATTGTCGCCCTATGATTTGACGCGCGGTAGAATAACATACAGAGAAAAGTAATCGTTTTTTCTGTCGTAACTCAGTGGTCTGTGATGGGCCTGCGCGATGTGGGTAGACGACAAGCAGGATCGAAGAGAAATGAGGAGAACATGAAGGTTCGGGCGTCCGTTAAGCCGATATGCCAGAAATGTAAAGTGGTGAAAAGAAAAGGTGTTACGCGGGTAACTTGTTCCGATCCGCGTCATAAGCAGCGGCAGGGATAAAATAAATTAAGAAGATCGCAAAGACTCGGAGGTTTAAAGTATGGCTCGTGTAGCGGGTATCGAATTACCGAAAGCAAAACGTTTGGATATAGCGTTACGTTATATTTATGGTATCGGCCCTTCAACGGCGGACCGTATCATTGCTGAAGCCGCTATTGATCCGGCAAAACGCGTCAAAGACTTGTCGGAAGATGATGTTAGTAAGCTCAACACGATCATTACAAAAAACTTGAAGGTTGAGGGTGATTTACGCCGCGAAGTACAGGCGCACATCAGGCGGTTGGTGGATATCGGTTGTTATCGCGGGTATCGTCATCGCAGGAACCTGCCCGTGCGTGGACAACGGACCAAGACAAATGCCCGGACACGTCGCGGCAGACGAAAGACTGTCGGTGCGGGAAAAGGTGCAGGCAAAGCAGCTGAAAAGAAACCGGCGAAATAATATTCGGATCTCAGCAATAAAGGAGCAGATGCATGGCTGACGTAAAAAAGGCAGGCAGTCCACAGAGTAAGAAAAAAGTTCGCTTTGTCGGCGGGATAGCGAAGGCATATGTCCAGTCGTCGTTTAACAATACGATCATTTCCATTACTGACGAGAAAGGCAACACGGTGTGCTGGGCATCAGCCGGCGGAAGCGGGTTCAAGGGTACAAAAAAAGGAACTCCATTTGCCGCGCAAATGACAGCAGGCAATGTTGCTAAAAAAGCAGTTGATGCCGGGGTCAAACAGGTTGTAGTTCTTGTTAATGGTCCCGGGCCGGGCCGTGAGACGGCGATCAGGGGATTGCAAAGCGCGGGACTCATTATTACGTCGATTCGCGATATTACCCCGGTACCGCATGATGGATGCCGTCCGCCGAAAGCGCGAAGGGTTTAAAAGGAGCACACATATATGTCACGTTATTTAGGATCTGTCTGTAAGCATTGTCGTCGTGAAAAAGAAAAACTATTTTTAAAAGGTGAGCGGTGCGGGACTAAATGTACCCTTGATGCCAAGCGCGGTAAGAATATACCGGGCCAGCACGGAGCTCAACGCGGACGCATGGGACGTGGCAAGGTCTCTGATTATGCGCGGCATCTGCGTGAAAAACAGAAAGCACGCCGGATATATGGATTGACGGAAGAGCAGTTCCGTAATTATTTCAAAAAGGCTGACCGCATGAAAGGCCTGACAGGCGAAAATTTACTGCGTATGCTTGAATTGCGGCTGGACAATGTGGTGCTTCGCCTGGGCGTCGCGTCATCCCGTAAACAGGCACGCCAGATAGTCGGCCATGGCAACATACTGGTCAACGGCAAACGAGTGAACCTGCCGGGATATCCCTTGAAACAGGGCGATAAGATTGCTCTCAAAGAAAAAATGAAAGAAAACGCACAGATTAAACGGACGCTGGATCGTGGAAACCGTTTTCCGTCATGGTTAACGTTTGATAAACTTTCAGTTACCGGTACGGTGTTAACGACGCCGGCGGTGAGCGAGTTTTCTCATCCGATCGACAGTCAGTTAATCGTTGAATTGTATTCAAAATAAGAATTTTATAAAGTGAGGTTTTAGATAATGAAAACGCCAGATTTAGAGAAATTACGGACACTGACCCTTGAAGAACGCACGGCAACGCCGATGTATGGTAGGTTTGTGGCAGAGCCGTTTGAACGCGGATATGGACATACCATCGGCAACGCTTTACGGAGAATTTTGCTGTCAAGCCTTGAAGGGTCTGCCATAAATGCAGTGCGGATTAAAGGAGCCCTGCACGAATTCGCTGTCATAAAGGGCGTCAAAGAAGATGTGGCGAACATCATTCTCAACCTCAAAAAAGTGCGCTTAAAAATGTTTACACCTGGTCCCGAAATAATATACCTCAAAATCAAACGTGAAGGGGAAGTGACTGCCAAGAACATCGAGCCGAACTCAAATATAGAAATCCTCAATCCGGATCAGGTCATTGCGACACTTGATCACGGAGCCGATCTAGAGATTGAAATGGAAGTTACCCGCGGCAAGGGCTATGTTCTGGCTGAAGAAGGCAAAGCGGGAAAACACGCTGCAAATACTATAGTGCTTGACGCGCTTTTTTCGCCAGTCACTAAAGTTAATTACGAGGTAGAAAATACGCGTGTCGAACAGATCACCAATTACGATTCACTGATTATGGAAATATGGACGGACGGATCTGTTTCTCCGGCGGACGCATTAACGTATTCTGCGAAAATATTGCGCAATACATTAACGATATTTACAGGCCCCGACACGGAACAAGTGGTTTCGGCGGCGGTTCCTGTTGGTGAAGACAAGCAGCAAGAATTGCTGGATCAACCGCTGAGTATCATGGACCTGTCCGTGCGGTCAATGAACTGTCTTCTGGCGGCAGGTCTTGAGACCGTCAATGATCTCGTCACGAAAAATGAAGAAGAAATTATTACCTATAAAAACTGTGGCAAACGGTCCGTTGAAGAGATCAAAGAAAAACTGACGGAAATGGGCTTGTCGTTGGGCATGACTGAAGGAGCTGTCAAAAATGATTAAAAATCATAATGGATCGAAACTGGGACGGACCGGATCACACAAGCTGGCATTGCTGCGAAACCTTGCGACATCATTGTTCCTTCATGAAAAAATAGAAACAACGCAGTCCAAGGCAAAAGAGCTGGTGCGTTACGCAGAAAAAATAATTACCACAGCACGTCCTGCTGACCTCAATGCACGACGCGCAGTAAAAGGCGAGATCCATGATGAAATCGTCTATAAAAAGATGTTTGAGGTGCTGGTGCCGCGCTATCAGTCGAGAAATGGTGGCTATACCCAGATTTTTAAGCTCGGAACGCGAGTTGGTGATCGTGCAGAAATGGCGCTGGTGAAGCTCATTAACTAGTTATTGATGGGCGTGTTCGTGGAACATGCCTGTCTGGGCCGGCTGTGCGCAAAACAGCCCAGGTGTGATAAAATATGTTTAACTACTTTTTTAGCTTATTTTCAAATGACATGGGTATCGACCTGGGAACAGCGTCGGTTCTGGTGTATGTTAAGGGACAGGGTATTGTCCTGAGAGAACCGTCAGTCGTCGCCATAGAACGAGAGACAAAGCGGGTGTTGGCCATCGGGATGGAAGCCAAACGCATGCTCGGTAAAACGCCGGCAAATATTATTGCGGTACGTCCCCTGCGTAACGGTGTAATAGCGGATTTTGAAGTTACGGAACGGATGATACGGTATTTTATTAAGAAAGTTCATAACCGGCGGAGTCTCTTACATCCCCGGGTAGTCATCGGTGTGCCTTCAGGAATTACTGAAGTTGAAAGACGTGCAGTGCGCGAATCGGCTGAACAGGCCGGTGCCCGTGAGGTTCACCTCATTGAGGAGCCCATGGCCGCAGCGATCGGCGCAAACATTCCCATCCAGGAACCGGAAGGAAATATGATCGTTGATATTGGCGGTGGTACAACGGAAGTTGCCGTCATTTCTTTAGGTGGCATGGTAGTTTCAAAATCTGTCGATATAGCCGGCGATGAAATGGACGAAGCGATCGTCCAGTACTTCCGCCGAAAATATAATTTAATGATCGGCGAAAACACGGCCGAAGATGTAAAGATTAAAATCGGATCCGTGTTTCCGCTGGCCGAAGAAACCAGTCTTGAAGTAAAAGGCCGGGATCAGGTAACCGGTCTGCCAAAAACTGTTAGCATCACCTCCGAGGAAGTTCGTTCGGCGCTGTCGGAGCCCATCAAATCCATTATCGAAGTCATCAAAAGTACGCTGGAGGAAACTCCGGCCGAACTTTCGGCTGATCTTGTCGACCGTGGCATCGTTTTGGCTGGTGGTGGGTCGCTCCTTCGGGGATTCCCCGAGCTTCTCTCACAGGAAACCGAACTGCCGGTAAACCTGGCAGAGGATCCACTGACCTGCGTCGTCAGAGGGACAGGAAAGTTTTTGGAAGAGCTGGATAATCTTCGTATCTCAAAAAAGAGAAAAGTCGTTTAACGAAAACGGTTTTTCGCATATCGGGTTCAATTCCCGGGGAGATCCATGGACGAAGAATTAACATCCCGCCGTTCGAATGTGCTGTTTGTTGCATTGACTGTCATCAATCTGATTCTGCTGACCACCCATCTCAACGTCTACATCCGACTGGCTAAAAACATCCTTTTTTATCTACTCAATCCCACGACAGTTGTTGCCGGCAATGTGCTTGAATCAACACAGGATATATCGCACACACTTCACGAGATCATCAACGTTCATCAGGATAACCTCTCGCTACAGAAAAATCTCCAACGGTACGTGTATCTCGACCACGATTAT
>JBELAT010000055.1:0-11843 GCA_049508565.1 Endomicrobiales bacterium | reverse complement strand
TCATCAAGAGATTTGAAACAATATTAAATGCTGCAACCAGGATGATGAGCGTCAAAATAATAAACATCATGATTTTCTCAAGCTTAAGCGCCGCAAAAAGATTTTTATTCATCCGGTCCCATGAACGAGCCACATATGGGTAGGGAAAGCTTTCCTGCAGCCGCTGAGCTACCCTATCAGCGTGATCACTGTCATCAACCGATACACCGATGCCCGAAACACCATCGGCAAGTCCAAAGAGCTCCTGAGCGTCACTTAGATTAATAAATGCAAGCGAGGCATCATACTCATACATCCCTGAATGAAAGATCCGGACCACAGAGAATTGATACATTTTCGGTATCGCAGTGAACTGTCCCGGCGACATCAACAAAACAGTGTCGCCGATCCGTACACCCAGAGTTCGCGCAAGTTCTTCGCCAATAATAATATCCTTTTTAGCCAACACTGTCTGCCCGGTACCCAGAAATGTCTTGCGTACATGCACAAGGCGATCTTCAGCGTCAAGATCAATTCCTTTAATAAGCGCTCCAACAACATTCTGATTATTTCTGAGAATAATCTGTCCGTACACAAAAGGCGCTGTCGCTAAAACCCCCGGCGTTTGTGCGATGCGCTGACGCAGGGCTTCGTAACGATAGATCGGAAATTGTTGATCTTTGGTTACAACGATATGCGGTTGAATACCCAGTATTTTCTCGCGGATATCGCGATGAAAACCGGTCATGACCGCCAGCGTAATGATAAGGGCCGCAACCCCCAGAGTTATTCCACCTACAGCTATGGCAGTTGTGAGAACCGAGAAAAAGCCTTTTCGGCGAGCTTTCAGATACCGCCATGCTATAAACAACTCTGTCATCATTTACAGATTCCTCAAGATCGGAAAAAGGATCACTTCCCTCACCGAGTCAACCTGCGCCAAAATCATTACCAGCCGGTCAATACCAATACCCAGCCCGCCGGTCGGGGGCAACCCATGTTCAAGAGCAGTAACAAAATCCTCATCAAAAGGTTCTGTTTCGTCATCGCCTTTTTTCTTTGCCTCCATCTGTTGAACGAATCGTTTCCGCTGTTCCTGAGGATCGTTGAGTTCGGAATATGCATTAGCGATTTCCATGCCGTTTATATACAACTCAAAGCGTTCAGCAATCGAGGGGTCATCGGGTTTCGCTTTGGCCAGCGGTGAAAACTCGCTGGGATAATCCATTACAAATGTAGGTGTTTTTAGTTCATTGACGACTGTTTGATCAAACAGATGATCCAGAATCTTTTTGTCAGAAGCATTCATCGGTAAATCCAATTTAAACTGCGGAATCAGTTTCGCCATTTCGCCTGTTCCGATCATCGGTTTAATGTCGATTGCCGTTGCTTCTTTGAGCAGATCAAACAGACGCGCCCGACGAAACGGAACCGTAATGTTAGCGCCAATGCGCGCTGCAGCCGCCGCGATCAGCGATTCGCATATATTCATCATTTCATTGTAATCAACATATGCCTGATAAAGTTCAAGCATGGTAAATTCAGGGTTATGATTACGATCAATCCCCTCATTACGAAAATTTCGTCCAATCTCAAAAACCCGGTCTATACCGCCAACCACCAACCTTTTTAAATACAGCTCCGGCGCAATACGCAGGAACAAGTCCATGTCAAGAGTGTTATGATGTGTGACAAACGGTTTTGCTGCGGCGCCGCCGGCGAGAACCTGCATAACCGGTGTTTCCACTTCCAGAAATCCGCGCGCTTCGAGTTCCGCGCGAATCGCAGAAATAATCCGGCCGCGTTTTACAAACACAGATTTAACGTCAGGGTTGGCTATCAAGTCCAAATAGCGCTGACGATACCGCGTTTCAGTATCTTTTAAACCATGCCATTTTTCCGGCAGTGGCCGCAATGCTTTTGACAGCATTTTCCAGGACTCTACTAAGAGACTGAGCTCCCCTGTTCTGGTACGAAATGGTGTCCCGGTAACTCCCAAAAAATCTGACAGATCAACTAATTCCTTAAACAACTTAAACGAATCAGCACCCACTTTATCTGCTTTGAAATACAATTGTATTTTTCCTGAGACATCACTGATATCCGCAAACGCGGCTTTTCCCATTTCCCGCCGCGAGATCAATCTTCCCGCAACAGACACACTGGTTTCGGCAACAGAGCCTATCGCTAATGATGCAAAACGTTCAAGGACAACATCTATCTGCGAATCGATAGGAAATGTCGTAGGGTATGCATTGATCCCTGCTGCAGTGAGTTTGAGCAATTTCTCTTTTCGTAAATCCACAATCTGTTCCAAAGGTGCTGTCAGGGGTTCAGTCATGATTTCATCAGTTCCTTTACTTTGTCACGCAGTATTTTAGGGTCAAACGGTTTTTCAATATAGGCTACGACATTTGAAGCAAGCCCGAACAGATCACGCATCTGTCCTTTAGCAGTAAGTATCAGAATCGGAATAGACCGCGTTTCGTCACATTCAGACATCTTATTTTGCACAGTATATCCATCGATATCAGGCATCATGATGTCAAGTATCACCAAATCTGGTTTCACGACTTTTTGAGTGCTCGACAAAATACCAATCTGCTCAAGCGCATCGCGACCATTGCATGCGCTCACTACCTCGTGGCCATCTTTCCTGAGAACAAAACTCAACAGATCGACAACATCTTTTTCGTCATCGACAATCATAATCTTTGCCATGTGTTGATCTCCCCTATAAGTATTGCCATATATATTATATACCAATAGAAAGCGCCTGTCAAAACGACTAACATGAGGTGATAGCCCAACTTGCGCACTTAGGGGTCAAAAACGGGTATTTTGTGAGTGACTGTGAATAAAGTCTGTACTACAAATGCCCGTCAGATTTCGGTCTTTTATATTAAGTTTTCAATGAATATTTAGCAAAAAAAGTCTGTACTACATTGATTTTTCGCCAAATTCAAGCGCTTTATCGTCGGAGACACTATTTCAAAAGCCCCAAAAAGTGCCTTTTTTTTCACTCCAAGTGCGCAAGTTGGGATAGGCAAGCGATGTTGATATGTGCGAGTTGCCGCCGCGAATGGCGCCGGCGGCCAGGGAGTGCGCCGTTTAAAAGAGCGCCCTGCAGGAAGTAGGCGGGTGGTTTTGTGGATGGACGTTACTGTCAGAGAATGGGGGATATAAAACCACAAACGAAATATTTTATGGGCCTTAAAACGAAAATGTGGAGACCATTTTCTATCGGAAATAATCAATATCCTTAAAATCTGTATGCAAATGTATTTCTTCCATCAACACTTGAATTTGGATCGCTGTAAGAATCACGCATCAAACATATTGTCTAGATGCGGTTTGTAATACCCTTCTCCGTCCTATGTCTGGCGGCACGGGATCTGTCTTTGTAATCTGTCTGGGAATGATATGATTTCAGGACATCTGGATAACCATAGTGATTCTCTTTTTGCATCCTCGTTGCCCCAGTTTATTAGCCTAAAATAAGATAGAATACCCATTTTTTAAACCACAGATCAACGAATACATATTCTTTTGCATCTTTTTCTATGATATCTTTTTTTTCAAGCAGTTTTATGGCCTGTTCTACGGTCGTTCTTGAACCTAATTGGTTCTTAATGATAAATGCCGATGAGAACAAATTACTCTCAGTTGCACACATGCCCATTAATAATCTTTGTTGTGTTCCGGGCAACATGCTCCACAGGGTATCATATGTTGGTGTTCGTTTTTTTATGATAGATATAACTGCCTTTTCAACATCACCGCTTTCTATGATTTTGTTTTCATTTTTTTCATCCCATAATTCATGAGCAAGTGCTTGCACATAATAAGGGATATTCTCAGTATGCTTCATTATTTGTCCGGGAACATCATTATCTATCTTATATTTACCTTTTAAATAAGCACTCTTTATATATTTCTCCCATTCCCGTTCATTGATTTTATCCAAATATACTATGGGGCCAGAATTATAAAACGCTCTCGATTCTTTTGTTGCCATATCGTTTAATATTGACCTTCTTGAGCCACAGAATATATATCCTACTCTTCTTTGCTTTTGTATGATCGCACGCAGAAACTTTTCTAATGATTCGCCGCCGTATTTTAATATTTCCTGAAATTCATCAAACATGACAACGACATGAGCATTGTTTTTTTCTGCATATTTCTGTGAATATTCCAAAACTTCTTCTAAAATATCCAGTGTTTCTTTTCGCTGAGGCATAGAATCGATTTGTACTGATAATTCGCCTTCTCTGTTTATAGAAAATTGTGGCCGCAAACTGGAAATCCATTCTTTGATTAATTTCATTGCGTTTTCTATTTTCGTGGTTTCAAGTATCGACATAGATTTCGCTAATTTTGCCACAAATTGTTCAAGAGAAGCACATTGGAATATATCCACATATACTACTTTTATTTTCTTTTGATTAAGTTTGTCTTTTACTTGCTGCAATAAAGACGTTTTACCATACCTTCTCCTGGCAATAAGAAATATCTTCTGGCTATCGCTTAAATCACGGGTTAGTTCTTCAATTTCACTTCTTCTGTTTATAAAATGTTCCCCGCTAACTTCTTCGCCATAAATAAATGGATTCATGTATACCTCAACACTGTATATATATATATGTTATATAGATACATATACATCTTTACAAAAGAAAAATCAACTCGTCGTTACGGTCACTGTCGTTACGGTCACGTTAGATAAATCAACACTTGTTATTGACGGCTGAAAGAATCATGCATCTAACATATTGTCTGGTTGCGGATTTATGATATCTTTCTGCGGCCCTTGTGCGTCTGGCGGCATGGGATCCGACTGTGTTGCTCTGTCCGGGAACGATATGGCTTTCAGGACTTCGTCTGAATAGCCACAATGGGTGAGTTGCACTAATCCCTGTCGTGAAGGGGTTTTATATCCTGCCTCAGATTGTTACTCGCTCAATTAATGACGTCATCGAAATGGGATCTCTTGTCATTTCTGATAGATCTAACATTTAAATTTTCAGAACATTGAATTAATAATGGTCTTTTTAATTCAAAAGAAGGTGGGTATAATATATCTGTTTGATCCTGCATAGATGGGGCTGTTATTTGCGATGCATAAACAAATCACCACAGGGTACCTTTTTGTTGATTTTACTGGAACGACATGCGTAGCAAAGAGAGGCATATCAAAGGGGACTATTGTTTTTTTTGGAGTTTCCATTCAAGATACGCAGCAATGAACGGATCTATTGCCCCGTCCATGACAAGATCCACTTGCGGAACTTCGCAGGCAGTGCGGTGGTCTTTAACCAGCTGGTAAGGCATAAAAACATACGATCGGATCTGGCTTCCCCAGGCAATGGCTCCTTTTTCATCATAATGTTTTTCAATAGATTGACGTTGTTTTTCCAGCTGCATCTCATAGAGGCGGGATTTTAAAAGCTTCATTGCAGTGACACGGTTTTTGAGCTGTGATCGTTCATTTTGAGATTGTACGACGATATTTGTCGGCAGATGCGTTATACGTACGGCAGAGTCAGTTTTATTAAGGTACTGCCCCCCATGCCCGGATGCGCGATATGTGTCTATACGAATTTCTTTGTCTTCGATTTTAATTTCAGCATCATCCTCTAATTCAGGCAAAACATCGACGGACGAAAAAGAAGTGTGGCGGCGTTTGTTCGAATCGAAGGGAGATATGCGCACAAGCCGGTGAACGCCGACCTCTGATTGCAAAAGACCGTAGGCATATTCACCTTTAATCATGAGGGTTATACTTTTTATACCCGCTTCTTCCCCCACCAGGATGTCGACAACCTCCGTCTGAAACCCTTTCTTTTCGGCCCAGCGCATATACATGCGCAAGAGCATTTCAGCCCAATCACAGGATTCCGTGCCACCAGCGCCGGCGTGAATCTCCATAATGGCATTACTTGTATCGTGTTCACCGGAAAGTTTTGTCGCAATTTCCAGTTGTTGAATGTCATCGCTTATCTTGCGGGTACTTATCTCGATATCTTTTATGATAGCGTCATCGTTTTCTTGTACAGCGAGCATTTCAAGTTCTTTAAGATCGCTCACTTCCTTGACGAGGGCCTCCCAGTGGGCAAGCGTTTTCTTGAGATAATTGAGGCGCGCCAGGATCTCCTTTGCGTGCTGCGGGTTATCCCAGATATTGCTTTGAGACGCATGTTTTTCAAGTTCAGCAATGTCCGTTATTTTGCGGTCGAGATCAAAGTGACCCCCTGAGTAAAATCAACTTTTTCTGCATTTGATCAAGCATATGATCCTCCATAACATAAACAAAGCTGTGATAGCACAACAAACAATGGCGAAGATATCGCCGTGTTTTGTATAAAACGTTAGCCTGGTTTTTTTCGTAATCGGTACGGTTATCCAGGTTTTTGTAAACACCGCCGTGCGGTGCATTATGTACCCATCAGACGATATACTTCCTGACACACCGGTATTGCCCGACACAATTACAGCGCGGTTATTTTCGACCGCACGAAACACATTCATTATAAAATGTTGTTCAGGCGCTGCGGTGTTGAAAAACCATGCATCGTTAGTCTCATTAATCAGCAGTGTTGCGCCGTTTTTTGTCAATTTCCGAGCAATATCGCCGAACATGTTTTCTGAACAAATGCTTATTCCCAGGCGCAGAGAATCTGCATCAATCGGCAGGTATTGTTTCCCCCGCTGAAAATCGCCCAGCGTATTAAGAATACCAAAAAATGGTTCAAAGATTGAACGCAGCGGAACATATTCGCCAAAAGCAACCAGATGAGTTTTTCGATGAACACCCAGTACGTTCGCATGCCCGTCTAACACAATCGATGCGTTATAGCTTGCCCCGTCATGACCGACATAGGGGGTTCCTATCACATTTATGACGCCGGTACGCTTCACCAGAGTTTCAACCCACTGCTGAGAAAAAGAGTCTACCGGGAGAAATCCGGGAACAAGGGTTTCAGGCCATACAATGATCTGCGGCGCCCGCATAGTAATCTCATCAGCCATGGCATCATATGTTGCAAGGATCGTCGCGCGATACGCATCATTCCATTTCTGGTATTGCTCTATGCTCGGCTGCATAATGCCAACTAAGATCCGACGATCACCGGGATTAAAACTCTGAGAAGGAATCTGTATAATCACACGAAGGCAGATCACGCCCAGTGAAAGGATGATTCCCGCGATAACCCATCCCCGTCGCGCACGCACCACAAACCATTGAAAGAGAACGGCATTAACCGCAACAACTACCCATGAAACTCCATACACGCCTGTATATCGTGCCAGCGGCAGAATCCATCCGGCGCGAAATTGGCTGTAGCCCAACAATGCCCACGGAAACCCCGTTAACACATATGTACGCGCATATTCAAGAGCAGTCCATGCCACGGCTGAAAAGAGAACATATTTCAGCCAGGACGTAAGGCGGACGTATGCCACTAAAGCTGCCCATACCGCGACATATAGAGCAAGATATGCGGCCAGTGCCGCTAGACAGATAATAGCCTGAAAAGTTGACTGGCAGTTAAACTTGACTAACGGAACAATCCAATAAAGAATTCCCGCGTAGGCGGTAAACCCGGTAACAAATCCCAGGAGAGCCGCCCGGCGAACGGAAACATTTTCGATCGAGCGCATGAGACAGATCAGCGCGACCCAGGCGAGAAGATCAATATTTCCTAAAGGGAAAATTGTTATCAGCAATAAACCGCTGATAACAGATAACAAAATAGTCATGAAAGGTTAAATGATTTGCTGATTAAGAATAATAGCCTCAGCAATTTCTTTCATCGTTCGCCGCAAGTTCATTGCCTGACGCTGGATGAATTGAAATGCCTCGGGTTCGGTAAGTTTTTTTTCTTTCATCAGGATCCCTTTTGCCCGATCCACAAACTTTCGGGTTTCAAGAGCATCGTGGGCGATTTTCGATTCTTTGAGCAAACGAGTATTTTCAATGGCAACTGCCGATTGATTGGCAATCGTCTGAATGATATTGACCTCTTCTTCGGTAAAGCAGTGCTCGGTCACCGTGTAACAATTCAATACCCCAATCGGTTTTTCCTTGATAAGCATCGGAACAGCCAGCATCGACCGGAGTCCCTCGCTTTTGGCTATGGCAGGATAACCGTAGCCAGGCTCGCGGGTAACGTCCAGCACGGTAACTGGTTTTTTACTTTTTATCGCCAAACCAGAAATTGACTGACCGACTTTGATTGGTGGTTTTTTTCGGTATTGTGACGAAAGACTCTGAGTCGATTCAATACTTAGTTCCTGGGTTTTTTCGTTAAGCAGCATCAAAGAACATATTTTTGAACCCATCAGCTGAGCAGTCATGGTAACAATCAATTGTAAAATTTCATGGATATACGCGTTTGAGACTATACTGCTCGACAACTGGGCGATTGTCTGAAGCTGCTGTGATTTCTGGTGGGCAATCTGGGAAAACCGCGTTTTTTCAATGGCACCCGACAATTCACAGGCAATAGAAACCAACAATTTCACTTGTTCTTTCGTGATTGTTTTCGATTTGCGACTTTGAAGGTTCAGTACACCGATCACATCGTTTTTTAACAGAATCGGTACCGACAGGAACATTTCGTACTTATCTTCTGGCAGGTTAAGAAATACTTTAAAACGCGAATCTTTATAGGCATTCTTTGCGATCGCAATGGGCTTTTTATGTGAAGCAACCCAGCCGGTCAATCCTTCGCCGGACTCAAGCTTTATTTTTCCAATCTGGTTTGGATGCGGCGGGCAGGCGCCGGAGAGAATAAGAGATTTTGAAGGCTCATCACAAAGATACACCAGACAACTGTCAGTTTTCATAGCTTCTGCAATGATCCGGGCGATGTGCTGCAACAAAATATCGAGGCTTGCTGAAGTGCTTATTGTCTCGATTATCTTATGGAGTAATGTTATCTCCGCCTTAAGATCTTTGACGAGTGTCGTTTTGTGCATCAGGTTTCGCCTCTCATCCCACTGCTTATTCCACTATGGTGCTTTTGTTATTTTACGCCGCAGCATTTCTTGTGTTTTTTCCCGCTCCCGCAGGGGCAGGGATCGTTGCGGCCGATTTTATCGACAGTGACCGGGTGTTCTTCGGCAGCAGCAGCCGCCTTTTTTTTAGATGGCAACACCGGAACGTCACTTGTATGAACTCGTTCCAGACGGCGAATAGGCTGCTCTACGGTAATTTGAACTTTAAAAAGATATTCAAGCGTCGCTTCGCGGATGCGGCGTATCATCTGTTCGAACAATGCGAAGGATTCCTTTTGATATTCTATCTTCGGGTCTTTCTGAGCATATGCGCGTAGTCCGATACCTTTTTTGAGTTGATCAAGATCGTACAAATGTTCCTTCCAGGCCGTATCGATCATATGCAATAGAATCATCCGTTCCATCGTGCGCATAGCAGCCGCCGTGAGGTGCTCTTCGCGCAGTTTATACTGCTCATCGATCTTCTCCCGCACAACATCGCGTAATGCTTCCTGCTGCAGATATGAATGCTGCTCATCCGTCAGCTCAAGACGAACGCCTATGATGCGCGTTAACCATGCTTCAAGGCTTGCCCAATCCCATTTCTCGGCATACTCCTTGGCTGGAGCCCACAATTCAAGTTTTTCATCAATGGAATCACTGATCATATCGGCAATGGTTGAACAAATGTCTTCGCCATCGAGAATCTCGTTGCGCATGCGGTATATTGATTCCCGCTGTTTATTCATGACATTATCGTACTCAAGCAACTGTTTGCGGATATCAAAGTTCATCGCTTCAACTTTGCGCTGCGCATTCTCAATGGCCTTGCTAATCCAGGGATGCTGAATATCTTCCCCTTCTTTCATTCCCAGCTTTTCCATCAACACTGATATTCTTTCTGAACCGAACAAACGCATCAACTCGTCTTCCAGTGACAGGAAAAACCGTGATGACCCGGGGTCGCCTTGTCGTCCGGAACGTCCGCGCAGCTGATTGTCTATGCGCCGGGATTCGTGTCGTTCAGTACCAAGGATATGCAGTCCACCCAGTGTTCGCACATGATCGGCTTCCGCCTGATCGGCGGGCGTTCCGCCCAGTATGATGTCCGTACCGCGGCCGGCCATATTCGTTGCGATTGTTACCGCCGATTTACGTCCCGCCTGTGCGATGATTTGCGCTTCCATCTCATGATACTTGGCGTTGAGAACCTGATGAGGAACACCTTTGCGCCGCAGGAAAGCAGCTATTTTCTCTGATTTTTCTATTGAACGGGTACCCACAAGAACCGGCTGGCCTTTGCGCCACAGCATGTCAATTTCATTGACGATGGCCTCATATTTTTCTTTTTCCGTCCGGTAAATGATATCAGGATAATCCATGCGCACCATTTTATTGTTGGTCGGGATATCTATGACATCACGTTTGTATATCTCCCAAAATTCTGCTGCCTCCGTCATTGCTGTACCCGTCATCCCGGCAAGTTTGGTAAACATTTTGAAGAAATTCTGGAACGTTATAGTGGCAAGAGTTTGATTTTCTTCGGCTATCCGCAGGCTTTCTTTTGCTTCAACCGCCTGATGCAATCCTTCGGACCAGCGTCTGCCCGGCATCAATCGCCCGGTAAACTCATCAACGATGATAACCTCTCCATCTTTAACCACGTAATCAACATCGCGGTGATACAGGCTATGAGCCCGCAAGGCCTGGGTCAAATGATGTACCCACTCCGATTGGACGTCGTCATATATATTTTTAATGCCCAGCAGTTTTTCGGCTTTCGAGACACCCTGTTCTGTCAAAACGATCGTATGGTTTTTTTCATCAACGATAAAATCAAAACCAACAGAAAGATCCTGGCTGCTGTATTTAGCGGCTATCTCCTCAGCCTCAGTGATCGTTCGTCCTTTCATATGAGGGATAAGCCGGTTACACACATAGTATTTATCGGTTGACTCTTCGGCGGGACCAGAAATAATGAGCGGGGTCCGGGCCTCATCGATAAGGATCGAATCGACTTCGTCGACTATGGCGAAGTGTAAATTGCGCAAAACACGATCTTCCCGGGCAACAACCATGTTATCGCGCAGATAATCGAATCCTATTTCATTGTTAGTAACATAGGTCACATCACAGGCATAGGCCTTCTGCCGATCGACATTTGGCATATCGTGCTGCACCGATCCGACCGTCAAACCTAAAAATTCATAGACGGGCCCCATCCAGGCACAGTCTCGCTTTGCAAGATAATCGTTGACCGTAACGACATGAACCCCTTTTCCTTCGATTGCATTGAGATAGACCGGCAGCGTGGCCACCAGGGTTTTACCTTCGCCGGTTCGCATCTCAGCAATACGGCCTTTGTGAAGAAAATATCCACCCATTAACTGGACATCAAACGGACGAAGACCAATGGCTCGTTTGGCGGCCTCGCGCGCACAGGCAAAAGCTTCAACGAGCAAATCATCGACTGTTTCTCCGGCACTAAGGCGATTCCTAAATTCTTCAGTTTTTGCTTTGAGCTGATCGTCGTTTAAAGCAGAAATTTCCGGCTCAAGCGCATTAATCTGCTCAATGATCGGACGGATTCTTTTAAGTTCACGTTCGTTCTGTGATCCAAAAATGGCCCCAAAAAACTTTTTTAACATGGAAGTTCCTTTGTAACAAATAGTGTTATATTATAAAACAATTTTTGAATTATATCATAATGTTAGCCCTATTGACAATTGTCCTAGGGCTGGGTATTGTACAATAAAGTGTAGAAGTTGTAGTTTTTCTTTTTTTGCTTCTTTTTTTCTTTTAAAAGTTGACAAACAAAAGAAAAGGGGCTATTCTCCCATAAGTTACGCTCAATAACCTAA
>JBELAT010000054.1:0-11980 GCA_049508565.1 Endomicrobiales bacterium | reverse complement strand
TTTTTTAATACATGAATAAGATTAAAACGGCTGTCATTGGAGTGGGGTCTCTTGGACAGCATCATGCCCGGATTATGGCAACGCATCCGGGATCAGAGCTTGTCGCAATTGTAGATACTGATGTTAAAAGACGTGAAAAAATAGCTTCTAGTTTTTCTGTTGCAAGCTTTGACTCTGCGCACGACATTATCGGACTTGCTCAGGCAGCGGTGATTTCTGTTCCTACCCCGCTGCACTATATGATTGCTCATGAGCTGTTGTTCGCCGGTGTTCACTGTCTGGTTGAAAAACCGTTTACGTCAACGGTTGAAGAAGCACAAGAACTCATTGCGATTGCCCGGGACAAAAACCTGGTGCTACAGGTAGGACATGTCGAACGTTTTAATCCGGCGGTAACCGCTGCAGTTCCCTTTATCTACAATCCTAAGTTCATTGAAGTTAACCGGCTGGGGCCGTATGATCCGCGGACAAGCCATATCGGGGTGGTCCTTGATCTGATGATTCACGACTTGGATATTTTATTAACACTGGTTAACGACACCGTTGTCAGTCTTGAAGCACACGGTGCAAAAGTGTTGTCAGATCATGAGGATATTGTAAAAGTCCGGTTGAAATTCGCTCGCGGATGTGTTGCCGATGTTTCAGCATCACGCGTTTCGATAGAAAAATACCGCAAGATCCGCATCTTTCAAAATGATTGTTATATTTCGGTTGATTATGCGGGAAAAAGTCTCAAGGTATACCGCAAAAAAAGTGCTGTTGTCAAAGGCTTGAGTGACATTGAAATTATCAAACCTAAACTCAAAGACGTCGAACCGCTCTATGGTGAAGCGGATCATTTTCTTCAATGCATTGCCAGCGGTAAAAAGCCCATGGTCTCCGGCGAACACGGTCGTGATGCCATCGAACTGGCGTTTGAAATATTGCGTACGCTGAATCTATGAGCAAACATATCTGTATTGTCGCCGGCGACATGTCGGGTGATGAACACGCCGCCGCCGTTGTCGCAGCGTTGAAAACCGCCGACCCAGGGGTGACGATAAGCGCGCTGGGGGGGGCAAGGCTTCAGGGTGTTGTTGATAAATTTCTCGGCAATATTGTTGATCTTAACGCGTTTGGTTTTTTTTCTCCGTTTACACTGTTTTTTACATTGCGCCGGCTGTTTAAGAACGTTCTTTTAGCGTCCTGGGATATTACTAAGCCGGATGCGGTCATGCTAGTCGACTATTACGGGTTTAATATTCATGTAGCTCGGGCGGCACACGCACGGGGAATCGACGTATATTATTATGTCAGCCCCCAGGTGTGGGCATCACGGCCGCATCGTATCGGGCAGCTTAAAAAGTATGTGACCAGAATGCTGGTGATACTGCCGTTTGAGAAAGTGCTTTATGAAGCACACGGTGTTCCCGTAACGTTTGTTGGTCATCCTCTTGTTGACAGGATTCCACGTACAGATAATTTCTCTTTGCATCCTCCTGTTATCGGTCTTTTTGCGGGAAGTCGGCGAACGTATTTTAACCGTCATCTGCCGATACTGCGTGAAACAATGAGACTCATCAGCCAGGAGATACCTGAGGCGTCATTTGTTTTCTTTGTTGTCCCGTCTTTGCGCAGTCAGTCTCAGTCTCTGCCTTTTAAAGTTGTGAGCGAAGATCCCGGGTTTATAGAAAGAAGAAAAATAACTATGGCGATAACAACGTCCGGAACGGTCAGTCTTGAAAATACGTTATTAGGTATTCCCATGATAGTTATGTACCGGCTTTCATGGTTTAACTATATCCTCGCCAGAATTCTTGTTAACATTAAATACATTGCTATGGCAAATATCCTTGCTGGCCGTGAAATTGTCCCCGAATTCATTCAAGCACGCGCAACGCCCGCCTCTATCGCCCGGGCTGCAGTTGATCTTGTGCGTAATGACTCCGCTCTCATGGCGATGCGGGAACAATTGCTTGACATTGGTCGCCAGTTGGGACAGTCCGGGGTCGCTTCCCGGGTTGCGAATGTGCTCCTGGAGAACCCTCTATGAATATAAATAAACGACTTTTGAAATATCTCAAACCGCACAAGAAACGCTTTGCTTTTGCCATGTTCTGTATGGCCATTTTTTCCGCGTTAACCGGTGCGACCATGTGGCTCATAAAAAATATTTTCGATAAAATATTTATCGGCCGCGATATGCATATGCTCTATACAGTTACCTGTATTATTCCGGTGTTTTTTCTCATCAAAGGGATTGCGGGTTATGGACAAAATTATCTGTTATCCTATATTACCCAGAACGTTGTTCGCAAGATTCGTAACGAGCTCTATGAAAAACTTATCAGTCTTTCGCACGTCTTTTATGTCAATAATTCAACCGCGCGTCTTATGTCGCGCGTTACCAACGATGTCATGGCTCTTCAAAATGCGCTGTTTCGTGTGCCGCCGAGCATCATCCGTGACGGCTTGACCGTAATCGTTATGATAGGAGTTCTGTTTTATCTGCACTGGAAATTCGCGTTTATCGCCCTGGTCATGTTTCCCCTGGCGAGCCTGCCGCTCATCCAGTTTGCGCAAAAAATGCGTAGTGCGTCACGTGAAGGCCAAAAGCAGATGGGTGAAGTATATGCATCGCTTCAGGAGACTCTGGCGGGTTTTAGTGTTATCAAATCGTTTATGCAGGAAAAAATGGAGATTGAGCGCTTTCACGGTGAAAATGAAAAGTATTATGAGACGCAGCAGAGATTCATCCGGGTCGATGCGCGTTCAAGCCCGATTATGGAGTTTATGGGATCGCTGGCAGTCGCGTTTATACTCTGGTACGGCGGCAAGGACGTCATTAACGGCGTGTGGACTTCAGGAGCGTTTGTAACATTTCTTACCGCGGCGTTTTCGTTGTACCAGCCGATAAAGAACTTTTCTCAGACTAATTCTCTCATCCAGCAGGCGCTGGCGGGAACTGAACGCATTTTCGAAATACTCGATGAAAAACCGGGCATCGTTGACCGTCCGACTGCAGTTGCATTATCCCGTTTTGCAACGGCTGTTGCCTACAACAATGTTTCTTTCCATTATCCCGAAAAAAACAATGTTCTCTTAAAACTCAGTCTCACCATTAAGGTGGGCGATGTGGTAGCGTTTGTCGGACCTTCGGGGTCGGGAAAGACTTCTCTAGCCAATCTGCTGTTGAGATTTTATGATGTTAATGAAGGTTGTATAACAATTGATGGCATTGATATTCGTGATATACGTCTGGAATCACTGCGTTCGCTTATCGGGATCGTTCCCCAGGAAACAGTTCTGTTTAATGAGACCGTTGGATACAATATCGCATATGGTAAACGCTGTGCAACGCAAGATGAGATCATTGCCGCTGCAACGGCCGCTAATGCCCATCAATTTATCAGTCGTATGCCTCAGGGGTACGACACCAAGATTGGCGAGCGGGGAATGAAGTTATCCGGAGGGGAACGTCAACGGTTGTCCATAGCACGGGCTATCCTGAAAAATCCGCCTATCCTTATCTTGGATGAAGCAACGAGTGCTCTCGACGCTGAGTCCGAGCAACTGGTACAATCGGCAATTGAAAACTTGATGGTCAACCGCACTGTTATTATGATAGCTCACCGTCTTGCAACCGTTCGTAAGGCTGATCGTATCATTGTTCTGGATCGTGGTTCAATCATTGAACAAGGAACCCACAACGATCTGGTAAGTCAGGAAGGCATTTACAGCCGTCTCCACAATTTGCAGTTATTGTGACAAAGTGTATAAATAGCAGTAAAACAGTGTGTGTGTACGACCTTTCTTGATAGTCACAATGTATATAAATCGTCAATGTGATGCATTTCTAAAAGTGGCCAGGGGGTTGAATTGAAGAGATATATACTGCTTATGATGTGTCTGCTCGCTGTTGCCGCTCGGGGAGGCGCTGAGTCGCCGCCTACTCCTTTCAACGCATATGATGGAGATGTCCCGGACGCACGAGCCATCGCTATGGGAGAGGCATTTGTATCAGTGGGAAATTCACCTGCAATGGTCGTCTACAATCCCGCAGGATTGACCGGGATAACATCTAATTTATTTAGCGCCACCATTGAAGTTACCCGCCAAAGTGCTTTGACTACTGATGAGGTTTTCAGCGGAGAAGCGCTGACTAACACCAATTTTCAGTTTTTAGCTCTTACCGGCCCTAAAGGTTCGCTGTCCTGGCGGCCGCTGTGTAACGAAACATCGACAGTATATTCCGGCGCTAACTGGGTTCAAAGTCAAGTCAAAATAAACGCGGTGACCATTGCCGCTGCACAACAGAACTCCGCGACAGTCTCGACCGGACTATCGTTATCGTATCTTATGGGCACCATAGCACAATCAAGCCTTACTAATGGCATTCCATTTATCGAACTGGCTAACGGTAATGGAGCAAGCGCTGATTTCGGCGTTTTGTGGGCTCTTTCTCATCAAATACATCTTGGTTTGAATCTCAATAATATTTTCGGCATGATGTGGTGGGACGATTTTGGCAGTGAGCAGCTGCCGTTTAGTATTCATGCCGGTATTTCGTTTCAAATTACTCAGTTTATGAACTTTGCATGCGACTGGGATAAGTTTTACTATCGCAAAGATCCTGATACAGATACTGATTTTACGGTAGATCCTGAAATCGGACAAACGCCGGATTATATTCATTTCGGTTTAGAGCAATGGCTGGGTAAAATCCTGGCATTGCGTGTCGGAGCGTTTAGTAACGATTTTAACAATCAGGAAAACAACCATTTTACTGCTGGATTGGGGTATTGTAGTTCGGGGTATTCGTTATCGCTGGCCTGTGAGCAATACCGTGTTTTACAGACGGATGTGTATCGTTATGTGTTGAGTCTGGACGCGCCTTTTAGCACATCAAGTTCTAGTGAGAAATAATTTCAATAATTGTAACGCATTCATGTTAATCGAGCTGTGGTTTTATATCTTTATGCTTAAGACGTTGATGGAACTTTAAAAAACATGAAAGAATCAGAACACCTTGAACTAAAAAAATCAACTTCACAATTAAAAGAAGCCGTCATTGCCATTGTAGCGATCCTCAATAAGCACCGCAAAGGAAAGCTTTGCTTCGGCATAAAAAATGATGGTACCGTAATCGGACAACAACTGGGCGAATCCACTTTGCGGGACGTTTCTCGTGCAAAGCCAACTGGTTTCCAAGTGACATTCAGTCGTCACATGATATCGGCTACCCCTCTAGCTGCCCCCCAGATAGAACAACGAAACTTGAATCGGAAATACTTTCAGTATTGACTAATAAACCAAGAATATCGAGAACACAATTGGCCGATAGTCTGGGAATAAAAATTGACACGGTGAAGGAATATATAAGAAAATTGAAAAGCAAAAAATGTTGAAAAGAATTGGCACAACAAGCAAAGGATATTGGAAAGTTAAATAGTGGTCTTAAACGCATTGTCTGTGGGAACAGATGAGGTGACTAATCGTTCGCCAGTTGCCGAAAGAACAGTCGATGCCAGCAGTGATTTGGATAAAAAACTGAATAACCAGACTCGCGAAGTTCAGGAGAAATAAAATGGCCGAGTTGTGGTATGTTTTGTGAATGTATCGGGAAGGCTGTTACAGAATTAATGCCCTTTGAAATGAGAGGGTTAGCAAAAATCCATATATTTCATTGTGAGCTTCCGACAATACAGCAGCGATGGAATCACACGAGCAGAAGATGTGAGCCTGACGTTTATGAAGGGCGCACAACTTTGCCGGATTTGATGCATCCAGTGCACACATAGGCACGCAGCACTGAACCGTCGACAAGTATTCTTTGCCGCTGAAGGTTGGGCATGAAACGGCGGTTAGTTGTTTTATGTGAATGACTGATGGTTCTTCCAGCAACAGGGCCTTTACCGCACAGTGAACATTTAAATGACATGGTGTATTCCTCCTAAAATTATCTGTTATTTTTAGCAAATTTGACAATAAAATGCAACTATTTGATTCCGTTCAGTATGTTAAAGGCATCGGTCCCCAGCGTGCAAAAATTCTCGCCCGCCTTGGTATTACGACGATTCATGACCTGTTGAGCTACTATCCCAGGGAATACGAAGATCGCCGGTATCCGTGCAAAATTGCCTCCCTCGTTGATGGTACCCGCGTGACAGTCAAAGCACAGGTGTTAGCCACTGAACTGCTAAAACCGGCAATGAAAGTACATGTTTTTAAAGTAGCGATCAGAGACGGTTCAGGTATTGCCTGCGCGGTTTTTTTCCGAGCGGTCAATCCATATAGTCGTTTTGATATTTTCGGAACATTAAAGAAACAATTAGTCCCGGGAACGATGGTTTATTTTTGTGGAACGGTTGAAAACAGTTTTGGAAAAAAACAGATCAAGGTTGAAGAGTACGAGCCTATAAGTTCAGGAACCCCCGAAGAAAAATTTCCAGTTCATTTCGGAAGGATTGTTCCGCTGTATCCGTTAAGCAAAGGAATCACGCAGAAATGGCTCAGAGAAATAGAGTTTCGGGTGGTAACTGATTATGCGTTACTCTGGCCCGAAATTCTTTCAGAGACCCTGTGTCGTGAACATTCATTGATTGGCGCTCAAACAGCTATCAAAGAAATACATTTTCCAAGAGCATTTGAACTGGCGGAAAGCGCCCGCCGTCGCCTTGCGTTTGAAGAATTTCTGCTTCTTGAGACAGCTCTTTCACTGGTGCGCAATAATAAAAAAGATGTTGAGAAACCGTTTCGATATACAGTCATAAAAAAATTTCTTTCTCCCTTCAAGGAAAGCCTCGGTTTTTCTTTTACTGCTGATCAGAAAAAAGTAATCAATGAAATTTTCAATGATATGGTGCGTCCCCAGCCGTTACACCGGCTATTAGTGGGTGATGTCGGCTCAGGAAAAACCGTTGTTGCAATTGCTGCCATGTTGTTAGCTGTTGAGAACGGTTATCAGGCGGCACTTCTTGCCCCTACAGAAATTCTTGCAGAACAACATTTCTTAACGCTCAAAAGACTCCTTAACGGCTTGCCCGTCAACATTTCTCTAGTGACGTCACGATTGAGCGCCAACAAGGCCACACGCTCACGCGTGCATGGATCTATTGCATCGGGTGAAGTTGATATCGTTGTCGGCACTCATGCAGTTATCGACCGGCATGTTCAATTCAAAAATATTTCCCTTGTCGTCATTGATGAACAGCACCGTTTCGGTGTTCTTCAACGTGCGGCACTGCACTTGAAGTCTGAAAATCCCGACGTCCTGTTGATGACAGCAACGCCGATCCCCCGGACGCTTGCGATGACGATTTATGGAGATATGGATATTTCGGTTATAGAACATCTGCCTCCTGGCCGTATGCCGATAGAAACGCTCCATCTTGATTGCAGCAAGGCGTACGATATCGTTAAACGCGAGATCGCACTTAAACACCAGGCCTATATCGTATATCCTCTCGTTGAGGAATCCGATAAGCTCGAGTTGAAGGCTGCCGTCAGTGAAGCAACGGCACTATCATCTTCGGTATTCGCGGGGTACCGGGTAGGTCTTATTCACGGTCAGATGAAACTTGACGAAAAAGATGAGGTCATGAAGCAGTTCCGGAGTGGCAATTACGATATTTTGATTGCCACTACCGTTATTGAAGTTGGCATTGACGTCCCAAATGCCACGGTTATGGTCATTGAACATGCCGATCGTTTTGGTCTTGCGACCTTACATCAACTGCGCGGGAGAATAGGACGGGGAACAGCGCGATCTTTCTGCATTTTGCTGGGGACTCCTCGAACCGATAATGCCCGTAGGCGAATGACGGTCATGCGGACAACCTCTAACGGGTTTCGACTGGCAGAAGAAGACCTTGCCTTACGCGGCCCCGGCGAGTTTTTCGGAACGGCTCAACACGGCATACCCGCGCTCAAAGCGGGAAATTTAATAAAAGATATTGATATCATTCAAACGGCCCGTTCGGTCGCACAGTCACTGGTGGAACAGGACCCGAAGCTTGTTTCTGCCAATAATCAGTTATTAAAGACTGTGTTGCTGCGCAGCTACGCAGATCGCTTGTCACTGCTCAACATCGGTTAATATGCTTGAGGAGTATGTTCATGTGCCGGTCATGGAACTCAGGTGAAATAGCATCTGAGACCCACTAAAAACCATAAAAAAACCATCAAAAATCATTGACAAAAGTCAATAAATATACTAAAGATTATTTAAGATGAATCGACAATGCGCCGTATATCCGGGAAGCTTCGATCCGCCAACCAATGGACATCTTGATATTCTGCTTCGCGCTTCACAGCTTTTCCCTCAGGTCATCGTAGCTGTCACCGACAACCGAAATAAAAATCCTTCCTTTTCTCTTGCCGAAAGACTGACAATGTTGCGAACCCTGACAAAAAAGATACCGAATGTCAGGGTGGACTCATTTTCGGGACTGTTGGTGGATTATGTTGAGCAGTCAAAGGCTTCAGTTATAATCCGCGGGTTACGCGCTGTGGCAGATTTTGAGTACGAGTACCAGATGGCTCTGATGAATCGCCGGCTCAATCGTAATGTTGTGACTGTATTTCTCATGCCGGACGAAGCTTATACGTATCTCTCGTCAAGTGTGGTCAGAGAAGTTGCACGGCTTGGCGGTACAGTGAAGGGACTCGTTGACCCGATTGTTGAAAAGAAATTGAAAACATTATACCGGACTACGTAACCAGGAGCAGCTCATGCATGCAAACAATCTCAAAAAGAGGCTTGGTGATATTCTGGTTGATGTCGGTGTCATCTCCACTGGACAGCTTGCTGCCGCTCTTGATATTCAGAAGCGGTGTGGCGGGAAACTGGGAACCATTCTCGCTCAAATGGGTGTTATAAACGAAGAAGTAATGTTGGCCTTTCTGGGCAAACAATGCGGCGCTTCTTATGTTTCTCTGGTAGAATTCGGCTCAATCCCTGACGAAATAATCCATTGCATTCCTGAAAGTGTTGTCCGCTATCAAAGTCTTATCCCGATTGCCAAAGAAGGCAATACCCTGACAGTCGCGATGTCCGATCCCTTCAATGTTTTTGCCCTCGATGATATAAAGCTCATGACTGGTTTTGATGTCCAGGTGGTCATCAGTGCTGAAACGGAGATCAAGGACGCCATTAGCCGATATTACACCCATACGGAAAAAGGTGTGCATGCCAACCTTATTCCTGTTGATATGCCTGATGCCGGTATCCAGCCTGAACAGGAAAATGAATATTTTAAGACCTTTCTCAGTAATGTCCTGCAAACTAAAGCAGCCCTCGTATATCTCGATCCCCAGGCAGATATGATTAGAGTCCGGTGTCGTCAGGATGGATTCTTGCAGGAAAAAACGCCTCTTAAAAAGCAGGCAATGGAAAGTATTCTTCCCCGTCTCAAAACCATGGCCCATCTTGTGGCCGGTGTTAAAAATGTGCCTCAGGAAGGTCGGATTCATAGCCGCATTGATGAGCAGGACCGCGACATCCATGTGTCAATTATACCAAGCATCTATGGCGAGCGGGTTGTGCTGCGAATATCCGACCCTGAATCATTTCATCGGGAACTGGCATGCCTGGGATTTGAACCGGAAACGATTAACATGTACCGGCAGTATATTGAAGCGTCAAAAGGGCTCATTGTTATTTCCGGACCGTTAAATGCGGGAAAAACAACGACCTTGTATTCCTCGTTGTACCATCTCAATTCACCTAATCGCGACATTATAACAATCGAAAACTCGGTCGAGCACATTATACCTGGCGTAACTCAGGTTCAGATGCATTCCTGCTCGCCGGGGGAGCTCAACAAAGATCTTCAAATATTCTTACAACAAAATCCCGATGTTATCATGATCAGTGAATTGACGGATCTTGAAACGGCGCGCTGTGCGTCAAAAGCGGCTCTCAGCGGACACCTGGTTCTCAGCGCCATAACAGCAAACAGTGCAGTAGAGACAGTATCCTATCTGTCTAACGTTGGACTCGATCCTTTTCTCGTTGCCTCGTCACTCTCGTTGGTAGTCAATCAGCGGACCGTGCGACTCATCTGTCCTTCATGCAAGGAATCATATAATCTCCAGCGCGCGAATCTGCGGGGACTGGGAATTACCAATAAATTGCCCGGGGATAGTCAGACAATCTCACTCTGGCGGGGAAAAGGGTGTGACCACTGCAATCACACGGGATACCAGGGCCGTACCGGCGTGTTTGAAGTTTTGGAGATGAATGATCATTTCCGTTCACTTGTTCTGGAACGGGCGTCTGAAAATGCCCTGCGTGAAGCGGCGTTGTCCGGTGGCATGTTGACGCTTCAGGAAGCGGTCTGGCGCAAAGTTCAGGCGGGCGAGACCACGGCTGAGGAAATGCTTCGTACGATTAAAAGTTAAACAAGGCTTATTAAAAGAGATTGTTTTCATCTCCTTAGTTTGTGCCATGCCGGTATAAATGAGACGATGATCGGATGTGAGGTTTTTATGCTCAATATGCAAGACTTGCTGATGTTGATGGTTCAAAAGACTGCTTCAGACCTTCATATTACTGCCGGTACGTGTCCCATGCTTCGTATAGATGGAGAACTTGTTCAGACCGAATATGAAAAGTTGACCCCCGACCACTGCCAGAGATTAATTTACTCTCTTCTTACGGATTCACAGAAGGAAAAATTTGAAGCGTCAAATGAGCTGGACCTGTCGTTTGGCATCAAAGGTGTCGGAAGAGTGCGTATGAATGTATACCGTCAACGGGGTTCAGTCGGGGCAGCGCTGCGGTCAATTCCCCAAAAAATTATGACATTTGAAGAACTTCGTTTACCGCCCGTCGTGCACGAAATCATGAGACTCCAAAAAGGATTGGTGCTGGTTACCGGCCCTACCGGAGCGGGAAAATCGACGACACTTGCGTCGTTGATCAATTATCTCAATGAGAACCGGGCCGGTCACATCATGACGATTGAAGATCCTATCGAGTATGTTCACCTCCATAAAAAATCTATTGTCAACCAGCGTGAGATCGGTTCCGATAGTTTTAATTATGAGTCGGCACTAAAATTTGTTTTGCGACAAGATCCGGATGTTATTTTGCTCGGAGAGATGCGCGATCTGGTGACTATATCGTCAGCACTGACTCTTGCCGAAACGGGGCATCTGGTATTTGCCACCCTTCATACGACCGATGCGGCATCATCGATCAATCGCATTATAGACGTGTTTCCACCCCATCAGCAGGCACAAATACGTTCACAACTGTCGATGGTGTTGCAGGCGGTTTTCGCCCAACAGCTCCTCCCGCACGCATCGGGGGTTGGTCGCGTGCTTGCTTGTGAAGTATTGATCATGACCCCCGGAATAAGAAATATGATACGGGAAATGAAGATTGAACAAATACATCTGGCTATGCAGACCGGCGGTAGTGTTGGCATGCAAACGATGAACCAGTCATTATTTGATCTGTATACGCGACGTGAAATACCCTATCAGATCGCGCTTGATGCTAGCACGGATGTAAACGAGATGAAACGCAGTATGCAGAAAGTAACTGCGTGAGGATATCTTTTTTGGAGAAACCTTTTGTTACGAGTGTTGGGTTTGGCAATTGTTTTCCGGTGTATGTAATAGCCGGATAATGGTGTGAGAGTGTTTACGGGAAAACAGGTCACAATAGAATGATCACTTGTGACTGAGACGGGCTTTTGAGCCTTGATGGTAAAGGCTAAAGGAAAAATCTATGCCAGTATTTCGTTATCGGGCTCGAACCGCAACGGGAACTATTGTCACGGACACGCTGGAATCACCAGATCAACGCGGAGTTAACGAGAAACTCCGTAGTCAAAAATTGGTTCTAATAGAGTCGAATGTTGTTACGCCAAACCCTGTCATCGATTTTCTTAAAAAAATAAACCCTCTTAAACCTCATGTATCTGCCCGGGAGCTGGTGTTGTTTTCACGTCAGTTTTCGACTCTTATCACCGCCGGCGTTCCGATTGTT
>JBELAT010000053.1:12073-18036 GCA_049508565.1 Endomicrobiales bacterium | reverse complement strand
ATCATAGAATTATTTCCAGTGTGCTCAACAGTAAGCAAACAATAGTAGTAAATTAAATCATCATTCAAACATTCATGAAGTTGTGGGAGATAAAGCCTAAACAAGTAGTAACAGTCACAGGAGATATATGAAATATGCTGTCAGATACATGGCTATGGTGGCGCTGATGTCAGTTTCGTGCTTTTTGTCAGCTTCGGAAAAACCTATATTGCTGAAGATACTTTTCACACACGATCTCCACTCATCATTCGACGAAATTCGAGTGCCAACGGAGTATGGGTATGTTTCCAGTGGCGGCTATGCCCGGCTGTATTCGGCCATCTGTGATGAACGGGCCGACAAGCGCTTCACTAGCGTCTTATTAGATGCTGGTGATTTTAGTATGGGCAGTCTCTACCAAACGCTTTTTATGCAAGAGGCAGCCGAACTCAGTCTAATGAGCAGGATGGGCTATGACGGCGCGACATTGGGCAACCATGATTTTGATTTTCATAATGAGGGATTGGCAAAGAGTCTGGAAACGGCACTGACGAAAAACCAGCATAACATACCCATTACCATTTCAAATATTTCTTTTGCTCATGCTGATCGGGAAGGACTTTTTCTCAAAGAGGTTTTCGCGAAATATCCGATAGAAAGAACTCTTCTGGTGAAACGGAAAGGAATTGTTATTGGTATTTTCGGTATAATGGGTAAAGATGCCGCCAGCGATTGTCCATTCGTTCCACCTAACTTTTTTGAAGATCAGATCACCTCAGCACAGCGTGCTGTAGCTGACTTAAAAAGACAGGGCGCCGATATCATTGTATGTCTGTCCCACTCCGGAACCGATAAGGATCGATCCCGTTCAGAAGATGAGATACTGGCTGCCGCAGTGCCGGACATTGATGTCATTATAAGTGGCCATACCCACACACTGCTCACAAAACCAATCATTGTAGGAAAAACACTCATAGGATCTGAAGGTTGTTACGGGCAGTATCTGGGGGTTGTTGAATTGGAATGTAAAAAAGGCACGTCGTGTCGCTTAATTAACTATCATCTTCGGCCAATTGACTCATCTCTCAAAGCAGATCCCTCAATACAAAAGGTAATTGCATCGTACCGTACTTGTGTCGATAAAGAATATCTTGTCAATTACGGATTTCATTTTGATCAGTTGCTTGCAAGGTCTCAATTTGATTTTCAATCTATTGCTCAGTCTTACAGACTCAACCCCTGGGAAACGTCAATGGGCAACCTCATTACTGATGCTGATCGTTACGAGGTTATGAAAGTGGAAGGGCCTGAAGGAAAACCGATTGACGTTACTATCCAGGCTCTGGGGATGATCCGTGATCATTTTCTTGCCGGTCCTATTTCAGCATCCGACATCTTTCGAAGTCTTTCATTGGGGATCGGCTCAGATGGAAAAGCTGGTTATCCGCTTGTTGTCGGGTATGTTACCGGAGATGAACTAAAACAAATAGTGGAAGTGCCTCCATCAATCGGTCCTCTCAAAGATGACGCATGGCTTCAATTCTCAGGCCTTCGTTATAGCTTTAACCCTCATGCACCCCAGTTCAAGCGAGTAGTATCCGCTGAAATCGTACGTAGTGATGGCAAAACAGAACCGATCATCGGAAAAAAACTTTATCGAGTCTGTATGAATATGTATCTTTTACACATGATGGATTATTTGAAAGCAGTTAGTGGCGGCATGATTGATATTCATCCTCGTGATGCTTCGGGTAGGGTAGTTGCAAACTGGCACGATCTTATTGTAACCGGGAGTCCTCAGCATGCGGGAGGGGAAATCAAAGAATGGATGGCTCTGGCTGACTATCTCCAGACATTTCCGGTTTCAGGCAGCCCGGCCATGCCGGTCATTCCCGAGAGATATCGCAGTGTACAAGGGCGTGCCGTGCCAGTCGCAAAGTGATAAGCCAAATAGCATGACTATTCCATCATTACATCACTAGTGTCCCACACAATCTATATCAAAATTCAATTGATTTCCAAAATCAATGATTTGACTAGAATTCTCGTTCTTTGAAAATGACTGATAAATAAGTGTTCTCTCAAATAATGTCACACTCAGAAACTGTAAAAAAGTGTAAAGGCTGACATCCAATTTTAGCCGCTTTTTGGCAATGGCCACCAGAACATACACAGATATTGCTATCCAGATTTGCGTTTTCACAGCGTTTTCTGACGTGCCATAAAAAGATTTTATGCGCAGATGTTGTTTTATCCATTTGAAAAATAATTCTATCTGCCACCTACATTTGTAAAGCTGAGCAATCTTCAGTGCCGGTAGAGTAAAGTTATTGGTAAGAAAAGTCAGGTTATTATCATGTTCAACATCATAATAACAGACTCTGCGTACCTTTTCCGGATAGCTTTCTGAAGAGCCAATACCGGTAAGCACGATTGTTTGATCGCATTTGAGTCCCGTAGATTTATCGACTTCATGTGAATACATTCTTTGAAAACGCATATTTGTCTTTGCGCGTGTAACGAAAAAAGCTGACGTCTGATGTAAGAGGTACAGTCTTTGAAAATCGAGGTATCCGCGATCCATAATGTAAAACGAACCGGGTTCCGGAACTATGTCGTCTAAGATATTTACATCGCCGACTTTACCATCAGTTATTTTGATAAAAGAGGGAATATTTCCTCTCAAGTTTAACAGCGTGTGCATCTTTATTGCTGCTTTTGTAGTGCGAAAATGAGCCCAGGGAAAGAGCGACATGCATAAATCGATAGTTGACGAATCCAATGCATAAACAGTTTCATTTAACTCAACACCAAATGGTTCATTCGCATATAAATCGTGTGCCTCACGAATAAGTACTTGAGCAAAGTCAGCATATATACGCCAATTTCTGTTTTCATTGGCATACGCTAAAGTATTGCGTGACACGGTGCCCTTGATTCCTGTGTGATATAATTTCTTCTGCATGGATCTCAGGCATACTTCTATATCTCGAAGACTTTCGCGATATGTGAGCTGAGCAAATGCCATGCAAAGAAATTGGTCTAAACATGAAAATGTTCTTGTGTTGTGATTGCCCTTGTAACGATTTACACATTTTCGAAATTCGTTTAAAGGAAGAAAATCCATCAGTTGTGAAAAAACATTTTTCCCTGAGTTCATTGTCGGTCACTCCCTCGGCTATGTCGCTACCGGAATGACCATCATACAAACTTTTTGAATTCAAATCGATTTTGATGTTTGTATTCATATTATTATTCATTTTACAATGTATTTTGAGTTTCATGTTTCAAACGTGTGGGACAGTAGTGAGACAATATGTATCTTATGTCTAATTTTGAACGACAGAAATCAGTTGTGTCGTAGGCGAGCTGGATTGATTTTAGAAATTCTATTTGTTTAGCTTTGAAATGGTACCTGTATTGATTGGTTAGTAATGTTGTCCGTTAATTGGCCGGAAACAAATTTATGTAGTACGCTTGTCATAAGGGTTTGGTATGGTATGCCTTCACGAACGGCCCGTAGTTGAATTTTTTCCAAATCCATGGATGAAATTCTGATGTTCACTCTTTTGTCTTTCTTGATTGTATTATGCGCTATTCTCTGATATTTCTGTAAGTCATTCTTTGCTAATTTATCGATTTTAATTTCACCGCGTTCAAAAGCATCAAGAATTTCCTGCTCATATTCTTCGAATTTCATCATTTTCATTTGTTGCATCCAAGATAATCTTTAGTTGCTTTTCTGCTGGGGATGATGGTTTTTAAAAAACATATATTGTTTGCTTCCACAAAAGGGACAAAATACGCATAGTTATTGATTTTATGAACACCTTTTGATTTGGGTACTTCTTTTTATTGGGATGTGGAATAGTCCCCAAGAGGTCTCCTTTTTCAATGTGCAAGACAACCTGCTCAAAGCACTTCAAAAAAATCTTTAGCGAGTTTGAAACGGATTTTTTTTCGCGGTGCTAACGTGAGCGATTCTCCGGTCTTGGGGTTCCGGCCTTTTTTTGTTTTGGTAGTAAATGGATGAAAACTGCCGAAGCCGGAAACAACTACTTTGTCTCCGGTTCGTAATGCTTCCCTCATTGTAGTAAACATTGTTTCCATAGCGTCCACTGACTCTTTTCGTGTACTCAAAACTTTCTGAAGTGATTCAATGAGATCATTTTTATTCATTCAAATAACTCCATCTCCGGCTTGGAATCGCGAATCATGAGTTCCTTAACTGATTCCCGGGGAGATTTGCCTTCATATAAAATACTGTACATTTGTTGAATGATAGGCAATTCCAGATTGTAATATTTTCCCAGTTCATACGCACTTTGTGTTGTTCTGACCCCCTCGGCAACCATTATAAGCTCCTTCTCAGCACGACTCAATGGTATGCCGTGCCCAATTTTCTCTCCGAGAGACCTATTGCGTGAATGCCGTGAATAACAGGTAACGATCAAATCTCCGATGCCCGTTAAACCAAAAAATGTCTGCTTGCGGCCACCCATTGCAATACCGAGTTTCATCAGTTCTGTGAGTCCGCGGGTTACCATTGCTGCTTTGCAATTATCGCCAAGTCCAATCCCGTCAATGATGCCGGCGGCAATAGCAAGAATATTTTTTAGTGCGGCGCCCGTTTCGACACCGATAATGTCTGTATTGGTGTACACGCGGAATTGGGGTGTCATAAACAGGTCCTGGCACTGTTCAGCTGACTGAGAATTAATTGATGCGACTACAATTGCAGTGGGGTGTTTCTGCGCAACCTCTTCGGCATGGCTGGGCCCCGAAAGAGCTACAATGCGGTTTCCCACAGCAGGAAGTTCCGCGCTGATGATTTCCGACATCCGCTTCAAAGAGTTGTTTTCTATACCCTTCGTAGCGGAAATAATAATAGTATCTGTTAATGGGAGTTTTGTTTCCGATAGTTGCCGGCTGACGGATCTCAATGTATGTGAAGGGACGGCAAACAGGATGTACTGGGCATGCGCACATGCCGCTGTCAGGTCGCTGGTTATGGTCAATCCAGCAGGTATTCTTGCGTAAGGGAAAAAGCTTAACATACGCGATTCAGTCAAAGCCTTTGCCTGGGCATCATTGAACTCCCAGAGGGTTACTTTACATCCTTTGTCATGCAAGAGTCCCGCGAGTGTTACCCCCCACGATCCTGCGCCGAGCACTGCAACGGTTGTTGTCATGGTTTTTTCCTGGTGAACGTTATTTTATTTTCTGTTCCATCGATAAGCCGTCGTATATTTGATCGATGTTTATAAATAATGATGACAGCGACGAGAGCAGCACACAGCGTTTTAATCGAAAACGAATCCACATACCATGCGCACAAAGGCAATACGAGCGCTGCCGCTATTGACCCCAGTGAGACGTATCTAAATAGGGCGAAAACAATCGCAAATGTCGCCAGTGCCAGAGCTGTCGGTCCGGGAAGAAGGGCTCCGAATACGCCCGCGGAAGTCGCGACACCCTTCCCCCCCTTGAATCCTAAAAACAGTGTATACATGTGTCCCAAAATAGCACACAACCCGGCGATGAGAGCTGAGAGCTCGTTGCCAGCCATATGTACGGCAATCGCCACCGGCACAAACCCTTTGAGTGCATCGAGCACAAAGGTGACAATTCCCGGAACAGGACCAAGAACACGAAATACATTGGTGGCCCCCGGATTTCCCGAGCCGTGTTGACGGATGTCAATACCTTTGAGTAATTTCCCCAGTAGAAAACTGACGGGAATGGATCCGAGCAAATAAGAAAAGATGCAAAGACCGATCAATCTCATGATTTTAAAAATTTAATAACTAGCGGGGTTCCTGCAAACCCGAAACGTTCGCGAAGACGGTTTTCAAGAAATCGACGATACGAAAAGTGAACAAGTAGTGGGTCGTTGCAGGTAATTTGAAAAGTCGGTGGACACACGCCAAGTTGTTCAATGCGGTTCAAGTGCAGGACGTGCCCTTTGCGTGTAACGGGGCGAA
>JBELAT010000053.1:0-12062 GCA_049508565.1 Endomicrobiales bacterium | reverse complement strand
GGGCGAAGATGCTCCGCTTGCACCAGCACCTCATTAAGATCTTCCTGGGGCACACGGCGTGAATATTCCTGGTACACCATTTTTGTTTCATCGAGTATTCGCTCAACCCGTTGTCCACTTTTTGCAGATACCAATAGTAGTTTTGACCAGGATAGAAATTGCAGTTTTTGTTCCATTTGTTTTTTAATGTTGTGTAATGCTTCTTCCCGGTCTTCCGGAAGATCCCATTTATTGACGGCCATGAGGCATGCACAGTGATTTTCAAGGATCATCTGGGCTATGCTCGCCTCTGTTTCTCCGATACCTTGGCTGACATCAATAACCAGTACGGCTACATCAGCTCTTTCAAGCGCGTGATGTGTGCTGAGTGATGATAAATATGTCATATCGTCAGTAAACTTGTGTTGTCGATGCATGCCTGGAGTATCTATAACGACAAACGATTGTCCATCGTGCGTGAGTTCCGTATCGAGCGCTTCACGCGTTGTTCCCGGTCGTTCATTGACCAGTGAGCGTTCCTGTCCGGATAGCCTGTTCATGAGAGATGATTTACCAACATTAGGTTTGCCGACCAATATAAGGTTTATGGCATCACTCGGGGGAGCGGTTTCCGTATTATCGGTGGTCAAATCATCCATTGCCTCAAGAAGTTCCGTAATGTTTATCCCATGAATTGCCGATATCATGATCAGAGGTTCGACGCCCAGTGCATAGAATTCGGCACCTTTTATTTGTTCTTGTGCGTTATCAATTTTATTGACAACCAAGATAGTTTTTTTCCCTTGCTGACGGAGCATCGTGGCGACTTCTTGGTCGATTGGTTGTAAGCCAGTTTTTCCATCAACGATCAAAAGAACCAGATCAGCGCCATTAAGAGCCCGAACCAGATGCCGGCGCAGATCAACAGAAAAAATGGAATCATCTTCTGACCACCCCGCGGTGTCAGTTATGATAAAATTCTTTTTACCGTGTGAAATAGTATGGTAGTTAACATCCCGTGTGGTTCCCGGGACGTGGTGAACCAGCGCCCTGCGGCTACCTACAAGACGATTAAATAATGCCGATTTGCCGACATTGGGACGGCCGATAAGAAGTACTCTGATCATACTTTTTTGCTCCCTGTTATAAGGTAATCAATCCCGGAAAGAGCAGTTATGCAAACGGTCGTAATCAATAGCTTTTCAATGATCGTGCCCGGCAGTCCCAGCAGCAGCAACCAGATCGTGACCATCTGGAAAATAGTTGAAAGCTTTCCCAGTAAACGAGGTTTGATTTCAGTTGAATCGGTTATAAAATAAATCACGGCCCAGCCAATGACAATGATACAATCCCGACTTAGTATGACGACGAATACCCAGAGAGGAATTATGTGCATGTAGGCGGTGACTAGATACGATGAAAACATGAGCAGTTTGTCGGCCAGAGGATCCAGAAAAGAGCCCAGGGGTGTAATTTGTTTACGCCGGCGCGCAATGAAACCGTCAAGGGCGTCTGAGAGTATGGTGATGGTAAAAATGACAGCTGGCCAGGGCGTGAGTCCCTGCAAAAGGGTGATGATAAAAACGGGAATCAAGACGATGCGTATTAAAGTTATTTTATTGGCTAACGTCATGTTTTTCATTGAAGTATTGTTTGTATCTTATTCCAGTCTTCGCGAGAACTTTCCAGATCAAGTGAAATGCCGTTCTGTTGATACGTTACTTTTTTTACAACAGATAAACGTCGAATAGCCGTCAAATGTTTGTTATGCGTGTACGGGATGAGCAGATGGTGCGGAAAAAGTTGTGGTGTTACGCAGGAAACGATCATTGTAAGCAATGCAGAGAGATTATCCCCCGAACGAGCTGAAATCAAAATGTTCCCCTGCTCACTCAAAATTCGCCGGCGCTGTTCTGTCAACAAATCAGCTTTATTATATACGGTGATAATCGGAATATGTGTTGCGTTTAATTCTTTGAGGACTGCATATACCGCCTGGGTTTGACGTACCTGATCAGGATGCGCAATATCTACCACATGAAGCAGGCAATGGGCGGCGGTCACTTCTTCCAGTGTCGCACGAAATGCAGCAATTAAGGCGTGCGGGAGTTTGTTTATAAATCCGACAGTGTCAGTAAATAAAACGGTTCTACCATCAGCCAGGGGAACTTTTCGCGTTGTTGGGTCAAGTGTTGCAAAGAGCTTGTCGTCAGCATAGGCTGCGTCGCATGCACAGAGCCGGTTGAGTAGTGTCGACTTTCCGGCATTTGTGTAACCGATGATTGCCACTGTCGGCATTCCGGACTCAATACGTTTTGCCCGAACAACGGCGCGTTGTTTACGGACAACTTCAATCTGCCGGTTTAGCATAACCATGCGGTCGCGAATGTGACGGGAGTCAACCTCAAGTTTACTTTCGCCAGGACCACGGGTGCCAATACCGCCCGTCTGGCTATCAAGCATAACTCCTTGTTTTGACAACCGGGGCAGAAAATATGCCAGTTGGGCATATTCTACTTGAAGAATGCCTTCTCTGGTGCGCGCGTGACTTGCAAATATATCAAGGATCAAACGGCTTCGGTCGATGATTTTTACTCCGATGACCTCTTCGAGATTCTGCTGTTGGACCGGCTTTAAATCATCGTCAAAGATGACCATCTGTATGTTCTTTGCGGCGCATAACTCTCTTAATTCATCTGCTTTGCCTTTGCCAACAGCAAATGCAGAATCGATTCGCGAGCGGTTTTGAATAATTATCTCTTCACAATGCGCGCCGGCAGTTTCGGCCAGCCGGGCAAGTTCGTCAAGAGAGGTTTCAATATCCCGGCCTTTTGCTCCAGGCAGCCGTATCCCGACAAGAATTGCTTTTTCCATAAGAAATAAGTTTATCAAAATCCGAGAGAGATAACAAATGAACGTATAGTATACATGGGCAGTATACAACAGTATTTGTGCATATAAGGTGATATTACTAATATTAAACTATAAATTAAAATTTAAAACTCAAGTTGTGCTCTTTGAGCCTTAATCGTATTTTTTCGCTTATAATACGCCAGTTTTTGTTAAACCATTAAGAAGAGATGCGATTTTCTGTGCGATAGATGTTGGTTCAAAGGTCGCTTGAGTGCAGGAAATATAGTGGATACGTGAATCGTTTCTAAACCACGTGATTTGACGTTTCGCATAGTGGCGCGTATCCCTCCGGGTTTGTTCAATAGCGTCAGCGAGCGAAAGTGTATTATTGAGATGGTGTATGATGTGACGATAGCCAATACCTTCCAGTCCCGGATCACTGTGTGAAAATCCACGGGAAAGAGCGTCGCGTGTTTCTGCGATTAATCCAGCGTTAAACATGTCGGCAACACGTTTATTTAACAGCTCATAGAGCTCAGTGCGTGGCCAATCAAGATTACATTGAAGGAAACGATAGTTGGTTGGTTTCTTTACTGTTTCATGAAGGTGTGATAGAGGGATACCGGTTAGCCGGAATACTTCTAAGGCTCGCATGAGACGTTGGGGATTATACTGGTTTTTCTCAGCTGATACCGGGTCCACTAACCGAAGTTGTTCAAAGAGATACGTCTGTCCCTGTGCGCTCATCTCCGTGGCCAGCTGTTGTCGTATACGAGGGTCAGAAGTCGGCAAGATCGACAATCCGTCGCAAATGGCTTTAATATAAAGGCCGGTTCCCCCCACTATTACGGGAGTTTTGCCGCGAGATATAATCTCTAAACAACGTGGTACAGCATGTTCAAGGAAACTTCCCGCACTGAAAGTTTCAGATGGATCAATGAGATCCGTGAGATGTTGCGCTATACCGTGAAACCTGCGTAATCGTGTGTTCGGTTCCCATGTCCCGCTCTTGTTGGTACCGATATCCAGATAGCGGTATACTTGACGGGAATCAGCAGAAATGATTTCACCATCAATCATCGTAGAAAGAGCAGCTCCGACAGCTGTCTTTCCAGTCCCTGTTGCACCGGAAATTATTATAACCGTGGTCGTCATATGTTCATGATACTAAAAAATGACACAGTCGTCCTTACACTATGAGGGGGTACAAAAAGAAAAGCAGGGACAGTTGCTGTCCCTGCTTTTCTTTTTGAGTAATAAAGTGAAAATATTACTTTGTTGCGGGCGTCGCAGACTGATCGGCGGCGGGAGCCTGCTGGCCTTGCTGGCCCTGCTGACCCTGCTGCTGACCCTGTGCGCCTGATTGATCGGTTGCAGGTGCTGCGGGTGCTGCTGGTGCAGTCGATTCAGGAGCCGGTGTCGGCTGTTCTGCCTGTTTGGAGCAGCCGGCAAATGCGACGGAAGCAACGAAAAGGGCGAGAAGAATTTTTTTCATGTAATGTACACCTCCTCTCTTTTAAGGTTTCGTATGCGATTATGCTATAAATTATTTTAACATCTGTCAACCATTGCGATTAAAAATCTTTTTTAGATCATGTTCGGAAAGAGCATAGTAAGTCGGCCGGCCGTGAGGACAGGTATGCGGCATTTCAGTAGCGAAAAGATCGGTCACTAGCCGCGATAGTTCTTCACGCGATAATGGCTCATGAGCCTTGATACTGGCACGGCAGGCTTTGCGGATAATGTTTTCGATTCGTTGTGGATGAGGAAGTTTAGTGTTTTCATGAAGTGCTTCTATCATAGTTGCGAAAAGCGTGCCCACGGCACTTGCAGTCCCGAGAATGGCGGGAACTGATGTGATCCGAACCGTTGTTTTTCCAAACTCTTCGATTTCCCACCCGGTTTCCGTAAGAAGCGACACATTCTCCTTAATGAGGCACATCTGGCTAACGGGAAGATCGATCGTCAGGGGTAGCAGTAACGGCTGAACGGCTATGACGTGATGAAGCCATTGTGTACGGTAGCGTTCAAAGCGAATTCGCTCCGCTGCAGCGTGCTGGTCGATAATGATGAGTTGTTTATTCCAAAAGGCGACACCATATGTACCAAATACCTGTCCTAACGCTATTAATTCGCTCTCCATAGGCTGGGGATTGGCTGCATGAGAATCACTATATAACAATTCAGTTTGTCTGCGCATGGCTGGCGAAAAATCACTCTCAGAACAAGGAGGGTGATGATTTATGGTGCACTCTTTCGCGCTTTGATTGTCTATCAGGGAAGATGTAAATGTCGGTGAAAAACCATCTTGAGTGAGTGTTTTCCTCACGGCAGTGAAAAAAAACTGGTACAACTGCTGTTCATGGGAAAAACGGACTTCTCGTTTTGTTGGATGTATATTGACGTCAATTTCACCGGGATCGACTGTCAGATAGATAACGGCACCGGGGTGAGTTCCCGTAGGCAGATTTTCCCGGTACGCATCATAGAGACTGCGCGTCAAAAACTTTGGAAAGTTGATGGGTCTGCCATTTATAAAAAGATATTGAAAGCTTTTTGTGGGCAGTGGACTTGTCCGGGGTGTTATAAAGGCAGTCATCGTGATCTGGGGATGCTCAGCTTCGACAATAAGCAGGTCTTTTGCCTTTCGATCGCCCACGATATCGGCGATTCTCTCCGTCATGGACTGTCCGCGGGGTACATTCAATACAGGTTTTCCATCACTGGTAAGGACGAAGGCGCAATCCGGCCATGCTAAAGCCATTTCCTCAACTATTGAAACGATTCGGTTGCGTTCTGTCGTTTCACTTTTGAGAAACTTTTCGCGCGCAGGGGTATTGAAAAAAAGATGCGATACTTCAATAATAGTTCCGGGTGAACCTGCCCACGAGCGGCTCACTTCCTGCCTGCCGGCCTTTAGCTTCAGCTCCCACCCCGACAGCCCAGAGCGTTGTTGGGTTTGGATACTGACATGAGATACGGAGGCTATTGAAGGAAGTGCCTCACCACGAAACCCCAGAGAGATAACCGATGACACATCATTGAAGTCCCTGATTTTGCTGGTAGCGTGGCGTTTGACGGCGAGAAGAAGATCTTCTGTAGACATTCCCCTGCCGTCATCGGCAATACGGATAAGTGATTTTCCGGCCTGGCGGATGTCAATACAGATTGATCGGGCTTCAGCATCGAGGGCGTTTTCAACAAGTTCTTTGACAACATTGGCGGGACGTTCGATAACTTCGCCGGCAGAGATTTTATTGATGGTTTCTTCGGAAAGGACCGTGACAGTCATTAATCCACAACCTTACTATCGAGTGATAGCCCACCGCAACGGTGGTTTCAAATATCGTTTAATGGAGTAAATATTTAGTGTATTTTAAGTTTAACCGGTTTTTCGCACAATGAAAAATAGGAGCATTTTTCAAAACAAATGTCGGTAACACCGAGTGCAAGCTTCGTGTCGCAGTCGGTACAATCGAAAGCAAGACGGTTTATATGACGGAAATCAACCGGATCAATGGATGTAAATACGATTCCGATCCGCCACATATCGCCTTTAGATAGTGTCCAGACGACCTTGCCACTGAGCATTTTGGTTTTCAGTCCTGGAACATCGATAGTCAGGCTTATTTCAGTGCCGACAGGAGCAGATGCAAATGTTAACAAGGCCATGCCGCCAGCTGATAAGTCAACGAGAATACCAGGAACTTGCTTGTTGTTAAGCGCAATATGGATCGGTTCATCCATTTCGTGCAGAACCGGCAGGCGGCTATGTCTACGTTTGTCATGTTGCTGCATGAAGATCTCCTTAATATACGTTATCGTTTATATTTACTTTGAAGTTGCGCTAATTTTGCCAACCCCTGCATAGGAGTTAGGTTGTTAATGTCTATTGCGTTTAATTCTATCAAAAATTCTTCAGAAAAAGAAGAGATCAAATTTAGTTGAGTATTTTTTTCACGGATGTGTGGTACGGCAGCAGGTGACTTTTGTTCCAGCATATGCATAATGGTGGCGGCCTTTGCGATGACAGCAGATGGTAATCCCGCCAGCTTTGCGACATGGATTCCGTACGAACGGTCGGCACCTCCCGGAATGATCTTGTGCATGAAAATGACGTCATTATTCCATTCTTTAACCGCAACATTATAATTTTTTACACCGTCATATTTCCCTTCAAGGTCAGTCAACTCAAAATAATGAGTGGCAAAAAGAACTTTCGGTCTTTTATCTCTGAGCTGTGTACCGGCAAGATATTCAATACAGGCCCACGCAATTGATATGCCGTCATATGTTGAGGTTCCCCGGCCGACCTCGTCGAGTATGATCAAACTGCGCGGAGTGAACTGGTTCAAGATGTGTGCTGTTTCATGCATTTCGACCATAAACGTCGATTCACCATGCGACAGATTGTCACCAGCTCCGATGCGGGTGAAAATACGATCGATAATCCCGATGTCCGCTTCCTGAGCGGGTACATACGATCCCATTTGTGCCATAACGACAATCAATGCTACCTGGCGCAGATAGGTTGATTTCCCCGCCATGTTCGGACCCGTCAAAAGGATGATTTGGTCGGTATCGGCGTTTAACAGAGTATCATTAGCGACAAAGGTTCCCGTTTTTATTTTTTTCTCGATAACGGGGTGTCGCCCCTCTTTGATTGCGAGTGTATGTGACTCATCTATATGTGGTAGTGTGTAATTGTAGGCAATCGCGAGTTCGCCCAGTGAACTATACACATCTAATTCTGAAAAAAGCGCCGCAACTGTCTGTATCGATGCTGTTCTCGCAGCTATCGTCGTTAAGAGTTCTTTGAAAAGATCCTGTTCAAGGCGCATGATCTTTTCATCTGCCGAAAGAACTTTCTCTTCAAATATTTTCAGTTCGGGGGTAATGAACCGCTCACCGCTGGCCACTGTTTGCTTTCTGATATATGATGGCGGTACCAGTCCCAGGTTTGATTTGCTGATCTCGATATAATAACCAAAGACTGATGTGTACCCGATCTTTAGATTGGTAATACCTGTGTGCGTGCGTTCGGTGGCTTCCATCTCGGCAATGAGTTGTTTTGCATTGGTGCTGATGGAACGCATTTCATCAAGTGTTGCGTGAAACCCGGTTTTAAATACGTTTCCCTCTTTAAGTGTTGCAGGTGGCTCATCAGTTACTGCACAGCTAAGAGTGGAAACGATGTCGATTTCCGGGAGTAACCCTTCGGCCAGCTTCTCAAGAGGATGGGTATAATCAATACCGACATATTGTGCGGCGATAACAGTTTTGAGTGAAGGGATAAGAAGCAACGTTTCTTTAAGAGCAATGAGATCGCGCGGTGATGCGGAACGGGCGACAACACGGCTCATAATTCGCTCAAGGTCTGCAGCTTTTTTGAGGATATCGCGGATACTTCGGCGGGCGATGGAGTCAGTGACAAAATATTCCACGCATTTCTGTCGATTGACGATAGCGGTGCGCGATACAAGCGGCTGGGTTATCCAGTTTTTAATGCGACGCGAACCCATCGGTGTTACCGTAAGGTCCATAACTTCTAGAAGTGAGTTTTCTCTGGTACGACTGGAAAGACCTTCAACTAATTCGAGATTTTTAACGGCAGTATTATCCAGCAAAAGGAATTGATCGAGAGAATAATAGCGTACCGGTAAAAATGCCGGATTGTTATTACACTGGGTTTTTTGCACATAACAAAGAATTCCCGCGACCGCGGCGCACGCGAGACTCCGGTCTTCAATGCCGAGAGGTTTTAATGATTGCAGGTTAAAAAAAGACATGATGCGCGAGCGCGATTCTTCCGGTGTCAGTTGCCAGTCATCAACGGTGCTGACGCTGACCGAAATGTCGCCGATGATACTTTTTAGTGAATCAAGCTTCCCCCATGAGTGAGGCACAAGAAGTTCGCCGGGATTAATCCTGGGGAGTTCCTGTCGCAGTTGTGCGGGAGTTACCTCAGCGGCATAAAATTCACCGGTCGAAATATCAGCGTATGCCAGACCGAAGAGGGTATACTGCGATGCAGGAAAAAGACAAACAAGATAATTATTACTCTTAGTATCAAGAAGTGATTCATCGAGAACCGTGCCCGGCGTGATAACTCGCGTGACCCCTCGACGAACAAGCTTTTTGCCGGGACCAGGTTCTTCCAACTGTTCACAGATCGCTACTTTTTCACCCGCCGCGACAAGTTTTTTAATATACGCTGTTGCTGCATGATGAGGTACACCACACATCGGTGTTTCCTGGCGGTGCGTTAATACAAGATTGAGAATCCCCGAAGCACGATTGGCGTCTTCACCGAACATTTCATAAAAGTCGCCCAACCGGAAAAAAAGAATCACACCCGGATATTGGGTCTTGATGTCCTGATATTGACTCATCAGCGGAGTCAGTGCTTTTGGTGATGAATGAAGTTTTTGAGTTTCTGAATGCGTTTGATCCACGTGTAGGTCCATTTAATATTTTTGACGTAGTTGCGGGTTTCCCGGTACGGGATATCGGAAATTTCCCAGATAAGCAGAGGGTTTTCCCGGTACCAGTTTTGTACTTTTGCAAGACCGGCATTATAGGAAGCAAGCGCCAGTACAATGTTGCCATTACATTGCGTGATCAATTTTGACAGATAGTATGTCCCCAATCGTATGTTGATCTCGGGGGACTCAAGATCTGAGTCAGTTATATGTCCCATGCCCAGCTCAGCTGCCATTTCGTGCGCCGTTGAAGGCATAAGCTGCATCAACCCAATGGCACCGCGCTGTGATCGCGCACTGCGAAAAAAGTTTGATTCAGTTTTTATAAGGGCGGTAATAAGCATCGGATCGATGTTGTAAAGTTTTGCGTTGGCTTCAATAATCGGTCCGTGTAAAGCCGGCCATATTATATTGATTGGAAATTCAAAACCGATAAACAAGGTAATAATAACCAGTAGTGTCGTGAGGATTATAATTAACTTACGCGTTGCGCTGCCCATGAACGTGACGAACCCTTCAAGCAATTGATTTTACTTCCGGTAATAGTGATCGTAACCAAGTTTCCCCGTTGCGACTCATTACCGCAAAAATATGCTTTTTTATTTGTCCGTGTCCTGCCGTAAGCCAACCCGTCTGCACTGACTTCTTCTACCAAAACTTCCTGTTGAGTATCAATAAGTTTAGCATTTTTTCGAGTGGCGATACCATTGGCTTGTTCAAGAAGGATTGCAAGCCGATCCTCTTTTACTGAGCGCGCTACAGAGTCCTCACGTAATGACGCCGGTGTTCCCGGTCGCGGGGAGTATTTAAAAGCATATATAAAATCAAAATCAGCAAGTGCGATAACAGAAAGGGTGGCATTAAAATCCGCACTGGTCTCGTCAGGAAAACCAACCATAATATCAGTAGTTATTGCGAGGGAAGGTAGGGCATTTTTTAATTTTTCCACCAGTTTTAAAAAATCGGCAGATGTATACTTGCGGTTCATGGCCGTGAGAATTGTGTCGGAACCCGATTGCAGGGGGAGATGAATGTGATCGCACACTTTCGTGTACGATTTCATCGTTTCAATAAGTTTGTCGCTCAGGTCTTTGGGATGATTGGTCATAAAGCGTAACCGTTCGATTCCCGGGATAGCGTTAACTCGTCTCAAGAGATCAGGGAAATCCGTTAAGTTCCCCTCTGAATCTGATGCTCGGTAAGAATTGACATTTTGTCCCAGTAATAACACTTCCTTAGTCCCTGAAGCTGCTAAACGAGTGATATCAGTCACGATATCGATCACGGGTCTACTTTTCTCCGGGCCGCGTACGGATGGGACTATACAGTAGGAACAGTGATTTTCGCACCCTCGCATGATGTTGACGGAAGTTGTTAGGTGAGGAGTGGAAGCAGAAGCAATATGGTTGAAATCATGATCTTCTGAAAGGAATTTATCTAGGAGAATGGGAACGTATTCAATGTCCCGAGCCCCGATAACCAGGTTAATCATCGGAAAACGTTTTTTTATCGATTCTTTGACGCGTTCGGCCATACACCCGGTGAAAACAACTTTCATAGTTGGTTGTGATTTTTTTATGAGTGCGAGTCGCCCGAGATAGGAGAGAGCTTTGTGTTCTGCTTGCCCGCGAACCGAACATGTGTTGATAATAACGAGTTCCGCATGAGCCGGCATATCAGCCATTATCCACCCTCGTGTGCGGAGATATTCTTCTATCATCTCAGAATCAGCGGTATTCATCTGACAACCGAAGGTTTTTATTGTATAACTACGTTTTCTTATTGATTCTTCTAACATTTACATCCTCAATGTGGGGTAAAATATTTTTTAATGGTTGTAAAGTCCACAGGAATCAATACGCTTAATTGATTCTTGTGGTATTTCTGTCGATAAGAGTAAATACCGTCGGAAAGTCACATTCGTAATTTCGCATTTTAAGTTCCGCGCGTTTGACAACTCTATAACTTCGCCACTTTGTCTAAATATCAGTGATTTGCTTTTTGGTCATGAGTTTTATCAGTCTTTTAGAGCACGTTAATTTTACATTGTTATTAAATATTTCAAGAATTTACGTCACCATTCCTCTTCTTTTGAATTATCCTCTTTTGTCTTTTTTGCATCATTTTTTTCGTCACGTGGATGAAATTGCATGTCCTCCGGATCATATTTGTTTTTATGTTGTAAATAGTCAACGCTGTTTTTACTCTCAGTATGCAATTTATTCCATAGCCTGATGTTGTGGTCAGACATATCTTTAGGTTGTAGAAGATTCATAAAACCTATATATCGATGCAAGATTTTGGAAAGTTCATCAGTATAGTCATACATAAAGCAGTGCATTCTGTGAACTTCTTTTTTGGTTTTATGCACCAAGAAAATTAAATAAACCAAAACGGACAGTTGTACAATTTCAAGTACCATTTCTGCTTCTCTCTTTCTGATGTTTTAATATCTAACAGATCTGATTGATCCAACTATAATAAGAGATGTTGTCATCGTTTATCGCCGTGATCAGTGCTTTTGCTATCGGGTTGAAAGGTGGAGCAATAATCCTTGACGTATCATGAAATCCTGCGCCTGATCAATCATTTTCACTCGTGCATCCGTGCATAAACTGGTTTAGCAGAAAATACTCGAACAGGTGCAGATGACATTCTTGTTCCCATTGATAATTCAGTTTCTTTTTTCCTTACATCGTGTTTCTTCAAGTATTGTAGCAAAAGACTCAATGATTTGAAAAGTATCCC